>CACZTL010000078.1 GCA_902784165.1 uncultured Lachnospiraceae bacterium | reverse complement strand
CAGGCTGGCATTTGCTGGAGCATCTGCCGGAGCCATGGCAGCGGCTGTGATCATAAAAAGAAAAAAGAAATGTAAATAAAAGCAACACAAAGCGGCGAAAGCCGTTTTTTGAAGACAGAGGGACGTTGCTTTTGTCTTGGAGTATTATTACAAATATAAAGAACAGAAATTCAAAAGGAACGTCCCCGCGTCTTCACAAAAGGAACGTCCCCGCGTCTTCATAAGGAATTACTGCACAAAATAATGGAAGCCATTATGAATGGAAGTTATGATGAGGATGAAGCATTAAAACTGGAAATATACAATGCAATTAATAGAGAACTATGACAGCTATATAGCGGCTCTCCAGCTTTAAAGCGGGAGCCGCTTTTTCTTTTTAATAAAAGCATCTTTTTTAAGTCGTTTGAAAGTGCTTTTGTAGATCACCCTAAAGCACCAAAGCTCCGAACCACAGCTAAGCACGGTGCTTTGGATGATGCGGTGGTGCTTAGAATCGTTGAAATACAAAATAGTCAGCCGGATATTTCACAGAAGATATTAAGCGAAAGATTGTTTAATATTTCTTGTAAAATTGCGTTTCATATCCATCTGCCCTAAGCAGGAGGTCCGGCATCCAACCCGGAGATCTGCCAATCTGCTTACAGATTACATCCAGGTCAACGTCGAGATTGCACTCGATGATCAGCTCATAATGACATGACCGATGATGAAGCAGTGCCGGAGCATTTTCATAGTGTAACAGAGGATGTCGTGGCTGACGGCCTGGACCATATTCTCCACGAACTTCAAGACATGGGGACGCTGCTTTTGTCTTGCACATAAGTTTTAATCCTTTCACCCGAGCTTAAAAACTGCAAAAACCTTAAAGAGGCTAGCAGGCATATTATTTTTCCGTACAGAAGAGGCAGTAATGGATATGAGTTAATAGATGAAGAGACTATGAAAAAATGCTATCCCAACACATATGCTTATCTTAGAGCCATGAAGAGCGAATTAGACAGTCGAGATAAGGGCAAACCCAACGCTGTTGCATGGTATGCGTATGGAAGAACGCAGGGGCTTAGTAAGTTTGGAAGAAAGTTACTATTCCCTGCATTTGCCGACACACCTAAATTTTTGAATGTTGACGATGATGATGCGCTTTTCTGCAATGGTTATGGGGTGTTTGAAAATGATTATTTGGATTTGGATGAATTGTTGCCGATCTTAAACTCAAAAATTATGAAGTATTATGTATCGAACACAAGTTATTCGATAGAAGACGGTTATTATTGCTATTAGAAAAAGTATATTGAAAGGTTTTCGTTACCTTGGTTTACAGAGGAGGAAAAACGGTTATTATGAATCGGAAATAGAGACAAGATAGATATGCTTTTGGAAGAAAAAAACGGCGTATGTATTTAGGGGGCGGTTATGAGCTATATTGACGAGCAATTAAAAAAAATCAAGAAGATGATTGAGGATGCGATTATCGAGGGTGGAGCAGAAGGGAAAAATGCCTGCATAAGATCCCAGGCGCCTATCAAATTGATCCATGATGCAGTTAAACAGGAGCTTATAGATCATGGGATCATGGAGGAACTAATCTTTCCGCCGCTTGGAGAATCAAAGCCGGAAATTAAACTGGCAGGATTCTTAAAGCAAAAGGATCAAGGTATATGTGTCGTTCCGGAGGGAATAAAGGAAAAAAGTACGCCGATTGATTGGGGGCTGATGGCATTTCAGAATGAAACTGATCCTTATGGCTTTGACTATTCCAGAAATACTTTAGTTATAAATGTCAGAAGCCAGATGAGCAGTCTTGCTAAGAATGCGGATACTTTATTTGAGAGGACTTTTACCGAAGCCTTGAACCTTCATATGAGATATCCGAACATGGTTTTGGGAGAAGTCTATTTGATTCCGGTATATGAATACGATGGTGCTGAGGCTGCCAAGCATAAGGTTGCATTTAAGAATAAGCATGTATATGCTGAAAAATACATTACATTTTTTGATGAAATTAATAAGAGACAAAAGATTGAAGAAACCTACAAATATGAGAGATGCGCTCTCTTGGTCGTAGATTTTAGACCCGACGTTCCAAAGCTATATAGAAACAGTGAGGAATTGAAGAAAGATGGTATAATTTCTAAGTCGTTCCCGATAGAGTATGCGTCGCTTGCTTTTGATACTTTTACAGAGGAAATAGTTGATAATTATGCAGAGAGATACCCGATAAAGAATATTCAAGACATAAACCGCATAGAGCGTTTAACGACATATGCAGAAAAAATGAGGAAGATTCACGAAAAAGACAAATGATGAATAAAAGGATAAAATGATAAAAATAACCGTCCTTGAAAGATCTTGACCGATCTTAGGACGGTTTAAAGTCAACAAGGGCTGATCATTCCCCTTTGTTTAGATAATAGCACTACTATATTGATTGTCAAGACATCACAAAGGCGCTGTAAGCGTCTTTTTATATATGCTGCAAATCAGCGGGAACCCGCCAGATATTCTTTTACTTTATCCTCCCACGCCCCGGTATGTATGATCCTTCCCTCACAGCACCCCCTTAAAAATCTTACGTGCGGACTGCGGTAGACAGATATTCGGTAGAGGGGTTCTGCCATCAGCGCCTCCTCAGGAATATAGATCAGCCGACGGTTCTTTTTCACTGCTTCCATGGCGTGACGAAGGCGAAGGATAAACGTATTTTTCGGGATATCAAAGCTGTAAATGTAAAGAGCCGTGTCTTCTTCCGTGATCAGTTCCACTGCCGCACGTCCATCATTTACAGCGGCAATCCAGAACTGCTCCTCATCGTTGGGAGCAAATAGTCCGGATACAACATTTGCGCCGGATTCGCGAAAAGCTTTTAGGCTTGCGGCCTTGCTTCCAATTCTTTTATCAAGGTATCGTTCCAACAGTTCATGGGCAACCCTCCATTTTTTGACTGTTTCGCCACGGAATTTGATCAGGCGTTCAAAGAAACGGTCGGTATTAAACCCCAGTCTTGAAAAACCGTATCTTTCTCCTGTATCAAGAGAAAGACTGATCTCAAAACCATCTCTTATAGGCTCTGTGGAAAAGCACAGCGGGATCCGCCGACCATAAATATTGTGGGGAAATAGGCAGACACAGTCGCTGCATAGGGAGAGCTTTGCTATGCCTTTTTTTAATAAATACGTATCTTCAGGTAAAGACAAGGCTTCTTTTCCTGAGGCAGCAGAAATAAAATCTGCCTTATTCATTACTTCCTCAAAAAAATAGTTTCCTTCAGTATCGATCAGGGGAGCTTCCGCTACAAATAAAGCCTCTCTGCTTTTTTTTGCATAAGCCTCCCAGAGATTTTCGAAAAAATTTTCCGTTTCATAACCCAGCTTGGAAATTTCCACAGTATATTCAGACTTTGTAATATCTGCACCATCTGTGCCCGGAGCCTGTACGTTTGCGTGAGAATCTGTATCACTGATACGGTCTGCGGCATCTTTATTTTCCGGAGACGCACATACAGAGTCGGAGGATCTGCAAAAAAGCTTCTGTGAAGTATCGCTCTTTAGCAATGTAAGAATAAGGGTATAATTCAACAGCCGCATATCCGAAATATCCGCATACAAAACAGCGGCGTTAATTCCACCGCTTATCTGTATCCTATCCTCACAAATTTCGGCATAAGCTTCTGCCTGATTATCCCCGGTCTTAGCCGTGCAGCTGTATTTATCCATTACAGCTTGGTTCCGCACTCGCCGCAGAATTTCGTACCGGGAGGATTTTCGGTACCGCACTCCGGACAAATGCCCACGGTGGAAATGGGTGAGCCGCATTCGCCGCAGAACTTAAGTCCCTGGGCGACCATGGCGCCGCAATTCGGGCACTTTATCATGGACAGGGGAGCGCCGCAGTTGTTGCAGAACTTTCCGTCTCCGGCAGGCTTGCCGCATTTGGGGCAAATAGTAATCCTGTTTTCCAGCTTGCCATGCCAAACCTGCGCTGTTTCAGCCTCCTCGTCGATATTCCTGCGCATAGCCTCATTTCTGGCCTTTGCCACATAAGCGCTCTCTCTGGGCGCGCACGTAATGCAGAGTCCCTCGTCCTCGTTCCAGCAGTCATCGCAGACCCATGCGGAACATGCAGGACACTTCCTGAAGTGAGGTCTAACCTCCTCCTGTGCCTCGTCAAATGCAGCTTCCTGCTCCTTGCGCCACTGGGGGCTGTCGCTGCCACGGTGCTCATTTATGAAATCCTCGCCACGTTCAACCGCATTGCCCAAATCTCCCAGTTCGCCGCCGAAAATTCCGCCCAGCAGACCGAAGCCCTTGCCGATCTTGCTTCCCTTTTGCTTTTTGCCATAGGTGGCTGAATCCTTAAAAGTCGATTTAAAGCCGTTTCCACAGCAGTCGCAGAAAAACTCAAACTGAAAACCTGCATCGGTAGACAGATCATTATGATTCCTTGTAAATGAATGTAACATAAGCACGCTCCTTTCTCGGTCGAAATCAGTTCTCTTCCGATTTTGATTATACTACTTTTATAGAATAAAATATATATATTTTAGAAAATTGAGCGCCTTTTTTTGCCTTTGAATTGTCGCAGGAAGATATGAAAAGGATAGGTGAGTTAGATAAGCAAGAGCTGTATGAACGCTGGTAACAACTTTAGATAAGGTAAGACAAAAGCAGCGCCCCCTGTCTTGGACAAGGTAAGACAAAAGCAGCGTCCCCCTGTCTTGGTCCCCCTGTCTTGTTCATCTTCACGTCTTCCTTTAGAAGAGATTTTGACCATAAAGCAGTAAGGACAGGTTTAAAAAGATTGTATGTCTGTAAATATGCTAAGAGTATAAGCAATGAGGATTTTCTTCCCATTATCATAGTACCGAATAACAATGCTGCTCCGCATGCTATGAAAAGAAAAATAATCGATAAGATGCTTAAATGGGAAGAAGACAGCGCCGGAAAAACTGCGCTGCTGATCGATAGAGCCGGCGAGTCGGAAAAAGCTATATTGCTGAATTGTCAGATTCATAAAATTCTTTACAGTCTTCAAAAATAGCTGTCAGAGAGAGTTTTTTTTTATGTTATAATATGTATGTCTCCTTTCGTGGTGTGGTTTATGGTTTCAGCAGCTCAATTATATCACTGACCGTGAGGGGATTTTTGATTTTAATAACAAAAAAATGCCGTATTTATGCGGCTTACGGCGTTTCGCAAACGCCTAAAGTATATAATAAATGAAAGGAGTACAAAACGATGAGTGACATGAAAAGAGAATTCAAGGATCTGATGATTTACGAGCCGTACGAGTATTTGAACAGTGAAATAACGGGAGATTACGACGAGAGCCATGCAGTGAAGTGCGTAAACGGCACATTTGTCGGAACCGAGGAGAACGGGGTCGCGTCGTGGCTGGGCATTCCCTACGCGAAGCCGCCCGTGGGTGAGCGACGCTTCAAGGCGCCGGAGTATGTGGATGCTGACGACCGTGTCTTCGAGGCAAAGTACTACGGAAAGTCTGCTATCGTCTCAATAGCCTATGAGGATACTATACAGAAGCTGACTTCTGAGGATTGTCTATATCTGAATATCTGGGTCAACGCCGACGACAAGACCGAGAAGAAGCCAGTTATGGTGTGGATCCACGGCGGGGCGTACGTCACCGGCTCGGGATCGCAGATTTCGTATAGCGGAGCCAACCTCGTCCAGGAGCATAGTGACATAATCCTGGTGAACCTCAATTACCGCTTGAATATGTACGGATTCATGGATTTCTCGTCTGTGCCCGGAGGAGAAAATTTCAAGACTGCGCCCTGCAACGGTCTGCTCGACCAGGCTATGGCGCTGAGGTGGGTGCATGATAACATCGCCGCCTTCGGCGGAGACCCTGACAACGTGACTATCTTTGGGCAAAGTGCCGGCGGCGGCTCTGTCTCCATTCTGCCGGTCATGAAGGAGGCAAACCGGTATTTTCAGAAGGTCATTGCTCAGAGCGGCTCGACTACATTGGCTTTCCCGGTCGACTGCGAAGCCGCGCAGGGCAAGACTAAGGCGCTGCTCGAGTACACCGGCTGCAAGACCATGGAAGAAATCATGGCACTGACCGAAGAGGAGCTTCAGAAGGCGTACGTTGAAGCTGTCGGCATGTTCACGTCCTGTCCCTACTACGGAACTGAGGTGCTCCCCGAGGCGCCTATCGAGCTGTACCGGAAGGGCTACGCAAAGCATATATCCATTATGGCAGGCAGCACGGCCGATGAAGCTAGGCTGTTTATGGGAGAGGGCCCGAGTCTGAGCATGGAAGAACAAAAGATATTTGCACAACGCGCTGTGGGTGACGCAGTCCCCTACCTGAAGGAAGAGGACAAGAAGTATTATGAGGAATTTAAAAGAGTCTGCAGACTTCAGGAGCCGGGACTTGTTGAGACGGAGTTTATAGATGAGCTCATGTTCAGGGTTCCTATGCTTCAACAGCTCGACGCACAGAGCGCGTTCAACAAGACATTTTGTTACTACTGGTCGTACCCGGGCAGCAATGCGGATATGGGAGCAGCGCATTCCGTGGAGCTTATGTTCGTGTTCGACTTTCGCGGCATCGGGACGAACAGCCCGTTTAACGGCACGAACATCTCCGATGAGATATTCACGACCGTTCAGCAGATGTGGACCAATTTCGCACGCTGCGGCAATCCGTCGACAGACAATGTTGAATGGAAGGCATACTCGGCCGACGATCGAAACGTTCTGGTGATAGCCGGACCGGGTGATATGCGTATCGAACATGATCTTTTGGCAGATCAGTACAAGGCAGTGGTTCCCTTGCTTGGCTACTATCAGTTCATGGACAAGTTCTTCACGCCCGGCTACCTTTTAGATGTCGTCGCTGCACGAGAGTAAGGAAGGAACGACAAGGTGAGATAAGGGGAAGTTGTTTGTCCTTTTGAGATTAGGGAACAGGCGATCTTTATTGATGGAGATATTGAAACGGTGATATAGGACTTGAAATAGAAATGAGACCGGTGGAGTGATTCTCTGCCGGTCATTTTTTTAGAAGGCAAACGATTGATAAAACGGGCAGATGCGACTACAATAATAAAGTCGGAGCACAACGCTAAAGGCTTGAAACGAAAGAAAAAATTAAGAAATCAATGACAATTATGCTGTTGAGAAACACGCCGTTGAAGAGAAGAAGGTTCAGATGTAAGAAAAGAAATAGAAGCGGCCGGATAAAGGCGGTGCATAATCCAGTTTTTAATGTAGAGTCGGGAAACCGGCTCTCTTTTATTGATACTGCACGAGTTAAAGAATAATTAAAGCACCTGCCATTCTTTCTGTAAGCGAAAGAACAGCAGATGCTTTAAGAACCGGTATTCAAGAAAAAGATTATGACTCTGTATACAGACTAAGTTTGCAAAAAATCAAGACTTTCTTCCCAATATCATAGTACCGAAAAACAACACAGCTCCGCATGCTACAAAAACGGGAATAGCTACAGAGGAAGCAAATATAGCAAGAACTGATATAAGACAGAGGGTGGCAAGGGTGAAATATAAAAGGGGCTCAAGTAATATCTTCTTTGTCTTTTCTATTGTGTATTCTAACATTTATAATTCTCCTGTTTTGATTTGTTGTATTTTCCTATATAAGCTCTTATAATGCAATATGGTAATGAAGAAATTAAGAAAAAATTAATAAAAGTGTGTCATCGGGGACGGTTGTGCTGACACACAATAGTTATTGCCGGATTGTAACGCGTTTGAGACCGCAGCATCAGACGATAAAAATTTCTCTTGACAGATAACGTTTATTATTTTAATATACTGACCGGGTCAGTTCCGACCCGGTCATTTTTATTGTTTTTCTGAAAACATTCCCGACAACGAAATGTATTTTTTCTTGTGTTTTTACACATTTTTTCTGAAATCGACTTTTCCGGTCATTTTTCTAAAACTAATTTTTTGAATTTATCTTTCTTATCTTATTTTGTTTTTCGTTTTTTGAAGATCAATTTTAAAAATGGCATATTATCAAATAAAGAATAATAAAGGAGTAAAAAATGAATTACACAGAATTTACCGATGCGATCGTCAAAAACACACAAAATGCTGCAGGAAAGGAATGCCGGATATTTATTAATCAGGTTGTTAAGAATAATAATACAAGGCTTGACGGGCTTGTGATCATGGAAAAAGACAGAAATATGTCACCGACCATATATCTTAATGACTTTTATCCGAAATATAAAAAAGGGATGAGCATAGAGAAGATAACGGATGAGATATTATCCGGTTATTACAATTATCGTGATACATTTGATATGAATACGGATTTCTTATCAAGCTTTGAAAATGTCAGGGAAAAAATAGCTTATAAGCTTATTAACCGAAAAATGAATGAAGAGCTTTTAAAAAAGATACCGCATAAGACCTTTCTTGATCTTGCAGTGGTTTATTACATTTACCTGTCTGACAAGGACGGGGCGCTTGCGTCGACGCTTATATATAATTCCTATCTGGAAGCATGGGAAACAGATCTGAAGACCATAGACGAGCAGGCACGTATAAATACGCCGCAGCTTTTTAAGGCAAGGATAAGACCTATAGACAGGATATTGGAAAATGCGGAAAATAATTCCGTGTCCGGTTTAAAGGCTGAGGATGAATTTGATGAAAGTGATTACACTTTTCCCGAGTCGTTGAAATTATGTGATCCCTATAAGTCTATGTATGTTCTGACTAACGAATCCGGGCTGCATGGAGCGGCTTGTATTCTTTATAAAAGACCGCTTTCTCTTTTCGGAAAGAAAATAAACAGGGATTTTTACGTTCTTCCTTCTTCGGTACATGAGGTCATAATGGTGCCGAAATTCAGTGACTTAAGAAAAGAGGATCTTTCGTGCATGGTTAGGGATATAAACAAGACAGGGGTTTCCCCGGAGGAGGTTTTATCCGATAATGTTTATGAGTATGATATAAGTACGGATACTCTGAAGATGTAATGCTTTATGTAAACTATTTTACAAGATATATTTAATTCGCGTAGTTCAAAGTGTGTCAAACGGGGACAGTCCCTTTGTGTCAGGTCTGACACAAAGGGACTGTCCCCGTTTGACACACTTTGACACATACGATTTAATAATAGTATAATGTGATTGTCACAAAGGATAAATAATAAACAGAGAGGAGATTGAGAGAATGAAAAAGAAATTTTTGATTATGGCAGCTACACTCGGACTTGGAATCGCAGCAGCAGGATGCGGAAGCGCTGCATCGGGAACGTCTACAACCGCGTCAACTACAACCGCTGTAACAACTGAGGCAACTACTGCCGCAACGACAGAAGCAGCTACTACTCAGGCTGCTACCACAGCTGCCGCTTCAACTACGCCGGCGGCTTCCGTTACAACCATCACAGAAGCTGAAGCTAAGAGCGCTTCTGTAAAGCATGCAGGTTTCGCTGAGAGTGATGTTACATTTACAAAGGTTGAGCAGGATCTTGACGGTACCGTTAAAAAATTTGAAATAGATTTTGTAAACGGTGACAAGGAATACAGCTATGAGATTAATATGGAAACCGGTGAGATTATCAAATCAGAGGTTGAGAATGTAAACGACTGATACGATATCCGGTAAATGATTACAAAAAGAAAGAAACAGTATCGGAGAGCCGTTACTGTTTCTTTTTATTTAATATGACAACCCGTTGTATTTTTAAAGAATTATTGTTTTACACACTTATGACTAAGTGCTAAACACAACTTTAATGCTATCAGTGATGATCGCTGTGGTCATGCTCCTTTACGCGGAAGCAGTGTGTTGCTGTGTAGTGGATCTTTTCATAATCCTCAGAGTCGGAATCAACAACATATCTTGCGATAATACCGTAAACGCCGGGCTCCTCGGGAGTTACCTTTATGATACCGTTTTCGTCTGTCTTCATGTCAACGACCTTGTTTCCGTCCTCGGCCATAAAGATAAACTTAACATCGTCACTTGCTTGGGGCTTTCCGTCGGTTTTTACTTCAAATGTAAGTTCATGACCTGCACGAAAATCAGGACTTACGGGAATAACGGATGTAGGAAGCTTAACATCATATACATCGTGGGTGCCGTCGTGACCTACGAATACACATGCAGTAGCTGACTGAACGTATCTGCCTACATTAACCGCATCAGGAAAATCCTTTCTTGTGCCGATTTTCCACTTGTTTCCGGGAAGCTCTGCATAGCAGTTATCATATGCGGTAGTGAAAAGGTACATACCCTCCTGATCTGTTTCGGCGGTGAGGTCTATGTAATCCTTACCGGTTTCTTTTGCAGTAACCTCTTCTTCGGTACCGTCGGGTGCATAAGCCTTAAGACTAATGATCTCGAGGCGGGGAAGTCCGTCGTGAGTCATGTCATGTCCCCAGTTAAACTTGGTCATGATGGAGTCGCCTGCGTGATAGTGGAACACATAATCCTCCAGCCAGCCCTCATGGCCGTAAACAAGCTTATCGGTAGTGTCTTTGATCTTAGTTGTCATAGTTATCCTCCTTGCATAGGTCTGAAGTGTATCAGACTGTAAATTTAAGCCGCATTTTGCACCGTGTTACACGGGCAAAACCGTGGGTTATTATATCATATTTGTTGACCGGTTACAATTAGTGTGTCAGTTGGGGACTGTCCCTAACTGACACACTCCTAAAACAGTTTTATATCCCGGTGATCCGTGGTATAATGGTCGCGTTAAGGTTAGCTTATTTTGTTAATTAAAAAAAATTTACGAGGAGACAGATCATGGATTTAATACCGAGTTTTTCAGTTGACCACACTAAGATTATACCCGGAATTTTTATAAGCAGGCAGGACAGGGTCGGCGACAGTGTGATAACAACTTATGATGTAAGGGTTACAAAGCCAAACACAGAGCCCGCGATCGATGTGGCGGCGATGCATACGCTTGAGCATATCATAGCAACATATCTGCGAAATGATCCCGATTGGAAGGAAGATGTTATTTACTGGGGTCCGATGGGGTGCCTTACAGGTTTTTATGTTATCCTGAAAGGCGCAAGAAAGCCGGAAGAAATATATGATCTTATACTGGCGGCATTTAAGTCTGTAGAAGCTGTCTGTGAGGTGCCGGGCGCGACTGCCGAAAATTGCGGGAATTACCTCATGCATAATCTCGTCATGGCCAAATGGTATGCAGCCGGGTTTGCGGACTATCTTAGTGCAAATGCAGGAAAGCCGGAAATCTTTGAATATCCTAAGACAGAACGACTTGTTACGGATGACGGATCGCAGTTTTATGATTCGTAAACAGTTGACAATACATTTAAAAAGATATATCTTAAGGAACGGAGACTCTGCTTTTTCGGAAAGTCTGACAGGGAGAGCGCGTCATGGACTGGAAGCGCGTTTGAGATGAGTAGTAAGTTAGGGAACGCTCCGAAGCGTACATCATACCGGTACGGCAGATTTATATAAATAAGCGCCGGTCGGTTTGTGCATGTTGCGCAGATAATAAAATGAAATACGAAAGAGGATGTCTGTATCAGGCATCAATGCGGGTGGCACCGCGGGTTTTCATATATATAATGAATACTCGTCCCGGGAATTATCATGATTCCCGGGACGTTTT
>CACZTL010000077.1 GCA_902784165.1 uncultured Lachnospiraceae bacterium | reverse complement strand
GTCGTTTCACCCGGATATACGGCAGGACTCGAGGGCACGCCTAATGAGCTTAAGCTTAAGTACCTTGCGGATAATGATTTTAATCATTTGTCAGGCGATGCGCTTAAGGAGGCTATTAAGGAGAGGATCAGGGAAAAGGATAAGGATCTGACCGGGAATATGGCTTCACAAGGGACTACGCCCAGGCAGCTTACAGATCTTATCGGGTCGCTTTGTGATCTTACGAGCGGGTCGGGTGATAAGGGAACCCCGATAGTGCTGGTACAGGGATATTTTGATAATTATACCGACTGAGTTTATCAGTTTTCAGAAGTGTGTCAAGACGGGGACAGTCCCTTTGTGTCACACTTATGCAAACTGATAAACTGTGACTTAATCACTGAAGATTGACGATATATAAGTTATCATGGGCAATGAACTATGAAGCTTTGTTTATGATATGCAAACAGATAAAGGAGGACGTTAAAATGTCGGCAGTTATAACAAAAGATAATTTTGATGCAGAGGTAGTAAAAAGCGAGGTTCCGGTAGTTCTTGATTTCTGGGCTACATGGTGCGGACCGTGCCAGATGCAGACACCCGAGCTTGAGAAATTTGCCGAGGCGCATGAGGGCGAGATTAAGACAGCTAAGGTGAATGTCGACGAGCAGCCTGAGCTTGCGGCACAGTTTGGAGTTCAGTCAATTCCGACACTTATCCTTGTTAAGGGCGGTGAGGAAGCTAAGCGTGTGGTAGGTCTTCAGAGCGCGGATCAGCTTGCGGCTCAGTTTTTGGGGTGACCGTAGGAAATGCGAGAGATTGATGTATCCGAAATTACGGAGCTCGTCAAAGAAATGTGCATAGAGGCGAATCTTTTTTTGGAGGGAGACGTCAAGCAGGCTCTTGAAGCTGCAGCCGAAAGCGAGACATCTGATACCGGAAAGAGCGTTCTTGCGCAGTTAAAAGAGAATATGGAGATTGCGGAAAACGAGCGGATACCCGTGTGTCAGGACACCGGGATGGCGGTCGTTTTTCTTGACGTTGGGCAGGATGTGCATTTTACCGGCGGAGATATAAGCGAAGCGGTTAATGAGGGTGTGAGACAGGGCTATACGGAAGGGTATCTTAGGAAATCCGTGGTTTCGGACCCGATAGAGCGGGTTAATACCGGCGATAACACACCGGCCGTGATTCATTTCGATATAGTTCCCGGTGATAAGGTAAGGATAACGGTTGCCCCCAAGGGCTTCGGAAGCGAGAATATGAGCCGTATCTTTATGCTAAAGCCCGCAGACGGGATAGAGGGCGTGAAGCAGGCTGTTATAGATACTGCGCTTGAAGCGGGACCAAATGCCTGCCCGCCCTTTGTTATAGGCGTCGGGATAGGCGGTGATTTTGAGAAATGCGCGATTTTGGCAAAAAGGGCGCTGACAAGGAGTATTGCTCGTGACAGTTCAGAGGCAGCTGACGTAACTGATTCTAGCAGCGCGGCAAGACCCGCTTATGCTGATACGCTCGAGGATGAGCTTCTTGCGCGCATTAATGAAACGGGACTCGGACCGGCAGGGCTCGGTGGCAAAAACACCGCTCTTTCTGTAAATGTTGAGACCTTTCCCACGCACATCGCAGGGCTTCCGGTGGCGGTGTGCATATGTTGTCATGTAAACCGCCATAAAGTGCGGATTATATGATTAAGTGTGTTATCAGGATAGTTTGATGAAGGATAATAAACAAATAAAACTAAAGCTACCGCTGAGTAAAGAAGGAGCAGCTCTTCTGCGCGCCGGAGATACCGTACTTCTTACCGGCGTGGTATATGCCGCTCGTGACGCGGCGCACAAGCGTATGACGGAGCTGATTAATGAGGCTGAAAGCAAGGGATCTGATCCGGCAGGAGGCCTTCCGTTTCCTGTGCAGGGCGCAGCGGTTTACTATATGGGACCGTCGCCCGCGCCGCCGGGAAAGGTCATCGGCTCGGCCGGTCCTACGACATCGGGGCGTATGGATAAGTACACGCCCAAGCTTCTTGATATGGGGCTTACCGTGATGATCGGCAAGGGAAGGCGCTCTGATGCGGTAAATGAAGCGATAGTCCGAAACGGCTGTGTTTATCTGGCGGCGGTCGGCGGCGCCGGGGCGCTTTTGGCCAAATGTATCAAATCTTCTGAGCTTATTGCGTATGAGGATCTCGGCGCTGAGGCAGTAAGAAGGCTTTATGTGGAGGATTTTCCGGCTATTGTGGTCACGGACAGCAGGGGGGAGTGTCTGTATGACCGGTAATTGTGTCAAGATGGGGACAGTCCCCATCTTGACACAATTTCAAACCAAGGTGGTCAGATTTCAAAAAAACCTTGTAAAACCGCTTGAATAGTGGTATAATCTCACGGATAATGATTTTTTTAAATTTATATGACTTTAAGTGCTCCCTAAAGGAGATGTTTTCGGAGCGCTCACTTCAGATATAAAAGGACTTCCGGGAATGAAATCAGAGGAGACTGAAACTGTGGAAGAATACATAGTAAAGGGAGGCACACCCCTAAAAGGGGAGGTCAGGATAAGCGGCGCAAAAAACGCAGCTCTGGGGATTCTGGCAGGTGCCATCATGGCTGACGAGCCTGTAACTGTAGAGAACGTACCGGACGTAAGAGACACTCACGTTATTTTGAACGCTATAGAGGGTGTGGGTGCCGGCGTAAAAGAGGTTGACAAAAACACTTATATAATAAACGGAAAAAGCATACACAGCATTGACATACAGTATGAGCAGGTGAAGAAAATCCGTGCTTCTTATTATCTGATAGGAGCGCTTCTGGGCAAGTATCATGAGGCAAAGGTTGCTCTTCCCGGAGGCTGTGACATCGGGAGCAGACCTATAGATATGCATATCAAGGGTTTTAAGGCGCTCGGTGCTGAGGTTGATATAATGGCAGGCGGCGTGGTATGGGCAAGAGCGGAAAAGCTCACCGGAGCTAACATTTATTTCGATATGGTGTCTGTAGGAGCGACGATAAACCTTATGCTTGCCGCATGTATGGCAGAGGGAGACACGATCCTTGAGAATGCCGCAAAAGAGCCCCACATAGTAGATGTGGCCAATTTCCTTAATGCCATGGGAGCATCCATAAAGGGCGCAGGAACCGATGTGATACGTATCAAGGGCGTGGAGAAGCTTCATTCAGCGACATATTCCATTATCCCAGACCAGATAGAGGCAGGGACGTTTATGGTAGGCGCGGCTATAACAGGCGGTGATGTTACGGTGTGTGACGTTATCCCTAAGCATCTGGAGTCTATTTCGGCAAAGCTTATGGAGATGGGCTGTACGATAGAGGAAGGTGACGATACGGTAAGAGTCATAGGTGCCAAGCGTCTTACTTCAACCAATATCAAGACGCTTCCGTATCCCGGCTTCCCCACGGATATGCAGCCGCAGATAGCCGTTGCTCTTGCGCTTGCTAAGGGAACCAGCATGGTTACCGAAAGCGTATTTGATAACAGATTCCGATATATAGACGAGCTTGCGCGTATGGGAGGGCACGGCAAGGTTGAAGGAAATACCGTATATATCGACGGCGTTGAAAAGTTTTCGGGAGCGCAGGTGGCGGCGCCCGACTTAAGAGCCGGCGCGGCTCTTGTGCTTGCAGCGCTTGCGGCAGAAGGGTTTTCCGAGATAGAGGATATTATCTATATTCAGAGAGGCTATGAAGATTTTGACGGTAAGCTAAGAAGCCTCGGGGCCTCCATACAGATCGTTTCGGACGACAGGGAAGCGCAGAAGTTTAGGTTAAAGACAGGTTGATCATATGCGCCGGTTAAGATTTTTCTTAATCGGCTTTTTTTGAATCTAAGGCAGGTGGTCTTATGAAATTAAAAACAAAACTTAAGATCGCTTTTTTTATCATGGCTGCATTGCCTGTTATTTTAGGAACCCTTGCGGTGTTTTTTATCACCAGACGGGAGCTTAGCCAGGTAAGAAATGTTTACGGCGCCGATTTCAGACTATCCGATATGTATTCGTCGGGGGCATTGCTCGGGAAGATAACGGATACTACGTTTGCAGAGGTACAAAAACAGGCTGTAGAAAATGCGGATGTTTTTTTCGACCGGGATTACCTGGCAGGGCTTAATTCGGAGGTTGAGGGGAAGCTATCGCAGCTCGTAGTCAGACGGGGGGATGAGATTTATTACAACTCCTCATCCTATACGGAAGCGGAGCTTGAAGAAATACTTCCGGGCGCCGTTACGGCGAGGGGACTCGGCGGAAGCGCCGTATATGAAGGCGGAAGATTTCAGACTATTGTAAAATGTGTCACTTTCAGAGCCTCGGATGGCGAGGGGAGTGTGTTTCTTATAACCCCCCTGCGCCAGACATTGCCGCAGTTTAAGAATCTGGTTATTCAGGTGGTCCTTATCGTTATCGAAGTTATAGCATTTACCAGCTTTATACTTTATTTGTGGCTGAACAGATCGATCATCAAGCCGATAGACAGGCTGAGGCTGGGTACCCAAAACATCAGGGACGGGAATCTGGATTTCGAGATCAGGACTCGTAAAAAAGACGAGCTGGGTGATCTTTGCCGTGACTTTGAAGAAATGCGGAACCGCTTAAATAAGTCGGAAAATGATAAGAAGAAATCCGATGTTGAGGAAAAGGAGCTGATACGCAACATTTCCCATGACCTGAAGACCCCGCTTACCGCTATAAAGGGCTATGTAGAGGGGCTAAGAGACGGTATAGCCGCCACGCCCGAAAAGCAGAAGAAATATATCCTTACTATTGCCAACAAGGTGGAGGATATGGACAGGCTCATAGACGAGCTGACGCTGTTTTCAAGGCTTGATACGAACAGGATACCTTATGATTTTATCAAGATAAATGCCAAGGATTATTTTGATGATTGTGTAGATGAGATAAAGCTTGACCTGGAGTCGATGGATATCATTCTTAAGTATAATTTCCACGGCGGTGACGACATGTACACCATGGCCGACCCCAACCAGCTTAAGCGCGTGATAAACAATATCGTCAGCAATTCCGTCAAGTACCGCAGAGCCGGGGTGAAGTGTACTATCGGCATAGAGGTTTTTGACGAGGGTGATTATATCCATCTTGTTATGTCAGATAACGGCAAGGGAATAAATATGAAGGATCTGCCGCGTATTTTTGACAGGTTCTACAGGACTGACGAGTCGCGTACGTCTCCCCAGACGGGAAGCGGTATCGGTCTTGCCATCGTTAAGAAGATTATAGATGACCATAAAGGGCGTATCTGGGTTGACTCGACCGAAGGCGAGGGAACGACCTTCCATATCAATCTGCTCAGGTATAAAGAGGGAATGCAGCTTACGCTTCCGGATAATCAGATGAAGAGTAAGTCCAGGAAGAAAAAATAAGTGTGTCCCTGTGACGCACTTATTTTTTTAATGAATGTTACTTTAGAAAATTGATTGTAAATAGTGTGCAATCTTTGTAAAGTTATGGTAAAATCATAAGAAAACGAGGAGGAGCGTGATATGAGCAAGGTTCTTATTGTTGAAGATGAAGAGGCGATTGCAGAGATCGAGCGGGATTATCTTGAATTATCAGGGTTTGACGTGACTATAAAGGAAGACGGCAACAGCGGGCTTGAAGCGGCGCTTGCCGAGGATTTTGATATAATCATATTGGATATAATGCTTCCGGGGATAGACGGTTATGAGATATGCAAGCAGGTAAGAAGCGAAAAAAACATACCTATAATCATGGTTTCCGCAAAGAAAGAGGATATAGACAAGATAAGGGGACTCGGCACAGGCGCGGATGACTATATGACGAAGCCATTTTCACCGAGCGAGCTCGTTGCGAGAGTAAAGGCTCACCTTGCGAGGTATGAGAGGCTTATTACGGATAATAAGCCGGAAAATGATATCGTGGAGATACGCGGCATAAAGATAGATAAGACTGCACGCCGTGTGTTTGTAGACGGTGACGAGAAGAGCTTTACGACAAAGGAGTTTGATCTGCTTGCGTTTTTGGTGGATCATCCGAATCATGTGTATACTAAGGAAGAGCTTTTCCGAGAGATATGGGATATGGATTCCGTAGGAGATATCGCGACGGTTACGGTGCACATAAAGAAAATACGCGAGAAGATAGAAACGGATTCGGCAAAGCCTAAGTATATAGAGACTATATGGGGCGTCGGATATCGCTTTAAAGGATGAGGTGGCGGAGTAGTATTTATTGATAAGTGACGCAGGATATATACAAAAAGCCCTTGAGAGCTGTTTTTTTGCCATTTAGTACGCGATTAGTTATGATTGTTCAGGCAAAAAAACGCCCCTTCGGGCTTTGTGTATGTCCTGCTGTTTGTTGTTACTTTGGCATTCAGAGTTGCAAACAATATACTAAAGTTATTGTTTTTTTTATCTTAAATCTATATATACCCCGTCGCTTCCGTCACCGTTTTTATACACGATATGATACCTGAGCGGAGTTTCAGACTCACCAAGTTCTTTAGGAACCTCAAAGGCTATGCGGACGTTGGCGGTTTCGCCGGGTTCGACATCCACATAGCTTATTATGGGATCTACGGGATAGCCGTCCGTAGAATCCGTTATATATGTGGGGTAATATGAGTTTCCGTCCCATAGGAGCTCTGTGTATACATCGGCAGATTCGTAAGTAATGTAGCTTTGCTTAGTGCTGCCGGTGTTTTTTAATGTAAGATCAAGCTCTGCGTAGCGGTAAGTGCTTCCGTTTGGCGGTACTATACGGTTTGCGTAATCATCATCAGCTATACCCTGCGGCTTTAAGTATTTCTTTATCTCCATCTTGTTTAACGTAATATCCCAGCTCACGCTCCTTTGGCTTTCGGCAGGAGCTTCGTAGTGGGCGGTGTTGGCGGTGCTGTATACACTTGTTGTGGGCGGAACCGTGGTGGTTTCGGTCGCAGTCACCGTCGTATCGGCTTCGCCGTTTCCGGTAAGAGAGGCACAGCCGGTAAGAAGGATGGCACCTGTAAGAGCTGCCGTAATTGTAAATATATATTTTTTGTTCATATGGACTCTCCGTACTTGCTGTAAGTGTTTTGGTTAGCTATCTTATAAAATATGTTTTTTTTCAAATTGTGTCAAGTGTGTCAGGCGTGTCAAGATGGGGACAGTCCCTTTGTGTCAAAATGGGCTTG
>CACZTL010000076.1 GCA_902784165.1 uncultured Lachnospiraceae bacterium | reverse complement strand
TGAAGCGGCGATAGAAATGAGGTGATAACGGCAGTAAGTCAGATGTGTCAAGGGGGACGGTTTTACTGACACATCTGACACACCAAGCGGGAGGTTCTGTTAATAAAAAAATCTGTGCTAAATTCGCACAGATTTTTTTATTTACGGTTTCCCGTATATTAATCTTCCTTATGATACTCAAATGCAGGATAAGCATCCTCATTGTGCTCTGAGATATCAAGACCGATAACTTCAGCCTCTTCAGGAACACGAAGCTTAGTAAAGATACGTGTGATGAGTACTGATATAACGGTGAAGCCTACAGACCATGCTGCAGAGATACCGAGAGCGACCATCTGGATACCGAACTGTGTTCCTACGCCAAATGCAAGACCCGGAAGGAATGTAGAACCGGGTGTGATGGAAGGATCACAGAAGAATGCTAAGCCTACGCAGCCCGTGATACCTGCCATACCGTGGCAGCCGAGAACCGACATAGGATCGTCAAAGAGACGTCTCTTAAGCACCATGTTAGTTACTGCATAGCAGATAGGGCTTACTGCGCCACCGATGATGAAAGCTGCCCAAACAGGAACGAAACCGCAGGTAGGTGTAGCGGCAACAAGACCGCATACAAGACCTGAAGAAGCTCCTACTAAGGTAGGCTTTCCGGATGTAACGATATCTACGATCATCCATGAAAGAAGCGCGCTTGCTGCGATAACCATAGTGGTCATGAACGCATGAGATGCAAGTCCGTCTGCAAGGAAGCTGGAACCGGCGTTAAATCCGAGCCAGCCGAACCACAGTATCCACGCACCGAGGAATACATAAGGTTTGTTGTGAGAGTCAAATACCTTCTCACCGAAGCCCTTTCTCTTACCGAGCATAAGGGCAAGAGTAAGACCTGACATACCGGTAGCCACCTCGATAGGATAACCTCCGGCAAAGTCGATAACTCCAAGGTTCTGTAACCATCCGCCGCCCCATACCATGTGAGCTAAAGGATAGTATACAAGACAAGTCCAGATCGCTGAGAACAAAAACATTGCTCTGTACTTCATACGACCTACACCGGCACCTGTAACAACGGCAGGTGTGATCATGGAGAACATCATCTGGAAAAGAATAAATGTATACATAGATATGGAGCCTTCTCCGTTATAGAGATCGTGAGGGCTTATACCTATGAGGAATGCATTACTCAGATCACCGATGATGGGTCCGTTACCGCTGAAGGTAACGGAATAGCCAAAGCATACCCACATGATCGTAGCCATACCCATGAGACCGACGCTGGCCATCATGGTATCGATCATGTTCTTCTTACGGGAAAGACCGCCGTAGAAGAATGCCAGACCGGGAGTCATAATGAAGACTAATGCTGCACACATCAGCATAAATCCATTACTGCCAAAATCCATTCTCTTCTCCTCCTTTATGAAATTTTGAATAGTTTAGCTTCCGGCAATCAAACTGATAATAAAAAAATTAAGAGCCCGGTTACCAAAATTTAATAAATTTTAACAGATTTTTTTTATAAAGTCAATAACCGTTTTATTTTTTAAAACCTTAAAAACAACGTAATTAAGGGGGTTTTAAGGGGTTGTTTGCAAGCAAGTATAAAGATAGGTTGTTTAATGCGCGGTCAAGCGGAGGCAAAATTATAAAAATTTTATAAACAAAGCTCAGATTGTATGTACAAAAAAAAGCACTCATCGGAGTGCTGTCAAAATGCGTAAAGGAGATAGTTTATTTTTTATTACATTTATCACAAACCCCGTAAAAGAAGGTTACATGCCCGGTAATAACATTTCCTTCATCAAGCACCTCTTGCGGAGCGGATATCACGGATTTTTCGTAATCGGGATCGTCAAGCTCTATATCGCTAATACCGTTGCACTTCGTACACTGAAAATGATAGTGCGGCGAGATCCTTCCGTCAAAATGCACCGATCCGTCCTTGCAGGGAACCGTAATAGCCTCCCCTTGCTCCACAAGGAAGGAGAGATTCCGATAAACTGTACCGAGACTTATTTTAGGGAATTCTTTTATTACATTGGTATAGACAACCTCAGCAGTGGGGTGGTCGTGCCGGGAGTACAGAAACGTTTTTATTGCTTCACGTTGTTTGCTTTTCTTTATCGCAGCCATAATCATCAGCTCCATATTCAAAAAATAATATTGATTCCTAATATCGTTATTATTTTAATACATTTTTCAAAAAAAAGCAAATACATTAAAAGTGTGTCAAAATGGGGACAGTCCCTTTGTGTCATCCGACTGACACAAAGGGACTGTCCCCATTTTGACACACTTTCAGAGATTGATCTCTAAATAGTATCTATCAAGTCAATTATTTTTGATATAGAATCCTGTAAGGTGCTTTGCGCCATGGCATCTATATATTGCTGCTTATTTTTGTAAAGGCTGTTTATTGCTTTCATAAGAGCCTTCGGCGTTATATCCTTCTCCTCTATAACAGAGGAAAAGCCTTGTCTTTTAAATGAATCGGCATTCAGTATCTGATCGCCTCGGCTGGCTTCGGCCGGCAGCGGTACAAGCAGATTAGGTTTACGGAGTGTCAGGAATTCAAAAATGGCATTTGCACCGGCGCGGGATACGACGATATCTGCCATGGCAAGGAGATCTCGCATCTGTTCATTTACATAATCAAACTGAACGTATCCGCGGACATTGTCATAGTCGGAGTCGGTCTTTCCGGCGCCGCAAAGATGTACCACATTGTAGCTTTTAACGAGCTCCGGGAGTATCGCCCAGAGCGCTTCATTTAAGTTTTTGGCGCCGGTGCTTCCGCCGACAACAAGGATGACAGGCTTGCCTGGTGTAAGTCCTGTAAAATCATACCCGGCTTTTTTATCTCCTTTAATAAGCTCGGCTCTTATAGGCGTTCCCGTAAGCACAGCCTTCTCGGAAGGGATGTATTTTATGGTTTCGGGAAACGTGCAGCATATTTTTTTTGCATACCGCATGGCTATTTTATTGGCAAGCCCCGGCGTCATGTCTGACTCGTGTATGATCACAGGAATGCCCATCCTCCCTGCTGCAACCACTACCGGCACGGTAACGAAGCCGCCCTTTGAGAATACGACATCCGGCTTAAGCTTCTTAAGGATTTTTTTTGCCTGTGAGTAGCCCTTGATAACCCTGAAGGGATCGGTAAAGTTTTGAAGGCTCATATAGCGCCTCAGCTTTCCGGAAGCTATTCCGTAATATTTGATCCGCTGTTCCCTGATCAGATCCTTTTCGATACCGTTTTCAGAGCCTATATATGCGATCAGGTAATCCTCGGCGCGAAGCTCCGGAAGTAGTGCGATATTAGGCATCACATGTCCGGCAGTACCGCCGCCTGTCATTATTATTCTTCTCTTTCGTGTTCTTTCCATGTATTTTCTCCATGCTGCAGTATATTACTATTTAGCGGTCAGCCAATAGTGTGTCAAGCAGGGACAGTCCCTTTGTGTCAGACCTGCTGTATTTCTATATTGTGCAAATGTATGAGGCTCGATTCGTTTACACACTTATTGTAGTATAGCATTTACGCATGTAATAGGTCAAAGTGTGTCAAACGGGGACAGTCCCTTTGTGTCAGGACTGACACAAAGGGACTGTCCCCGTTTGACACACTACAGGTATCGTTAAATAGTAATAAAGGATCGTGCCCCGGGGAATGCAGCTGTACGACAAGGCTTTGGGCAGAGTTGTTTTAGCATTATAGAAGTGCAAAATATTTTATTCAGTGTTATAATCAACTACAAGTTTATATTTTGAGAGGTTCTTATTTATGGCGAGTGAAAGAGTATGTCTGGTATGCGGCAGAAAATCGACCTTATTTAACACCTGTTTGAAGCTGTCCGAAGGCCGCTGGATATGTTCGGACTGCAAGCTGTATACGGGCGTTGTGGTATTTAACAGGCTTAAACATATGACAGACGACGAGATAATAGAGGCGGTAACAACAAAGAAGGGCGGGAAGGCAAGACCGGCCGCTAAGTCAGGCGGTACCTCCATAAAGGACAGGGTTACCGGCGCAAGTGGTGATAACCGTGCGGAAGACGCTGCGGATAAAGCGCCTGACGCAGAGGGTATCATCACGGTTAAGGGACTTCTGGGAGAGGTTCTTACCGTGGACAGGGCAGGAAAAAAGATTACGTATCAGGCGGCGCCTGTTTCACGTAAGGAGATCCCTGTTGCGGCTGTTTATGATTTTAAAGATATAATTTCGTATGTTCTTATAGAGGATACCTCGAGCGTGCTAAAGAAACCTATCTGCCGTACACTGAAGGTTAAGATAACAGTGCAGGATGAAAGAGCGCGCGACATTTACATACATATACTCAATAACGATCACGTCTACACGGGCAGCGACAAATATAAACGCTCGGCGAAGACGGCAAAGCAGATACTTTTGCTTCTTCAGATGATATGCAAGGGCGAGGACGCTTCAAAAGCGGCCGTGGAGCAGGTGCCCGTGCAGGAAGAATCTCAAGCCGGGCAGCCTTCGGATGAAAATGTTCCCGAAATGCTTCGCGAATACAAGAAACTCCTTGATGACGGTGTGATCACGGAGGAAGAGTTTGAAGCCAAAAAGGCGCAGCTTTTAGGTTTATAGGGAGGGTGCTTTGTTTAATATCGTTCTTTTAGAGCCGGAGATCGCTTTAAATACCGGCAATATAGGCCGCACATGCTCTGTGGCGGGAGCTAAGCTGCATCTGATCCGCCCCTTGGGATTTCGGCTGTCCGAAAAGGAAATAAAAAGAGCCGGTCTTGATTACTGGGAGGAGCTCTCTCCTTCCGTTTATGATGATACCGATGATTTTTTTGAAAAGAATCCGGCGGCAAAGGAAAGGTGTTTTTTTGCAACGACAAAGGCTTTAAATACTTATTCGGATGTAAGCTATCGCCCGGGGGATTATATTATGTTCGGGAAGGAGAGCGCCGGAATTCCGGAAGAGCTTTTGAAAGAAAACAGGGAAATGTGTATACGTATCCCTATGGTTAAGGATAAAAGATCACTGAATCTGTCTAACTCGGCTGCGGTGATACTTTATGAAGCGCTGAGGCAGAATGATTTCGGCGCGCTTGAAACGGAAGGGGAGCTGCACAGACTGTCGTGGACTTGACACACATTTACTGTTGCCTAACTTCGTCTTTATTGTTATAGTAAAACAAATAACTTATTGTGACAGGAAGCACCGACGTTTTCTTTATGTAGATGTATCGGCTTCCGACGTGTTTGCGCCGGAAGCCGTGCGCAAAGAAAACAGGAGAGGTGCTTTTTTGTTTGCATGTCAACGGGGACGGTTCTACTGACACACAACTGTCCCCATTGACACACTCAAATAAGGAGGAAAATGTATGTTATCACCCGTTGAAACACTCAAGGCATATTCAGAGGCGGGCGTTGCCAAATTAAACCGTCCGGTGCTTAAGATGTTTATACTGGCGATTTTTGCCGGTATGTTTATAGCGCTCGGTGCCGTAGGAAATCAGATAGCGCCGTTAAGCATACCCTTTCCGTCGGTTGGGAAGCTTGCAAGCGCCACTATGTTTCCGGTCGGTCTTATCCTTGTTACATTCTTAGGAGCGGAGCTTTTTACCGGCAATAATATGCTCATCATGTCTGTCATAGACCGCAAGGCATCGGTCGGAAGGCTTTTCTTAAACTGGGCGGTAGTTTTTGCGGGAAACTTTGTCGGCAGTATCATAGTGGTGATCATAATGACATACAGTCACCTTTATTCCCTGTATGACGGGGCGTTCGCCGAATATGTTATGTCTGTTGCGCAGGCGAAGGTGTCGCTGTCATTTGCGGAAGGACTGCTTCGCGGAATTCTCTGTAATGTGATCGTATGCCTTACCGTACTCATGGCGATCTCTGCAAAAAGCGCCGCCGGAAAGGTTGCGGTGATATTCCCTCCCATCGCTCTTTTTGTGGTGTGCGGTTTTGAACACTGTGTTGCAAATATGTATTTCATACCTGCGGCTATATTTACATCTTATGAGTACGGTCTGGACGCAGGCGCCGTAAACTGGGGAAGCCTGTTTGCGAATAACCTGCTGCCTGTTACTATAGGAAATATCATCGGGGGAGCATTGATTATAGGAGTAGGATTAAAGTTTGCGCATAAAGTTAAGGGATAAAACCACCCGTGACATATCGTGATATTATATGTTATAATACTCGGATAATGTGACGAAAGGAATTTAAGATCTTATGACTGAATCAGAATATAAAGAGCTGGCAGAGATTTTGTTTGAGGGCGAGGATTTAAAGACGCCCGAAGAGTATGAAGAGATGTATCCATACAGAAAGCTTGGGAAAAAGGCGGAGGTTACACGTCTTGCGCCCTCGCCTACCGGGTTTATTCATCTCGGAAATCTCTACAGCGCACTGGCTGACGAACGCGCTGCGCATGCACACGACGGCAGCTTTTTTTTGCGTATTGAGGATACGGATGCAAAGAGAAAGGTTGACGGAGCGCTTGAGCTTATTATAGAGTCGCTCGGTTACTTCGGCATCAGCTTTGATGAAGGGGCACATTTGCCTGATACGGATTCTGTAAATGTATATGCGCCTTATACACAGAGTGAGAGACGCGGGATATATCATACATTTGCAAAGAAGCTGGTAGAAGAGGGAAGGGCATACCCCTGCTTTTGTACAGAGGAAGAGCTTGAAGCGGTAAGAAACAAGCAGGAAGCGGCCAAGGTACTTACCGGTTATTACGGAGAGTTTGCCGTATGGAGAGACAAGGGGCTTGATGAGATAAAGGCAAAGCTTGCCGCCGGTGAACCGTACGTGCTCAGACTCAGGTCAGAAGGCGATCCGGAAAAAGAATTTATATTTAAGGACGAGATAAAGGGCGAGGTAAAGCTGCCGGAAAATATCACGGATATAGTTATCTTAAAGAAGGACGGCATCCCCACATACCACTTTGCGCATGCTGTTGATGACCATCTTATGCGCACGACTCTTGTGATCAGGGGAGGCGAGTGGCTTGCGAGCGTGCCGGTTCATATGGAGCTGTTTGAGTCTCTTGGGTTTAAGCCGCCGAAGTATGCACATACTGCGCATTTGATGAAGATAGATCCGGAGACAGGCGGCAAGAGAAAGCTCTCGAAGCGAAGCGATCCGGAGATGAGTCTTTCTTTTTATAAAGAAGAGGGGTATCATCCGCACTGCATAAAGGTGTATCTTATGACGCTTCTTAATTCGGATTTCGAGGAGTGGCACAGGAACAATCCGGATTCGGATTTGAATGACTTCCCCTTCTCGGTCAAAAAGATGAACAATTCCGGCGCGCTCTTTGATATGGATAAGCTTGAGAACATCTGCAAGAATGAGCTATCGCTCCTCGATGAAAATGTAATTGCGGATTTTCTGAAAGCATGGGCGCTTGAATACGGCACGGATGCGCAGAAAGCATATTTTGCCGATGAGGAAAAAATGCTTGCCGCCTTAAGACTCTATATGGGCGTGGGTCAAAAGCGCAGAAGAAAGGATCTTGTTAATGCGAGACAGGCGCTGGAGCTTATGTCTTACCTGTTTGAGGATGCGGCCGCACAGGAGTCAGATCCCTTCAGGGTAGATGAAGAGCTTAGGAAGGCTATACTACAGGATTATCTTGACACATTTTCATATACGGATGATAATGGAGAGTGGTTTGAAAAGCTTAAGGAAATAGCCGAAAGACAGGGCTTTGCGACAGATAGGAAGCTTTACAAGGAGAATCCTGAAAAGTTTAAGGGGGAAACTTCCGATGTGGCGGAGGTCGTGAGGGTTGCAGTAACGGGACGAGCTAATACGCCCGATCTTTGGGGTATCATACATGTGATGGGCGAAGAAAAGATGCGGGATAGGATCGCGGCGGCTATGTAGTGTGTCAGATGGTGACATAAAGATATACACACATACAAGGAGGAAATCATGTCTGAAAACAAATACACAAGAGAGGATATAATACGCATAGTAAAAGAAGAGAACGTGGCTTTTATCAGACTTCAGTTCGGCGATATATTCGGCGTTCTTAAAAATGTAGCAATTACCGCGGATCAGCTCGAAAAGGCGCTTGATAACAAGTGTATGTTTGACGGCTCCTCCGTTGAGGGCTTTGTTCGTATAGAGGAATCGGATATGTATCTGTATCCGGACTATGATACCTTTCTTATATTCCCATGGGATCAGGAGATGGGGAAGTCGGCAAGGCTTATCTGTGATGTATATACGGCCGAGGGTGAGCCCTTTATGGGTGACCCGCGAAATGTATTAAAGAAGGTATGTAATGAAGCGGCCGAGATGGGTTATACCTTCAATGTCGGACCCGAGTGTGAGTTTTTCCTTTTTAAGCTCGGACCGGACGGCCGCCCCACGACAGACTCAAACGACAGGGGTAGCTATTTTGATCTCGGACCTACCGATCCCGGAGAATCCGTGCGGCAGGAGATGGTTCTTACCTTGGAGGATATGGATTTTGAGATAGAAGCTTCACATCATGAGGTCGCGCCCGCGCAGCACGAGATAGATTTTAAATATGACGATGCCGTTTCCGCAGCGGACAATATCATGACATTTAAGCTGGCCGTCAAGACAATTGCGCAGAAGCATAATCTTTACGCCACATTTATGCCGAAGCCCATAAAAGGGATCGCAGGATCGGGAATGCATGTAAATATGTCTCTCGCAGATAAAAACGGGAAGAATATATTTGCAGATGCAGGGGATCCCATGGGTCTTTCAAAAGAGGCGTATCATTTTATTGCGGGTCTTATGAAGCATGCAAACGGCATGGCGGCGATCACAAATCCGCTGGTTAATTCGTATAAGAGACTTGTTCCCGGTTACGAGGCGCCGATATATGTGGCGTGGTCTGCGACTAACAGAAGCCCGCTTATCCGCATCCCTTCAGCAAGAGGCAATTCGACCCGCGTGGAGCTCAGAAACCCCGACCCCAGCGCAACACCGCATTTGGCGCTGGCCGTATGTCTTGCGGCAGGACTGGACGGTATCAGAAACAAGCTTGAGGTCACGGAAAGTGTGGATTGCAACCTCTTCGAGATGGATGAGGACGAAAGGATAGCGGCAGGCGTCGGAACGCTGCCTAACAGGCTTATTGATGCGATAGAGCATCTTAAGAAGGATAAGGTCATTTGCGATGCCCTGGGCGAGCATATCGTAACGAAGTATACGGAAGCGAAGCTTAAGGAGTGGAAGGAGTATTCGACTTCTGTTTCCAAGTGGGAGCTGGATGAGTATCTGGAGAAGTATTAAAGTGTGAAAAAACACATCAGGAGGAGTTTCGATGATCGACGCTAAAGGTTTAAAAAACACAGCATTGGAGGATTTTGCCGATGCTCTCGCAGGGTCTGATCCGGTGCCCGGAGGCGGCGGAGTGAGTTCTTATGCGGCGGCTTTGGGGGCGGCGCTCGGCAGTATGGTCTGCGCGCTAACTACAGGCAAAAAAAAATATGCCGAAACACAAGGAGAGCTTGACGAGATCATACCTAAGCTTGAAGCTTTCAGAAAACGGTTCATCGACGGTATCAAAGAGGATGCCGAAAGCTTCCTGCCGCTGGCCAAAGCATATTCTCTGCCCGAGGCAACGCCGGAGGAAAAAGCACGCAAGGAAGAGGTGATGGAGGAGCTTTTGCTTAAAGCAGCAGAAACTCCGTTATCACTTATGTGTGATATTTCGGAATGTCTCGTTCTTTTAGAAAGACTCGCAGAGATAGGCAGCAGGCTTGCGATAAGCGACGTCGGCGTCGGAGCGGCTATGTGCAGGGCGGCCATGGATAGTGCTTCGTTAAATGTATTTATAAACACCAAGTATATGAAAAACAGGGAAAAGGCTGCTTCACTAAATGACGAGGCGACGGAGCTTGTCAGCGGAGCGCAGGTGCTTGCTGAGGATATACTTAAGCAGGTGAGGGGAGCACTGGAGGGGTGAGGTTGACGGGTGTGTCACTTTGGGGACAGTCCCTTTGTGTCAGTTCTGACACAAAGGGACTGTCCCCAAAGTGACACACCTTATCAAGTTATCAAAGGAGGTTCATATGGCAGATCTTCTCGGAACTGAAGCGGCAAAAGCGCTTCAGGAAAATATAAGTCAGGAGCTTGAAGGCTTTATAGGACGAACTCCGTGTCTGGGCATCGTACGTGTCGGCGAGCGCCCGGACGACTTAGCATACGAAAAAAGCGCGACAAAGCGTATAGAGTCGCTGGGTATGGAGGTGCGCAAATTTACATTTGCAGCAGATATAACCGATGCGGAGTTTCGTGAAGCCTTTAGGCATATCAATAACAATCCGGGGATAGACGGAATACTTATGTTCTCACCGCTCCCTGATACAATAGACGAAAAAAAGATACTCTCGATAATGAATCCGGAAAAGGACATAGATGGACTGACGCTAACAAACCAGGCGCTGGTCTACTCAGGCGAGCCGGGCGGCTTTGCGCCGTGTACGTCAGAGGCTGTGATAAGGCTCATAGATTATGCAGGGATTGATCTTACCGGAAAGCGCGTAACGGTTGTAGGGCGCGGAAAGGTCATAGGGAAACCGGTATCCATGCTGCTTATCGGACAAAATGCAACTGTTACGGTCTGTCACTCTAAAACCGAAAATCTGCGAGAAGAGTGTAAAAAAGCAGACATACTCGTCGTTGCCATCGGACAGGCAAGAATGATAGATGATTCTTACGTATCCGACGGAGCAGTGGTGATAGATGTCGGGATAAATGTGGATGAAGACGGTAAGCTTTGCGGCGATGTGGATTATGAGAGCGTAAGCAGGGTGGCAAGTCTTATCACACCGGTGCCGCGCGGTGTGGGAAGCGTGACAACGACCGTGCTTGCCCAGCATCTGCTTAGGGCTGCCCGGGGTTGACACACTTCAAAAGGTAATAGGAGAATTCATGAACGATTATATTATAAAAGCGATCACGGAGGACGGGCAGGCCCGTGCTTATGTGGCGGTAACAACAGAACTTGTAAATGAAGCAGCAAGGCGTCACGAAATGAGTCCGGTAGCAATCACGGCAGCCGGTCGTCTTTTTACCGCGGGCGCCATGATGGGCACAATGATGAAGAATGACAAGGATCTTCTGACTGTACGCATCAAAGGAAACGGCCCCATAGGTCAGATGATGTGCAGCGCGAATCCCAAGGGCGAGGTAAAAGGCTTTGTCGGAAATCCTCAGGTAATGCTGCCCTTAAAGGATGGTCGCATCGACGTAGCGGGAGCGCTTGGCATCGGAGTTCTTTCGGTAACTAAGGATCTCGGGCTCAAAGAGCCTTATATCGGCGACACTATACTGGTAACGAGCGAGATCGGAGATGATCTGACTTATTACTTTGCGACCAGTGAACAAACGCCGTCGGCAGTCGGACTCGGCGTGCTTATGAACAAGGATAACACTGCCAAATGCGCCGGCGGGTTTATCGTGCAGATGATGCCCGATGCCTCCGATGAGACCACAGGTCTTGTTGAGGCCAACGTAGCGCAGATATCGTCAGTGTCTGAGCTTCTTGATGCAGGCGAAACGCCGGAAATGATCGTGGGGCGTATTTTTAACGGCAAGGAATTTAAGATACTGGAGAAGATTGATTGTAAATACAAATGTGACTGCTCCAGAACAAAGGTAATAAGTGCCCTGCTGTCATTGGGACCGGATGAGATTCAGAGCCTGATAGACGAAGATAAGCCCGTTGAAACGAAGTGTCAGTTCTGTGGTGAGAAATATGAGTTTTCGCTCGACGATCTGGCACGCATGCGTGACGGACTCAGAGCGAAGGAGTGATGCGCGTGCCGATGGTATGGGAAAGTCTGTCCCTATCTGACACACCAAGCAAAAAACAGGAAGGTTACAAATGGAAGAAACAAACGTTAAAGAAGAATCAAGAAACTTTATAGAACGGATAATAGATGGGGACATAGCATCCGGAAAGACCAAAAAGGTTATTACCCGCTTTCCGCCCGAGCCAAACGGATATCTCCATATAGGACATGCAAAATCTATACTTCTGAAC
>CACZTL010000075.1 GCA_902784165.1 uncultured Lachnospiraceae bacterium | reverse complement strand
TGTTGCGATAGCAGCGGGTGCCGGTATTGCGGTGACCGTGGTGGGAATGCGGTTATTTAGGAGAAGAGGATAATTCTTTCAACAGATAAGGAACGGCATCCGTTTGGCACATTTTACTGCAGTAAAAAAGCGGCGCGAGGCCGCTTATAATGAAAGGAAAATGAAATTTAGAAAGGAAATGTTTATTTCAAGAGAGGTGATGTTCATCTCTCTTGGTTTTTATTATATGCATGAACCTAAAATGAAGCTTAAAGAATCTTCTTTTTAAAAATAAAATTTTTTTATTCCGCCGAGCTATTCAAAGATTTTTTTAAGCGTGCAAGTGTGGTCTGCGCCCAGTCGTACTGCTGCATATAGGCTCCTTTATAATGGTTTATCGCATCGGGCTTACCGTCCAGGTATTCAAAATAATCACATTTCACTTTTTCTTTATTGATCCCTATCTTTCCCCAGCCCTTGATCAGGATATCTTCAGCACCGATCTCCTTAAGAGTTCTCTCAAGGTCTTTTTTAGAAACCCGCAGATACGAATCAGCATTATCAAAAAAGATAATGCTTTTGATTTCGGAAGAATCGCATACAGCGCCTGCCCTGTCTACAAGAAAGGCCAAAAGCTCTTTAGCCCGTTTTGTAAATGACGCTATGGGCTCGCCGTGATGAAAAACCTCAAACTCACCGAAGCAGCGGATAAAAAGTCTGTCATCCGTAAGTGAAGGTATGGTGTTGTGCCGCAGCAATGACAGCGAATGCTTTATTTTTTCCTTAGTGATAGGCTTCATCAGATAATCGCTTGCGCCGAGGTCAAAGGCTTCAGTGGCAAAGCTGTCGAATCCTGTGCAGAATACGATATCACACTCAGGATGTACTGACTTTATCCGTTTTGCCAGCTCGATCCCATTCATATCACCTATCATAATATCTATAAAGGCAATATCCGGCTTGCTTTCCGGCAGATAGTCAATTACATCATACGGATTATCAAATGAAGAAATAACTGCCTCGGGCAAGACCTCAGAAACTCGTTTTGTAAGATGGTTAAGTAAGGTGTATTCATCCTCTACTGTAATTATTTTCATGTTTTCCGTGTCCTTTCGGGAGCTTTATGGTAACAGTCGTTCCCTCTCCCGGTTTGCTTTCTGTATACAGATTTCCGCCAAACATTTCCTTTATACGAAATCTTGCATTTTCTATGCCTACATGCTGTTTCCCGTCGTTAAGCGCTTGAGATACATCGAAGCCCGCTCCGTCGTCGGAAACAGTGACAATGTAAGAATCTGTGTCTTCAAATGTGCTTAATTTGATGGTTCCTCCGGCTTTTGTTTTGCATATGCCGTGTTTTACCGCATTCTCAACAAGCGGCTGCACAGACAACGCAGGCACTGAAAAATCGGTGCATCCTATGTCGTATTTTATATGCAATTTGTTCGGAAATCTGAGTTGCTCCAGCCATATATAGGTTTTTATATGCTTTAATTCCACTGCAAATGAAACAGGCTTGCTTTTTCCGGCAAAATCGATATTTTCACGAAGATAATCTGAAAATGTAATAGCGGCTTCTCCGGCAAGCTTCGGATCATCTTCGCACAAAGCTGCGATCACTGACAGGGAATTATAAACAAAATGCGGCTGTATCTGAGATATCATAGCTGCAAACCGCAGCCGCATCTGCTCCTCTTCGCGCTTTATAATTTCATTTTCAAGCTCAATATGTATATTAAAGAAAATAATATATAAAGGCAATACCATTCCGACAGAGGTCACTGCCGGAAGTACCAGCTCCCACATCAAAATGCCATGAAGTAAATTCATGATCGCAACAAAAGCGGGAACCGGCAAGAATGAGGCAAAGGAAAGCTTTTTCTTCAGAGTCATATCTGAGCTTATCGTAGCTATACAAATAACCGTGATGCAAAAACAATTCATTATGAAGCTCGGATAGTCAGTAAAGCCCTCGGCGAAAACCCCTTGCTCAGTGATGATGAAATTTATCGGTAAAAAGATATTTACGATCACGCACATTATACAAATCAAAGCGGCAGTGTTTAGTAAAACCGTGACAATACCGATCTTTTCCGTTTTTTTCAGGAATTGCTTTTGATACCCCCAAATAGCCGCATAAAAGGTTCCGGAAAAAATATAGCTAAATGTTGCAAATGTTTTGATCTGAGCAAGTTTGTCAGGCAGACCGTAAACGGTATTTCCGAGAGCTGAAAAGAAGATTGAAGCGAAAACAAGGGTAAGGAATACTTTAAAAGCCTGCATGGTTTTTTTTGTATCACCGGTTCTTGAAAAAGAAAATCCGAACAGCAGTATCAAAAAAATAAGACAAACGACATCAACAAAAGTGTTAGAAAATGCAAATTTATCCCGCAGGATATCATTTTTAACAGCCGATGTGACGACAAGAAAAATGGCAGCACCCATGATCCCGAGGGTAACAAAATAGGATATCTTGTTATTGTTTTTTGCATTAGCTTGCTTTGCTTCCATTTGAAATGCTCCCGGTATTTTAAAGCATTTTAACATAAAATGAAAACGCTTTCTATAGTGTGTCAATTGGGGACTGTCCCCAATTGACACACTATTCCATATTGTGAAAAAATTCGCATTTTAACGGTTTTTTAACGTTAGAAAGAGTAGAATAAAGGTGTAGGAAAAACTATAAACCGGTATAAGAAGGAGGATCACATTTATGAAGCAAACGATTATTTTGGGTAATTTCATAACCATGGATGAAAAGAGACCATTTGCCAAGGCAGCAGTGGTCAGGGATGGGGTGTTCTCCTACATAGGAACCCCGGAGGCAGCAAAGGAAATAGCCGGCGCGGATGCCGATGTACTTGATTACGGTGAGAACTTTATCTATCCGGGATTCTTAGAATCGCACAGTCACGGTCATTTGGCCGGTTACCGGGCTATAGGGCAGGCGGATCTGACGCAGTGTCCCATGACCGACTATGCCAAATATCGTGAGATCATCAAGGAATTCATAGCAAATAACCCGCAGAAAGAATTCTATTTGGCGGCAGGCTGGACGGAAAGTGATGAATATGTTTCTAAAGAATATCTGGATGGGATCTGTTCCGATAAGCCTTTGATCATGCAGACCGGCGGCGGTCATTCCATGCTGTTAAACACAAAGGCGATGGAGTGGGCAGGAATAGATGCAGCTTACGCTAAGAAATACGGCTATGATCAGGTACATGTGGATGCAAACGGGGAGCCGGACGGCTACATCTGCGAAGGTCCGGTATTTGAGATCACGCCGAAGATCCCTACTACGATGGAGGAGGCAAAAGCATATCTTCTTGCATGGCAGGATTTTGCGCTCCAAGGCGGTTTTACAGGTGTTGCCGACGCCGGTACTGAGATAGTATACAGGGATTCTCCCAAGGCATATCATGAGCTTGAGAAGGAAGGAAAGCTTAAGATGCGCACATTTGCCTACAGATATATTGACGATAATGTTGATAATCCGAAGGAGGTAATCGCACAGGTAGCTAAAGAGCGCGCCGAGTTAAGCGGCGAGTATTTCCGCATCGTCGGAGTAAAGGCTTTTCTGGACGGCGTTACCGAAGCGCATACGGCATGGCAGAATCAGGATTATCTGGATGAACCCGGTTATCACGGAGTGGAGCGTTTCAATGATCATGATAAGATGGTTGAGCTTATCACAGAGGCTGATAAAGAAGGACTTTCCGTTCATGTACACTCCGAAGGAGGAGGAGCAACGCACTTTATGCTCGGCTGCATAGAAGACGCCGAAAAGATCACAGGGGATCTCGACCAGCGTAATGTCCTTGCGCACCTTCACTTTGTAACTGAAGAGGATATCAAGCGCATGGGAGCAACCGGCTCCATTCCTGCGGTTCCGCCGCTGTGGACGCCCAATATTCCGGGTCCTTTCGATATAGAGGTATCTTATGTAGGTAAGGAGCTGGCAGAAAATTCTTATCCCATAAAGTCCTTCTATGATGCGGGGGCCAATGTAGTATTTCATTCGGACTACCCGGTATCTCCGCTTATGAATATCAAATACAGCATTTACACAGCGGAAAAGCGCATGTATCCGGAAGGATCTCTGGGTGTGGAAATGTATCCTAACAATGAGAAGGAGGCCATAACCCGTGAGCAGTCGCTTCGCGCCATGACCATAAACGTAGCGCGCCAGTGGCGTCAGGAGCATCGTCTGGGCTCTATTGAGTTTGGCAAGATAGCCAATATGACGGTATTTGACTGCGATTTCCTGCATGATGATATTGAGAAGGTCGGACAGGCCAATGTTGTTGCCACTATCATTGACGGTGAAGAGGTTTACAAAGCGTAAGAGTACCTCGTATGGGGACTGTCCCTGTTTGACGCACTAAACGGAAATTTTTAGTAAATATTTTAAAAACGGAGGAGAAAGAGATGAGTGATATGAATACTGAGAAAGAACTTGACTATTCCAAGAAAGAGAACTGGTGCAAAATACCGGAGATAACTAAAGAAGTAGACACATTTTATATCTATGCTACGGAATACATTTTGGGAAGCTTAAAGGAAGGCTCTCCAGAGTTTGCGTCTCTTGATAATGAAGAAATGCTTCAGGGGGCAGAAATTGAATACCTTGGGCATGCAACTACTTACGAGGCTTCCACCAATGTGTTCATGCCTTATTACCGCCAGTGCGGAATGCTGATCATGAAGAAAGCCTGGAAGGAAACTGGCGACATTGACGCGGCGATTTCCGGTATGCCGTATGGCGATATAGAAGCCGCACTCGATTATTACTTTGAGCATTACAACGGCGGTCGTCCCTTCATCATAGCAGGTCACAGCCAGGGTTCAGCCATAACCAAGCTCTTATTAAAAAATTATTTCAAGGAGCACCCTGATTACTACGAGCGTATGGTTGCTGCATATGTCATAGGCTACGCTGTTACGAAGGACGAGCTTGAGAAAAATCCGCACCTGAAGTTTGCGACAGGCGAGTGTGACACCGGCGTAATAGTCAGCTATAACACTGAAGGCCCGAAGAATGCTGAGATAAATGCGAAGACTGCCGTGCTTTTGCCGAATGCGATCAGCATAAATCCGTTAAACTGGAAGCTCGACGAAACCTATGCGCCTGCAAGTGAAAACTTAGGTTCTCTCGTGGTAAATGAGGAAACAGGCGAGCCTGAGATCGGAGATATGGCCGCGGATGCTCAGGTAAATGTAGAGCGAGGCGTAGTAATAACGAACGCTAAGGTCATCCCGATGGATGAGGAAAGCACCAGGGTAGCCGCCGAGTTCTTCGGACCGGACGGTCGTCATGGCGATGATTATACTTACTACTACAACAACATTAAGGACAACGCTGCAAAGCGTGTTGCGGCTTATCTTGAGGGCAGAAAGAAGGATTAAGTCCATAATTGACATATGATTCAAGCAGCATATAGGCGGCTCCGGAAAATATGTCTGGAGCCATAGAATTTGTAAAAATCAAAAGAGCCGGTGGTTTCACCGGCTTTTTATTTTTTGGTTTTAAATATTTGCTCATATCACAAAAAATATCGTTGCATTTGCGATACGATACTGTTATCTTGATAAATGTAGGATATGATCGGTCAGACTAAAGTTATTAGATGGGAAATATGAATAGTGTAGGGTATGGTATGTCTGAAATAAAAAACGTATTTTGTGTCCAATAAATAATCGTGAATCCTTTTTTGGCAGAAAAGGTGAATATTACCCGTTATGTATTAAAATCAATAAAGTTCATTTGATCGAATCCGGTCGGCATCGGTAATCTGCACATATATACGAAACCGAACACCAGAAATCCGACAGAGACTGCAAGAATCGCTATGCGGGTCGGCTTATTTTTAAATGTCAGGCAGATACCCAGCAGAAAAAGAGTCAGCGAATACAGCACGGTTGCAAGGTTAAAGGCGTCTCCTTTAGAGTTATCACGCATTCCTTCCTCAAGCAGCTCCTTTGACTGATCAAGCTTTTCTTGAGCTGACTCAAAGTATTTATCAGTCATGCCCGGCATATTGAACGGATTATCCTCGTTATTAGCCTCCATCCATTTTACGCCTTCGGCAAGAGTATCACTAACGCTCTGCTCTTTAAATGTTTCGATCTTATCGCTTACAAGGTCAGTTTTTGTCTGATCGCCTTCGGCCTTTGCCGTTTCCAGTTCATAATAATAATCTTGTAAGGTGTTCCATACCATGTAATCGGTAATATATAACTGCAGATCTATGTTGTATTCCGCCGTACCTTCCGATGCCATGTTATTGCTCTTCGTGAAGTTGATAGACTGAACTCCGCTGTGCAGGGAACCTATCCATGTAGCCCAAGCCGAGAGGAACATCGTGACACCGAGCAGTATGGCGACGATTATTTC
>CACZTL010000074.1 GCA_902784165.1 uncultured Lachnospiraceae bacterium | reverse complement strand
AAGGCTGTCAGCGTACTTCATCCACTTACTGTTAGGATCATTAAAAATGTCTCTGAACCTCTGGTAAGCTGCCGGTGACCATACATCGCCGAGAACCTTCTCAACAAGATCAACAAGCTGCATAAGAGCCTTCTGTCTGTCCTTACCTGCGTGCTTAAGCGCAGCGTCTACTACTACTTCAAACATCTTTCTTTGTGCTTTATGCGCCAAATCGAATGCCATATCAAAACCTCCTAAGCTTTATGCTTCTATTTTTTCTTTGTAAGCTTAACCCATAATATACGGCTTTTAAGGCTTTTTCATCGGACAAACACCCCATCCGTGTGCCAAAAGTAAACGCATGCCTCTGTTTGTTACCCTGTTATCAACCACAATATATAGTATATAGTCTGTCCCCACTTGACATACTTTCCCTGACTGACACATAATGCCGCAGCCACTTTATTTTCCGTCCGTGAGCTGGGAAAACTCCAACTGACAACCTATGACAAACGTCACCGTTTCATTTACCGCCTGATGCGTGGCCTCAATAAATTCCTTATCACTCACGCCGCTGTTTAGCCAGTGCTTTACTGCTGCCGCAAGTCCCTCACAGAAAAAATCCTCATAACACTTCGCCAGAGCTTCGGGTACATCAGGCAGCACGCTGCCGCAGATACCTGACGCTATCGGACGTATCCCCTGGACAAATGTATCATGGAAGCTGTTCTGACCGTCTGTCTGAAAAAGCTTCCTGTAAAATGATCTGTTTTCGTAAAGGTATTTGAACAGATCATCAAAAAACCAGACCATATCATAACCGATGATCCTGTCCTTCTTCCCCAGAAATTCAAAATCAAATATCCAGCTCACCAGATCATATTTATCTTTAAAATGGTAATAAAAGCTTTTTCTGGTAAGACCGCACTCCTCGCATATCTCGGCAACCGAGATCTTTTCAAAGGGTTTTTCCTTCATAAGCTTCTTAAGACTTTCTGCTATAGCCTTCTTTGTTATTACTGAATCTGCCATATCGCACCTCTCTAATCGTGTGTCAGGTGGGGACAGTCCCCGGCTGACACACTTACACTTTCCGATACACACACGGTTAGTTTATGGTAACAAACCTGCTGTAAAACCCCAAAAGGTAAAAATAATACCTATTTGTTACCCTACATTATAACATTTATTTTAAAAAAAACCACCCCTTGGTCAGGGGCGGTATATCCATATATAGTTACATAAAGCGCCTCAATACTTTCTGCCTTTAGAAAGTATCCTCATAGCATTCAGTATACATAACACCGCAACCCCCACATCACCAAACACCGCAATCCACATATTTGCAAAGCCAAGCGCAGAAAGAATGATGATTCCTATCTTCACTACAAGAGCAAATACTATATTTTGTTTTACTATCCCGAGGGTAAAGCGGGAAATGCGCATCGTCTTTGATATCTTTCTGATATCATCATCCATGATTACAATATCTGCGGCTTCTATAGCGGCGTCGGAGCCTATGGCACCCATAGCGAAGCCTATATCTGACCTTGCAAGAACAGGCGTATCATTTATGCCATCGCCAACAAAGGCAAGATTACTTCCCTCTTTTTTTGTTTTTAAAAGCTCCTCTACCTTGGTCACCTTATCCTGCGGAAGCAGATCCGTATATACCTGATCAAGCCCGAGCTTACCTGCCACCTCTTCACCGGCTGCTTTTCTGTCACCCGTAAGCATTACAGTACGCTCCACGCCTTCTGCTTTAAGACCGGAAACAGCTTCCTTCGCTTCCGCCTTTACCACATCGGATATTATTATATGCCCCATGTACTTTCCGTTTTTAGCCACATAACAAACCGTTCCGCCCGTGGTTTTTTCTGTAAATTCAATACCGTGCTTATTCATGAGCTTGGCATTGCCTGCCAGTATCTTTTCACTTTTGAGCACCGCTTCTATACCGTGACCGGAAACCTCATTATTCTCCGAAAGAAGCGAAAGGTCTATCTTACCGCCTGCATCTAAGTGGGCGTTTTTGATCGACTCAGCTATAGGATGGTTTGACATCTGCTCTGCATACGCCGCTGTCTCAAGCAGCTCATTTTCAGTAAAACCGTTTTCCGGGCAGATTTCCGTAATCTTAAATACTCCCTGTGTCAGAGTTCCGGTCTTGTCAAAAACAACAGTTCCGAGCTTCGCCGCCGCTTCAAGATAATTTCCGCCCTTTATAAGAATTCCCTCCCGTGAAGCAACTCCGATACCTCCGAAAAATCCCATCGGCACCGATATAACAAGCGCGCAAGGGCATGACACGACAAGAAAGGTACACGCCCTGGTAAGCCACTCAAACCAGTCACCTGTTATAAAAGAAGGAATCAGGAAAATAGCAAGCGCTGCAAATACCACTATCGGAGTGTAATACTTGGCAAATTTGGTAATGAATTTTTCAGCCTTTGCTTTTTTTGCACCGGCATTCTCTACCAGTTCAAGAATCTTGTAAACGGTTGAGTCCTCATAAAGCTTTGTTGTCTTCACATATAGTGTGGAGTTCTCATTTACACAGCCGCTTATAACTTCATCCCCTGTTTTTACCTTGCGCGGAACAGACTCTCCGGTAAGAGAAGCAGTATCAACCATGGACTCTCCCTTTAGGACGATGCCATCGATCGGTATCTTCTCGCCCGGCTTAATAACTATAGTAGCGCCAAGCTCTACATCGTCCGGATCTACCTGTTCGATTTTTCCATCTTTTTCTATATTAGCGTAATCCGGCGTTATATCCATAAGCTCTTTTATGGACTGGCGCGAGCGGTTTACCGCAATATCCTGGAACAACTCTCCTACCTGATAAAAGAGCATAACCGCCACGCCTTCCGAGAACTCTCCTACAACAAATGCTCCGACGGTAGCCACGAGCATCAGGAAATTCTCGTCAAAAACCTGCCCGTGCGCTATATTTCTTCCCGCTGTAAATATAACATCATATGCAATTATCACATACGGCACAAGGAAAAGCCCCAGTCCGAGCCAGTTGTAGCCTTCCGGAGGCAATTCCGGCAGCAGACCCGTATGTTCCAGCACCATAAGCACTGCAAATATACAGCCCGCGACGATTATTCGCGCCAGATCTTTTTTTTGTGATTTTGTCATACACTAAGCCCTCTTATAATATATGCGGAAAGTGTGTCAGAAGGGGACAGTCCCTTTGTGTCAGTCCTGACACAAAGGGACTGTCCCTGTCTGACACACTTTCCGCATCCTACACAATGATTACTTGCGAATAATCTCACAACCCTTCTCTATCTTAGATATAGCTTTCTGAGCCTCATCAAGAATTTCATCAAATCGTTCATCATCAGCATCAATCGTAAGCTTCTGAGCCATAAAATTAATCGTAGCCTCATTCACCCCGTCGATCTTGTTAATAGCATCTTCCATCTTAGCAGCGCAGTTTGCACAATCAACCTCTGTCAGTTCAAATTTCTTTTTCATGATGTTTTCTCCTTTTGTAAAAATTTGTTATTTGTCAGCGGAGACGGTTCACATATCCTCCGTCGCATGCTCCATACCCATCTTCAATATGGTACTGACATGCTCATCCTCCAGTGAATAGTAAGAAAATCTCCCCTCTTTTCTCACCTTCACAAGTCTTGCGTCCTTCAAGATCCTGAGCTGGTGCGATATAGCCGACTGCTCCATAGAAAGAGCCGTAGCTATGTCATCTACACACATCTCCTCATCCTGAAGGCAAAATAAAATGTTTACTCTTGTCTTGTCACCAAAAACTTTGAACGCATCCGCTATTGCCTGTGATATTTTCTCGTTCATGATAACGCCTCCCGTTGTATGAATGATTATTCATATGAATATCTTATCATGTATACTTAATTTGTCAACCCCCTGAGGGGGATGTTCCTGAAATTTTTTCTGATATATTGCGCATGATATTTACACATAGTAAAATGTGTGTCAGGAGAGCCGTTCCCGTTGACACACTTTCCCTTCCCGACACGGACTTAACACATACAAAAGGAGACTACATGGATACACGAATAGCCGTAATGAGCATTATAGTAGAAAACACCGACTCCGCCGCCGCGCTAAATGACATACTTCATGATTACGCGGATTTCATCATCGGGCGCATGGGCATACCCTACAGACAACGCCGCGTAAACATAATAAGCGTTGCCTTAGACGCTCCGCAGGCCACCATATCCGCTATATCCGGAAAGATCGGTAATCTTGAAGGCGTAAAGGTAAAGACTGCTTTCTCAGACCTTTAAAACTTAAGTGTTAAAATACACATAAATACACCACGTTACTCTTGACTTACCACCCCCCGCTTCTATATCATCACATTTACAAAGAAACAAGTAAAACACTGATCTGATGCGGGAAGAGAAATCTGACCGGTAAGAAAGGAGTATATTATGTCTGTTTACGATCCTAAATCACTTAAGGCGGATGAATTCATCAATCACGCCGAAATCCTTGCAACGCTTGAATATGCACAGGAGCATAAGAACGACTACGAGCTTATTAATTCCATCCTGGAAAAGGCTCGTCCCGTAAAAAAGGGAAACGGCTGCGTCTGTTCCGGGCTTACCCACAGAGAAGCATCCGTTCTTTTGGCGTGCGAGGATCCCGAAATAACAAAAAAAATATATGAAATTGCAGAAGAGATCAAGCTTGCATTTTACGGCAACCGTATTGTTTTGTTTGCGCCGCTTTATCTCTCAAACTACTGTATAAACGGTTGCCTCTACTGTCCGTACCATGCAAAAAACACAACGATCCCCCGCAAAAAGCTTACTCAGGATGAAATCCGACGGGAAGTAATCGCGCTCCAGGATATGGGGCATAAGCGTCTTGCACTTGAGTGCGGCGAGGATCCGGTAAACAACCCCATCGATTACGTTCTTGAAAGTATCGATACCATTTACAGTATTAAACACAAAAACGGCGCTATTCGCCGTGTAAATGTAAATATCGCCGCAACAACGGTCGAGAATTACCGAAAGCTTGCCGAGCACGAGATCGGCACCTATATCCTGTTTCAGGAGACCTATAACAAAGAAGCTTACGAAAAGCTTCATCCCACCGGCCCCAAGCACAACTATGACTATCATACCGAAGCTATGGACAGAGCCATGGAAGGCGGCATAGATGATGTGGGCTTAGGAGTCTTATTCGGACTTGAAGGATATATGTATGAATTTGCGGGACTGCTCATGCACGCAGAGCATTTAGAGGCCGTTCACGGTGTTGGTCCGCATACCATAAGCGTACCCAGAGTTAAGCCTGCGGATGACATAAATCCGGACGACTTCGACAACTCTATCCCCGATGAAACATTTTTAAAGATCGCAGCCTGTATAAGACTTGCAGTTCCCTATACCGGCATGATCATTTCCACCAGGGAAAATGAAAAGGTTAGAGGTGATATGCTCAAAGTCGGCATTTCACAGATATCAGGCGCTTCAAGAACAAGCGTAGGCGGATACTCCGAGGAAGAAAGACCGCATGACACCGAGCAGTTTGATGTTTCTGACCAAAGAACCCTTGACGAGGTAGTGGCATGGCTTATGGATAACGGCCATATCCCTTCATTCTGTACAGCCTGCTACCGCGAAGGACGCACCGGAGACCGCTTCATGTCGCTTTGCAAAACCGGTCAGATAATAAACTGCTGCCATCCGAATGCGCTTATGACGCTTGCGGAATATCTTACCGACTATTCTGATGAGAAAACAAAAAAAGCCGGCTTCGAAATGATAGAAGCCGAGCTTAAAAAGATACCTAAGGATAAGGTTAGACATATTGCTGAAGAAAATATAGAAGCGATACAAAATTCCGACAGAAGAGATTTCAGGTTCTAAACCCCCAGCGCTTCCTGGAATTCCTTTATAACCTTAACCGAAGCATACATCTGCTATTTCTCTTCTTCGTTAAGAGGCAGGTTAAGCGTCTTTGCTACCCCCTTATTGTCGAGTATACAAGGCATAGACAAGCACCACGCCCGCCCAGTCACCGAAGCGTGTATCAAGCATATGGGCGACGGGGAATATCCCTCCCCTGATGTATAACACATTTTCAACAATATCAGATACAGCCATGGCGACGCCGTAAAATGTAGCACCCTTTCCTGCTATAATCTCGGCGCCGCCTTTTTTCGTGTGCTCCTCTATCGCAGCCCTTCAAGCTTTTTTCCATCTGCTCCTCGTAAATATCAAGCGGTATACCGCCGATAGTTACGCCGCTCCATACAAGCACCTGACTGTCGCCGTGCCCACCAAGAACATAAGCGCTGACGTCCGCTACATCCAGCTCAAAAGCCTCGCTTATTAGATATCTGAACCGTGCTGTATCAAGCGAGGTTCCGCTTCCTATAACACGCCCTCTGTGAAGTCCTGACTCCTTAAGCACAAATGCCGTCATAAGATCCGCAGGGTTGGAAACAACCAGGATAAGCGGATTCTTGCTTTATTTCATTATACTTGCCGTTATCTCTTTTATTATGCCTGCATTCACCTCGGCAAGCTCAAGACGCGACTGACCCGCCTTTCTTCCGACTCCCGCGGTCAGGATGATCATATCGGCGCCCTCGCATTCCGTATAATCTCCTGCGCGCACCCACACCTGACTGAAAAATCCTGTGCCGTGCGCAATATTCTTCGCTGCGCTTTCGGCTCTCTCTTTATCCACGTCAATAAGCACTATGTCCTCTGCCTGGCGCCGCACCATAAGAGTATAGGCGATAGCCTGACCGACGTTTCCTGCACCCACTATAACTATTTTATTTCTTCCCTTTTTCATATTTCACCTCAAATGTATTACCACATAAACCAAAAAGAAGAGCAATCATCTTCCATAACCGCTCTCCCCATTTCTTATATCACGTTTTTTTATTCCGGCCTCTCGAACGCCGCACATTCCAGTTTTGCTCTTCACCTTCAGCCTGTGTATACACAGCTCCGACAGGTTCGTCCTCAGGCGAAACAGCTGATTGAGCTCCTGCATTCTGTCTTGCACCCTTAACACGCGCCTCGGCTTCTGCTTCTGCCTCAGCCTGTGTCTTTCCTACCTCTTCCTCTTTCTTCCTTCCGGCAAGAGCAAGCACGCCGATAAGTCCGACACCTATCGCAAAAGCTATCCAGTTAAAAGTGCCGATAGTCAGGTGTGTCTGCGGATTCTCAAGCGTCGTCGGACCCATAACGATAGAATAAAGAGAACCTATCATAAGTCCCATGATCAGATACATGGTCTGCGACCTGAATCTCGCAAGGATAAACTGTATTACCTTAACGATACTCAGAGCGCCCACGATAATTCCGCCCAGGAATATAAGCAGTCCCGGAAAAACATCAAGATTAAAGGACAAAAGCTCTCTACCCGCTTTCATAACGGGAATATACAGCCCCAAAACCAAGAGTATAGTAGATCCGGAAAGACCCGGAAGGAACATCGCTGATGTCGAAACGACCCCGCCTATGAAAATGTAAATGATCAACCCTATATTAAGATTAGACAGCCCGAAATTAATACCGGTTGAAAAGTTCATCTTACTTAGGATAGTGATCGCCACAACTCCCGCTATCCCGGCAAAAAGGCATATAATAGCCGGTACGCTTGGTCGAAATGACTTTCTTTCTTCTTTAATAAGAAGCGGTATGGACGCGATAATAAATCCGAAGAACAAAGAGCTGACCACATATATGCGTTTTTCAAATACAGCCGTCAGGATAAGAACAGACGCTATCATACCTATAGCCCAGCCTATACCGAGCTTTATCAGGTAGAAGATAGCCTTTTTCCTCTCCTCTCCTCTGGCGTAGAAGATATCATTGGTACTCTTTATGAATTTATCATAAAAGCCCATGATAAATGCAACAGTACCTCCCGACACACCGGGCACGCTGTCGGCAAGCGACATACAGGCGCCGTTGATTATTGTACGTATCATTCTTTACTACTCCCGAAAAAAATTTTCTTCTTATTTAAAATGTAACTTAAATATGTATATAACATTACATATAAAAAATCAAGCATCAACCGTCGCAAATACAACACTTTTCACAATAAACTCACGAATTGCCGCTCACAAGATGGTTCCTTTCTTTTTCTGACATGTACATGTCAGAATTTTCCATAGGGGAAGACCACCACAGCCTTGCCTCGGCATCATATAATATCTTACCTGTTTCAGAACAAACAAATTCCGGCATAACGTCCTCAACACGCTTCTTTTCATTTTTTGCTATATCCTCAACCGTCAAAAGCCACAGAGATCAATAGCTGTTTCAATTTTTTCTATCGGATATCTTTATCGCATCCATATCTTTTCTCCTCGTTCATCCTTTTTTGCACCCCTTATATTGCATATAAAAACTCACATCGCAAAAAGGAGTGAATTTAGCAACATTTCTTTTCAAACTATAAAAGCCTCTCAACCCCCTGAATAAGAGGGCTGAGAGGCTT
>CACZTL010000073.1 GCA_902784165.1 uncultured Lachnospiraceae bacterium | reverse complement strand
TTTTGTATTCTTCTTTTAAAAATTTTAACAGACTGTTCATATTTTCTTACCATTTTAAAATCGTGCTACTTATATAACAATACTTACATTTTCAAATTAAAAAAACACCCCCCATGAAGCTTATTCACTTCGAATAACCTTCACAGAGGTGTCCACACTCTCCTATCTATACATCACCTTATATACTTCCCACAAACAAATCCGTATTTGCCGTTTACTTTCACATAATACCATGCCTCACCGTTTCTTGCCTTAACGGTGTCGCAGACCTCTACTTCCTTACCATTACCGATAACCATAAATCTGTTATACTCAGTGCCAGCCCACGTTCTGACATTAAGCACAGAAGCCGTTACCTTGCCCTTCCATTTACAAGTCTTGTTAGGTGCGCCTGTAACTTTACCACTCGTAGCACCTGCTCCTGTAACCTTGCTCCTATCCTTCGGACGAAGAACACCTGCGACCATATTGTAGTTGTGTCTTATCTTGGCGCAGGCATCGTTCCTACCCGTCCAGTTCTGATCGTAAGATGTGAACCAGTTTACGTTACCCTCTCCAGTCGCAATAGCAACATGCCCGTAAGGAAAACCCGTGCCCTTATTCCATACAACGATGTCGCCTTTGAGCGGTACAAGGTCAGGTGTGTTTGCAATCCTCGTGAAGTTCTTTGTAAGCTCCGGGTGAGCGTTGAAGTTGTCATAGTACGCATGGGCATTGCCCCATGCACCGGGGTTAATACCCCAACCGTCATGCAAGTAGGCTTCGATTAAGTCCACGCACTGCGCTTTGTATGCACCGTCATAGTCTGTTGCCTTTCCTGCATATTTCTTAATAAAATCATCATAAAACATATTTATCCCTCCTCCTTTTCATACACATCTGTAGTTCCGTTTGTCATAATGCTTTCGGCATCTAACACGCTTTCACTAATCGTGTAAACAATAAGTGAAGCTCCGGCAAGTATCAGCCCCACAATCCTTGACGTGGTCTCTGCCGATACACCGAAAGTTAAAAGCAGCGGAGTTACAAACCCCGCTACGCACGTCCAAAACTTCCTACTTGTCAGTTTCCTTTTCATTTTTTCCCTCCTTTGTGTGGAGCTGTGCAAGCACGTCACGCAGTTTCTTTGGTATGGGAAGCCCCACCTGCCTGCGTTTTCCATGATGGATATTCCCTCGTTTGAGATATAAAAAAATATCACCGCTGCACTTAACACCTTTTACAGTGCAGGATATTGCGTCAGATAATCGCCCCAGTCCGCTTGTTGTGAAATTCTTTTCATTTACATCAAATAAAATAGGTTTCATGTTTTCTCCCAATAAAAAAGGACGCTTGTTTTGCGTCCTCGTAATTACATAAAGTTATGAATATTAATATTTAAATCTCTTTTTTCTTTAACAGATATGCCGGCTGTTGTTATAGAAAAGATTAGCATACCTATGCAAGCAATGGCTGTAAAAACTTTAAATCCTAAATTAAGTCCTTTTCCTTTTAAAGATATTAAGAAAAAAACTATAGATACTATCATCATTACAAAAGATAATAATAGTGCTACCCATTGTAAATCGCCTATAATATCCGGGTCAGGAAGAAGATATGAAGCCTCATCTCTAACAAGTCCCCAATAAATTATAGTTAATACCGATATACATAAACTTGCAAAGCTCATTACCATAAACACAACTGATTTTACCATCGTACACCTAACCTCGTCATTAGTTCGCGTAAGCTAACCTATTATAGCTGATATTTAGCTCATAGTAAACAATTACTTTTGCTTTCTTAAAATAATAATATCTACGGTTATCCGGTACCCCTCTTATACCACATACCACCTCGGAGTGACGATTATTTTTGTTATCCCTTCACCAAGAGTTATACCCGTACTCCCCGGACGGGAACACAGGGAAGTCCGTCACCTTTATATTCCCATTGCAACTTGCACTGGCTTTGTACGCTTCTTCTAAATCGCAATCAAAGTCTGTATATGTGGAGCATTTTGTTATCTCTACCGTTCTGCCACCGACCGTGAGAAATCCTGTGCCATATACTCGTATCAAAGGCTTTGACGAAAAATAAGTAGGATTGATGATACTCCCGTCTCCTGTAAATGTAATGGTCTTATCCCCGGAAGTTAAAAACCTCTGAGGCTTACAATTTAAAACTACATCAAACTCACCGCTGTCCATATTTTTCCTGAGCTCCGGCTGTGGTCTTCATATTTTCGCTCTTGCCCTCAACCGTCTGCTTTACGCTGTTTCATGTAGAGGTGGTCTTTTCCTTAACGGCATTCCAAGCGTTACTTGTCTTTTCTTTTACCCAGTTCCATGCACCGCTTATGCCGTGCCTGTAAATGCTCCTGCGACCTTGATAAAGACACCGATAAGGCTTGAGCCTATCTTCATCACACTGCCTATCCCTGTACTTATCTTTCCTATCATGATAAGCTTATCACCTGTGTTTGAGAGCTTCACCAGTGCGTCAGATGACTTATGCGCTTCCTGTTGAAGCTTTTTTAAATCATTTTCTGTTTGTGTGATCTGCCTCTGAAGCGCATCGTACTTTTCTTTCCCAAGTGTACCGCTCTCAAACTGTTGCTTTGCTTGTCTTTGTGCCTCTTTAAGAGTGTCAAATTTCGCCTTCGTCTCTGCAATAGCGTCTTTAAGCAGCTTCTGCTTCTGCGCAAGAAGCGTGGTATTCGTAGGGTCGAGCTTAAGCAAACGATTCACGTCCTTTAGCAGCGCCTGCGTGTTTCGGTTATTTGTGTTGACGTTTTTTAGAGCTTTATCCAGTCATGTTGTGTCGCCGCCAATCTCGACCGTGATACCTTTTATTCTGTTTGCCATCTATGCTCTCACCTCGCTTTCTTGTTAATAAAAAAGCACCTCCTGTGGTGTGGGGGGGGGATTTGATGGAAATTTTTTTAGCTTATCTCAAGCTAATATCTAAAAGAACCTTTTTATTATTTTGCTTATCTAAAATTTGAAAAGATAATGGTTTATCCTTGTTATTTACAACTTCATTTGGAACTTCAAACAATGCTTTTATATTTCCTTCGCTAAGAACATCCACAGATATACCTGACTGAGGCATACCAAAAAGCTCTGTTTTTGCACCATCCGCAAAATACACTGTGGTGACTTCTACTTCGCCTTTATCATTATAATTAATACCACCAGAATATACAGGAAATTCATAGTAATTATCATATTTTAGTATAAGCTCATAATCAAAATCTATCGTACAAAAGGATTGTTGCCTCTTTCCTTTGTTTTTCATATTTAAGTCTAACAGTATTATTTTTTTTCCCTCTTCAGGAGTATATACTGTGCTTATAGTAGTTTCTTTTTCACCTTCTGCATCAGTATATTCATATTTCTTTTCAAAAGCAGGTAAAGAATCTGTCTCTGTAGCATTATTGATAGTTAGCTCCCATAATTCCTCTGGTTTCCCACTCGTATTAGTATTGATATATGAAAACGAAGCAACTTTATCTCCATTCACGCTTGAATTTACATTATCCGCAGTTGTGGCTTCAGTGTTTACAGTTTCAGAATTTATTGTAGTAGCTGTTTCGCTTTCAATTGTGCTACCACCCAATCCACCACATCCCCCCAATACTGCTACAGAAGCACCTATCATCGCCAGTCCAAAAATAAGCTTTTTCTTCATGTCAGAATCCTCCTGTATATTGAGTTTTAAATTACATCACTATTATAAAACATTGACAATCAATATACAATCATAATTTATCAAAATCTTCCTGAGTAGCAACTTTCCTGTATTCAACCGAATCATTAGCCCTTTCCCTCCATACATCCAGTATAAGACCTATGGTCAGCTCGTCTAAATCTTTTACCCCGATACCTATTTCAAAGCACCGGAGTAAAAAAAGCGGAGTCGTCATTTCACGTTCAGTTCGTGTAACTTTTTTTTAGACTCTACCTCCGTCATGATTTTCTCTCCACACAGAGCAAGGATCTCCGGCAGGACTTCGTAAATGCTAAACATCTCAAACTGTCAAGCCACTCCTGCATTGTTTTCGGTATTGAGTTGTCTGAGTGATAAGCCATGATGTAAGCCGCGTTTTCAAACAGCTCCAAGACCTCTATCGCAAAGTCCTCGTTCTGTGCCTTTGTGTATGCTTTCTCAAGCTTACTTAAGTCCTTAAATATATCTCACTTAAACTTAAACCGATACAGCCTCGGTATCGTTGCGGAAGATCTGAATTTTACCTTCTTTCCGCTTATCTCTATCTCTTTTGTTAGCACTTCACGTCACCCCCTTTAAGACGCCTTTGTGGTCATTTCAAAGACGTACTTATACCAGTTGGTATAAACCGTGGTGTTTGTTGTGTCACCGCTCCGTGCCTTTACCATGCCGTCTGCTCTGGGGTCGGCTGTAATGGAGAGCTTTTCTGTTCCGAGTTCAATGATATCCTCTTTTTCTGCTCCGTTCCGCAGAATTCACTCTCTACTAGCCTTTAGTTATAATTTCTTATAGTACTTCATGCCCTCTCACTTCCTTTGAAGCAGATGATAAACTCACCCGTCACACCGTCTTCAACCGATTTAACAGATCCGTTACCAGCCCAGAGTCTTCTAGTAATGAAATGCCAAAGCACTTCTTCCCTGCATCCTTTATGTAGGCGCCTATATGGTATGCAGTTTTTTCGTCCAGAATAATGAACCTGTCATGGAATACCTGCGTCTTCTTCACCGTCAGCGTTGGATACTGTGCATTGAAATATGCGGCATCTGTATTAGTCAGCCTTGCGCTCGCATATGTAAAAATCTTCACATCAACGCCGGTATTCTTCTTTGCCAAAATGTTCAGCGTATCTACATCAACATATCCGTCAATCAGGATTATTTCATTCTGCGCCTTCATCCTTTGAGATACCATTTTGGCATCTCAAAAATCATTCTTCCCTTTTCACATAATGAAGTTCAATATCGTACCCCGGTGCTTTAAGCATTTTTACAAAGGTATTATTCACTATCCCTTCATCTCTACGAATCAGCTTGTTCACATATGATGCCGGTGTTCCAACAATCTTGGCAATATCCGCTTCCTCTGTATTCATCCCTTTAATGACGGGAACGGGCGCATGAGCAGGCTGCTGACAACACTGCTTCTCTATCGAAGCGGCTTCTATGTCGGCAAGTATATATCTCTCGAGGCAAAGATAGCAAAGAACAAGGAATAGAATTCCCTTAAAGCGTGCAACTTCGCCTTAAATATTCACCAATAATAAGGGAAATAATAATCGTTTAAGAGAAAGAATCTACCTGATTAAACAGGCAGGTGTTTTTTTCATACGCAAAACAAAAAGAAGCGTGAATAGCGCGTCACTGTATAAGCATCGTCCTGACCTTAATTCCGTTGCCGGTCTTCTCGATGAATATCTGCCCTCTTTCACTTGTCACCACGGTCGGTATTCCTCTTTCATCAAATCTCTCCATCGTTTCCGATCCGGGATGCCCGTAGCGGTTACTTACCCCACAGGATATGATACAAAGCCCCGGCGAGACTGCTTCAATAAACTCTTCGCAACTTGAGTAATTTGATCCGTGATGCGCAGTTTTTAGTATATCCGCGTTTACATCTTCTCCCTTATTCAAAAGAAGCCTTTCGCTCTCTTCTGTCATATCGCCCGTAAATAATATACTGATATTATCAGTAGTCAGCTTAAAAACCGCGCTTAACTCATTTTTATCTTTTGAGTACGCATTTTCATCAGGGCTTAAACACTCCATAGCAAAGCCTTCACCTGAAATAGAAACGCCTTCTTTAGCATACCCTGTCTCAATTCTTTTCTCCATGGCAAGCTTTTGTAATTCAATATAGAACTCATCCTTAAGAGTATCATCAATACAAGGAAGCAAAAGTGCTCCCACCTTTATATTTCCTCTGTTTTTATCTCTTTCATCACTTTCTTTAAGCAACTCAGTAAGTCCGTTTACATGGTCTGCATCTGTATGACTTACCGATAGCACATCTATCCTGCATATGCCTCTTGACTCCAAAAACGGCTTTATCCTGTTTTTATATACATTTTTTACATCAGTACTTCCGCCGTCAAACAAAAGGTTTTTCCCGGATTCGGTATGAACAAGGATACAATCCCCCTGTCCCACATCTATCATGCTTATATAAAAGCAATCCTTTTTAGGTTTTAGCATCACTGCAAATGTTACAAAAAACGGCACTGCCGATATTGCCATCAGCCTTACTCTGCTCTTAAAAAAAGCAAACACGTCCTGTACACGTCCTGCCGGATCGCTGATACGTTCTTTAAGCCCCTCTTCAAAATGAAACTTCCACAAAACGAACCACCACACAAAAGCAGAAAAAAACATAATACACGCAACTACTCCCGGTGTGCCCGGAGTTATATGATTAAACGGCAGATTACTGAAGGTATTGCATGCAAATGTATAGAAATCCAAAATCCTTTCCGCCCCGCCCGCAAAAAACACTCCGACCGGAGGACATATTTTCCCGAATATACCTGCAGCAATTCCAAGAGGCATAAGTATAGTCGAGAGAGGCAGTATAAGCATGTTAAGAAAAACACTGTACACCGGTACCGAATGATAAAAATAAAGATTCACCGGAAACATTAGCAAAAATATAAAAACAGAGCTTATAATATCCGAAAAAAGAACCCTCAGTATAGTAAGATTCCCCTTTAACCTGTACAGAACATTTCCAAAGGCTTCATTTGAAATGATTATCGACAACACCGCAGTATATGACATTATAAAAGAAGCTCCTTGTATGGCTCCCGGCGTGATAAGCAGAGTGACTATCGCCTGTATGCTAAGCGCCGTAAGCGCATCATAGCTTCTACCGAACACGTCCGCAGCAGCCGCAAATAAAAACATAATACAAGCTCTCCAAGCCGATATGCTGCTGCCGGTAAGTACTACATACCCTATTACGCATACACCTGCCAAAACAGTACAAGCGCCCACTGAAAGTCCGGTTTTCCTGAGAATCTTATACAGTCCGAGTCCCGCAAAAGAAATATGCAGACCGCTTATAGCAAGAATATGCGCAATTCCGTTTTCACTATACAGATCCTTTACCTCTTCATCAAGGTCGCTTTTATCACCTATAATGATTGAAGACAACTCTCCCTTATGACCGGGAGTACATATCTCAAAAGACTCCTTAAAGTGCCTCCTTACGGTATCTGCAGCCCTAAAAAAAAGATTGCCTGTCTTTCTTACTGAAACCTGCTGCTTTGTATCTGCCACCGCCTCTATCCCTATAGATCTGTAATAGCTTTCCGGATCAAAGTTTCCTTCATTTCGTGCCTTTTCAAATTCGCTAAGCTTACCCTTCGCTGTCACTTCATCACCGATACCAACTTCCGCAAGGGGTGCCTTAAGAAGAACCCCCTTCAGATGTGAACGCTCATTTCCTGCCTGTACATCTACGGAAGAAAGCTGCACATACATACGCTCATCATAAACATTTACCTTTTTAACACTTCCGGTGACTATAGCTTGTGTCCCCCCGGTTCCGACTTCTTTTACCAGCGTATTTTCCCGTGAATTAATGCCTATGCAAATTATTGAAAAAACACAAAAAATACTCAAAAAGATAAAAAAATGCTTTTTGTATTCAGTTTTAGTTTTTGAAATGATCATTGAAAAAATGATCAAAGAAATTATTAAAAGAATAAAGAAATTAATGCGAAAAACCGCCCCGAACGCACTGTAAAGGCATACCGGGACGGCCATCCAAACAAACGGACGTCTCATGTCCTCCCCCCTTTTTTAGTTATTTTTTAAATTAGCTTAAACTATATCTCCTTCAACATACGAAGAATCATAAACAAAATCATTATCAAGCGACGTCAGCTCATGAAACATAACATCGGATCTTCCGTTTATCATGATCCTGACACTCTCGATTCCTTCTCTCTCACAAAGAGAGTTTACAACCGCATATATCGGGAGATCCCCGCTTGCATTTACAAGACCTGTTGCAAATGCTTCGTTAAAATTCACGTAACAGGTTCTGTTTGTTACTGTTACGCCCAAAACCTCTGTATTTTCCGGCAGCACAGGATAAAGTCCGGTCTCAACGGGACCCGATATAAGCTTTGAAACAATAATACTTTCCAGAGAAACATCCGAGTTATAAGCCACGTTTCGCTTAACTTTTATCAGCTTATCACCGTTTTCATTAGTGTAATAAAGATCTACTACCGTCCAGTCTGTGCCTGCGATTGCCGAGTCATTATCATCTATGTACTGTGCGCTCTCCATATCAGAAAGCTTAATACCGTCTGCAAGTTCTATTATATTACCATCTATCTCAAAATCAACCTTATTTATCTCTTTCATCTGACATATAGTCTTTATTACGGCAGTTCTGTAAAAAATTTCCGTTATGCTATCCATGGCGGTGTACTCATTATTATATGAAATTACTGCTTTGTCGCCTTCTATCCGGACTCCCGTTACCTCTACATTATTCGGTTTTATAACGACAAGACTGTCTGTCTTTTTGGGAGAGCTCATCGCCTCAATAAGCTCATAAAGGAGGGCTTCTCCGCCTGCCGCAGCCGGTCTGACATTTTCAAATGTAAGACCGGAGCCGTTACCGTATGTATAATACACCCGGTAACTGCCTGCCGCACCGGCACCGGAACATCCTGCAATAAGGACAGAGGCAGTAAGCAATGCTGCGAGAGACTTTATTCTTTTTTTGTTTCTGCTTGCTTTTTTCATGATGATTACAATTTTTTAAGTTTGTTTCAGTCTCATTTTTATAGAGTGTGTCAACGGGGACTGTACCCTGTTGATACACTTGGTTATTTATTTTTAAGAGGGATCTTTACGATAAATACTGTCATTCCGTTTTCACCCTGTTCATTTTCCGGTTCCGAATACAATCTTATCTGCCCACCATGCATAAGCACGATTGACTTCACTATAGACAGCCCGAGTCCCGTACCGCCCGTTTCACGCGATCTTGCCTTGTCAACCCTGTAGAAACGCTGAAATACGTTTTTCTGGCTTTCCTCGGGGATACCGATACCGTTATCTTCAACTTTTAGATAAAATGACTCATAATCTGCATTTAACGATACATGAACATATCCGCCGTCTTTGTTGTATTTTATGGCATTCTCCACAAGATTTGTCACTACCTGGGTAAATTTCACCTCATCTATCTGAGCTTCAACAGGTCTGATCTGCTCAAACACAAGCTCTATCAGCTTTCGATTTGCTATGGGTGTGAGCTTTTTCATAACATTTTCAACCAGTTCATTAACATTCACAGTGGAAATGTTGAGCGCCGTAACCGCTTTATCCATACGGACAAGAGATAACAGATCCTCTATTATCTCATTTTCCCTGTCTATCTCTTTTGTGATATCCGACATGAATTCTCTGTAAAGTTCTACCGGCGTATTGGGATCTGCGAGCAGTGAATCCGCCAGGATCTTCATAGATGTCATAGGGGTTTTAAGCTCATGCGAAACATTTGAAACGAACTCCTCCCTTGATTCATCAAGCTCTTTGGCATTATCAAGAATCTCGTTAAAGCCGCCGAGTATATCATTATACTCCGTATACGAAGAGGTTCTGAACCTTTTATCGGTCTGTCCGCCAGCAATCTCATTTATCGAGCTGTTTATGTAGATATAACGGTTATTAAAGCGTTTTGAAAGAAACGCGGCAAATATGGCCATAACAAGAACCGCGGCTACTGTTATAAGATTGGAATAACCGTTTACATTTCTTAACGACGTATTTAAATTTGATACGTTTTTAGAAAGTAAGAGTGTACCAAGCACACTGCCTTTACTGCTTACCAGCGGAACTGCGCTTTCTATAAGCTGATTGTTGTTTACGTATCGCGAAACACCGCCGGAGCCTTCCGCAACCCTTACAACACTTTCGTTTATTATGGTCTTTCCCCTGTCGAATCCGTAGGTATCATGCAGTATCCTGAAATTATTATCTATGACTCTGATTCTGATTTCATTAACTGAAGCAAAATATGAATAATTATTATACACGCCGGCAGACATGGCATCAGACATACTTTCATGATTTCGTACATCATCCGTAAGCACCGCCGCCTGTGTCTGCATACTTGTCAGCTCTGTATCCTGAATGATATTGCCGAAATAGTACTTATCCAGAAGATTCATCACTGTAACCGGCACTATGGTAAATACCATAAGGTAAACGAACATAATAAAAGAAAAGCTCTTAAAAAATCTTTTGATCCCTGAGAGCAATCGCGCAAATGCGCCTTTTTCCTTACTTCCCTTTTTATCAGACATGGAAGTAGTATCCTATTCCCCACTTTGTATGTACATAACGCGGGTTAGCCGGGTTTTCTTCTATCTTTTCTCTGAGACGTCTGATATGAACGTCTACGGTTCTCTCATCACCGGGGAATTTTGAACCCCAAGCCTCCTTAAGAAGCGCTTCTCTGCTGTATACCTTTCCGGGATGCTTAGCCATAAGCTCAAGGAGATTAAACTCCCTTGCAGTAAGGTTGACCTCTTTATCCTCTATGTAAAGACTGCGACTCTCAGTATCTATACGCATTTCCTTAAATACAAGAACGCTTAGATCTTCCGCCGGCTTAGCTTCCTTCTGGTTTCTTCTTAATATAGCCTTGATACGCGCTTTAAGCTCAAGTATGTTATAAGGCTTTGTAATATAATCATCGGCGCCGTATTCCAGACCCATGATTTTATCCATATCCTCACCTTTGGCCGTGAGCATGATTATGGGAACATCCGAAAACTCTCTTATTTCCTGGCAAACCTGAAGTCCGTCCATCTTCGGAAGCATCAGGTCAAGAAGTATGATGTCAAAAGCGGTCTCCTTAGCCATATTCAGGGCTTCTTCTCCGTCGTAAGCCGCGCTGACCTCCATCCCGTCCTGTGCCAGTGAAAATGTAAGTCCCTTTACTATGATCTTTTCATCATCCACAACCAATACTTTTACTGCCATATGTCCTTATCTCCTAATCATACAGTTATAAGATCCTTTATCTTACTAAATGCTCCGTCCTTTATTCCGGAAACATTCATTATATCTTCAGGCTTTGAAAATGTACCGCCGTTTTGCCTGTAAGTTATGATAGCCTTAGCCTTCTGCTCACCGATCCCGGGAAGCGTTTTTAAAGCAGCCTCGTCGGCTGTATTTATATTTACCAAGCCGGATGCTTGTGTATTTCCCGATGCCGCACCTGATGAGCTGTCCAAACCGGCAGCACCGGCATCTGTCTGTTCACCCTTTCGGGTTATTACTATCTGTTGAGCATCGGAGACCTTTGCAGCCATATTTACACAGGTATCATCAGCTTCAGGAGTGAGTCCGCCTGCCATAACGACCACATCAGCAATCCTTGTATCGGGCTCACAAGTATAGAGTCCGGGCGTATGAACCTCCCCGCATATGTATACAACAGGTTTAAGAACTGCACAAGCTTCGCTGCTTTCGGTTGTTTCGCTCACTGCCACAGAATCTGAGCTTTGCGGCTGCGAATCCTTGCTTTCTGCTATATCGACATCATGACTTATAACAATATCGTTACTGTTTTCATCTTCCTTACCTGATGAAAATAAAGCCGCAACACCTGCAATTATAACAAATCCGGCTATTATAAAAGGTTTTAAGATACGACCTTTAATATATAAATTTTTCTTTTTCAAAATGTGCTCCTTAAAAAACGAATTAGTATTCTCCGTTTTTTAAGTTCCCCCTTGCAGCATATAGATTGTATTCTATATTAAAGCCGGGTCAAATACAAGAGTTTTTTGACTTTACGCATATAAAAATTTGTTGTAGAATCATGATTGTATGTCAATGGCTTAACTCATAAATTAAATAAGGTTATTTTTAAAATGCTTCAAATTAATATACGCAGAAGATCTTACAGGCAACAAAAATTTTCCGGAAACTACATTTTTTTTATTTCCCCCGCACTTGTGCTGGCTGTTTTTTTGATACTTTTTGCGATAAAAGGACTTTCACCTTTCGGTCAGTATGTATACCTGCCGTCCGATATGTATCATCAATACTGTCCTTTTTTATCAGAGCTTTGGTACAAGTTAAGAGAAGGCGGAAGTCTCCTTTATTCATGGGATACGGGACTGGGTACAAATTTCACGGCTCTTTTTGCGTACTACCTTTCGAGTCCCTTGAATTTTCTGATAGGTCTTTTCCCTCATTCGATGATCGCGCCTCTTATGAATGCCTTTATTGTCATTAAGATGATGTGCGCTTCATTCTTTTTCACGCTTTATTTATCTAAGCATTATAACGACAAGCATATACTGATATGCGTTTGGTCTGTTTTTTATGCCATGTCAGGATATATAGCCGCATATGCCTGGAATATTATGTGGCTTGACGTGATTGCCGTTTTCCCGCTGGTTATACTCGGCATAGAGGTTCTTGTTAAGAAAAAAAGACCGTTTCTTTTTATCATCTCACTCGGCCTGTCTGTTATTTTTAACTACTACATAGCTATCATGGTTATTTTCGGTGGTTCGATCTACTTTCTGCTGATAGTTTTTATCGGCGGATACCTTGAAAAGAAACGCCACATACCCTTAGTAATAGCTATATATGCAGGCAGTATCGTTTTGGCTGTAGGATTATCCGCAGTGCTGTTGCTGCCGGAGGTGTATGCTTTTTCCCAATCAGCGTCATCGGACTCGACCTTCCCTACCACGCTGAAGGCGTATCACTCCTTCCTGCAGATGATCGCACGCCATATGACATTTTCACCGTCTTATACTTGGCTTGAGCATTTTCCCAATATATACTGCTCTGTGTTTATCATTCCTCTGATACCTCTTTTCTTTATGACAAAAAGAATAACAGTCAGAAGAAAGATTATTTTCGGGTTGCTTACGGGAATATTCCTGTTCTCATTTATGTTTAATATTCCTGAATATATATGGCACGGTTTTCATTTTCCTAACTGCCTGCCGGCGCGCCAGTCATTTATATATATATTCTTTTTACTGACATTTAGCTATGAGGTGATAAAAAACAGAGAAAAACTCAGTTTCGGTCAGATACTGATTTCGGCAGAGCTTTCTGCGGCTTATCTGGTTATAATGTATCTGATGTTTAACGGTGAAAAAACGGTTGCAGACAGTGAAACGTTTAGTTATTCACTGATACATATACTTTGGAACGCCGCTTTTATCGCCGCTTACATTTTACTTTTATTCTTCTCAAGAAAGCCTAAGCTGTTTAATACTTATTTTGTAACATCAGCTTTAGGGGTGCTTATGCTTTTTGAGTGCGGCCTCCATTTTTGCGACACCTCACTTTCTCTGGTAAATTATACGGAATACAGAAAAAATGATGATCCCTTCAGCACCGCGATAGCCGAGGTCACGAAAGATGAAGAAGAACTGTTTTACCGCATAGATCAAAAGGATGCAAGAACCGCTAATGATGGCGCCTGGTACGGATACAGATCAGTTAATACCTTCTCTTCCACTTCACCTTCAGGCGTTTCGGTGCTTTACAGGCAAATGGGCTCCAAAGCAGCTATGAACTCTTATCAAAGGCTCGGAGGTACTCATCTGACAGATTCGCTTCTTAACGATAAATATATGATCATTAAGGATGACGTCCCTGCCGATTCGCCTTTGCAGGATATAGTGTACAGTGAAGAAAGATTTTGCATAATAAAAAACAAGTACACTCTTCCCTTAGGATTTATGCTTCCCTTTACGGCTGCTGATACACAAACTGACAAAGCCGCCTTTATCAGGGATTCGCTGCATTTCCAAAATATGTTTTTTGAGGATGCAGTCGGAATTCCCAATCTTCTTGATCTTGAGGATAAATTTGAGGAGGATAAACTTTATACACATGCTGTAAAATCTTCGGGTCACCTCTACGTTGTGTGCCACGCAGAGGTTCCCGAAAGCATATCGGTAGCTGTAAATGACAAGGACGCTAAGGAATATAAAGATCTTAAATCACACAATCATGTTGTTGATGTCGGTTATGTAAATGAAGGAGATATAATAACTCTTTCCTCAGAGGTAAATTTCACATGCAAGTGCTATGTGTTGAACACAGACAAATTCATTAGGGGCATAACAACTCTTCAGGAAACCGGAATAAAGCTTTCAAGCGTTTCCGACACTCATCTGAAGGGCACTTTCTCCTGTATGACAGACGGTGCTTATACTTTTACGATTCCCTATGACGACGGATGGACAGTTACAGTCGACGGGGTTAAGCAGCCTCTGAAAAAAAGCCTGGATGCTTTTTTAAGAGTTGATGTAACTGCCGGCGAGCATGAGGTTGAGCTGAATTTCTTCCCGAAATACCTCAGGGAGGGAATTATCGTAAGTCTTGTAAGTTTGGGGATTTTGTGTATACTTATATTTATTTCCGCTAAAAGAAAAAAAAGATACCGGTAAGCGGTTATTTTCAGAAATATAAAAGATATGAAAAAAGGAGTTCATCATGAGTTTAAAACTATGGGGCGGTCGCTTTACAAAGGAAACAGACAAGCTGGTTAATGATTTTAACGCTTCAATTTCTTTTGATAAGCGTATGTATGCCCAGGATATTACCGGAAGCATCGCTCACGCAGCTATGCTCGGAAAGCAGGGCATTATTGATAAAGAATCATCTGACAAGATAGTAAATGAGCTTAAGAAGATAAAAAATGAAATAGATTCAGGAGATCTTGAAATAACAGATGAATACGAGGATATTCATTCCTTTGTTGAAGCAACACTTATTTCACGAATAGGTGATACGGGAAAAAAGCTTCATACGGGGCGCAGCAGGAACGACCAGGTAGCTGTTGATACACGTATGTATTTCCGCGAACAGTGTGATATCCTCTCCGGTCTTTTAAAGGATCTCCAGACTGTTCTTCTTGATATGATAAAGCAACACACAAGCACATATATGCCCGGCTTTACACATTTACAAAAGGCTCAGCCAGTTACGCTCGCTCACCATCTGTCAGCTTATTTTGAAATGTTCATACGTGATTGCGGCAGACTTTCCGATTGCAGGGAACGTATGAATGAATGTCCGCTTGGTTCGGGTGCTCTTGCGGGAACTACTTATCCGCTTGACAGAGACTTCACCGCTTCCGAGCTTGGTTTCAGATGCCCTACGGGAAACAGCATGGATTCCGTTTCCGACAGAGATTTCCTGATAGAGTTTTTAAATGATCTTTCTATCATTTCTATGCATCTGAGTCGTTTTTCCGAGGAGATCTGTATATGGAATTCTAATGAATACGGATTTATAGAAATTGACGATGCGTACAGCACAGGAAGCTCCATCATGCCTCAAAAGAAAAATCCGGATATAGCAGAGCTTGTCCGCGGCAAAACAGGACGTGTTTACGGTGCTCTTATATCTCTTCTGACAACCATGAAAGGGCTGCCTCTTGCATATAATAAAGATTCCCAGGAGGATAAGGAGCAGGCCTTTGACGCCCTTGATACCGTGCGGGACTGTATCATTCTTTTTACCGGAATGCTTGAAACCATGAAATTCAATAAAGACCGCATGGCAGACAGCGCTAAAAAAGGCTTTACCAATGCGACAGACGCTGCTGATTATCTTGTTAAGAACGGTGTACCCTTTAGGGATGCTCACGGCATTATCGGACGCATGGTGCTTTACTGCATAGAAAAAAATATCGCCATAGACGACTTGTCCATGGACGAGTTTAAGAGCTTTTCAGATGTTTTTAATGACGATATTTATGACGCGATAAGCTTAGAAACGTGTGTAAACAGCCGTAATACAGCCGGAGCGCCGGGTATTGAAAGCATGAAAGCTGCTATCGAAAGATATGAGCATTATCTTGACTGATTTTTTTCCAAAAGTGTGTCAAACGGGGACAGTCCCTTTGTGTCAGTATT
>CACZTL010000072.1 GCA_902784165.1 uncultured Lachnospiraceae bacterium | reverse complement strand
TGTGTCAGATGGGGACACACTTGGTCTGTCCCCATCTGACACACTACCTCATGATACATATAAATAAGGAGAAGCATATGAGTAAAATAGTTCTTGCTTTAGGCGGAAACGCCCTCGGAAATACACCGCAAAAACAACTGGAGCTGATAAAAAACACATCCCGCGCGATAGTAGATCTTATCGAACCCGGCAATGAGGTGACCGTCGTTCACGGCAACGGTCCTCAGGTGGGGATGATACATTTGGCGATGTCTATAGCGGCCGGCGAGGATGAAAAAATACCTCTTATGCCGTATCCTGAATGTGGGGCGATGTCGCAGGGCTATATCGGGTATCATCTTCAGCAGGCAATCGGTTATGAGCTTAGGCTCAGGAAAATGGACAGACCGGTTTCGACTGTGGTGACCCAGGTTATCGTGGATGAGAAGGACCCAGCCTTTAAAAATCCTACTAAGCCTGTGGGAAGATTTTATACCAAGGAGGAGGCAGATCTTATCGCAGCTTCCAATGGCGCGACATTTACAGAGGACGCGGGAAGGGGATACCGTCAGGTGGTTGCGTCTCCCGAACCGAAAAGGATTGTGGAAATTGAGACGGTAAAGCGTCTTGTGAGCGCCGGGGAGGTCGTCATCACTGTGGGCGGCGGAGGTATCCCTGTCGTGGAAACATCCGAAGGACCTCGCGGTGTGATGGCTGTTATCGATAAGGATAAATCTGCAGCTCTTCTGGCGAAGGAATTGGATGCGGATATTCTTATGATTCTTACCGCTGTTGAGAAGGTTTGTCTGGATTATAACACGCCTGCTCAGCGGGAGCTTGACCAAATGTCTGTTGCTGAGGCAAAGAGATACATAAAAGAAGGACATTTCGCTAAGGGAAGTATGCTTCCTAAGGTGGAGGCCTGTATTCGTTTCCTTGAGGAGAAGCACGGATCAAAGGCGCTCATATCTTCACTTGAGTGCGCCAAGGCCGCCATCGATGGGAAGACAGGTACAGTGATATCATGAGCCGTACCCACCTGACACACTTAAAACGCCAAAGTATAAAGGAGAATAAAATGAGTGAAACTCTTGATGTAATCAAAAACAGAAGGAGCTGCCGCAATTTCAAGCAGCAGACTTTGCCCGAGGAGCTTGTGGATCAGGTTATAGAGGCCGGCACCTGGGCACCTACGGGGCGGGGAGCCCAGTCGCCGGTTATCGTTTATGTTACAAATTCATATGTAAAGCGCAAGCTGAGGGAAATGAATGCAAAAATCCTCGGAAAAGAAGACTTCGATCCGTTTTTCGGTGCGCCGGTCATACTTATCGTTCTTGCCGATAAGAACGTACCGACTTACGTATATGACGGAAGCCTTGTTATGGGAAATATGATGCTTGCCGCAGAGGATTTGGGGCTTGCGAGCTGTTGGATACACAGGGCTAAGGAGGAGTTTGACAGCGAGGAAGGAAAGATCTTGCTTAAAGCTATAGGCATAGATAATATGAATCTTGAAGGCATAGGTCATCTTGCTCTCGGTTATGCCAATGTACCTGCGCCGGAGCCGGCAGAGCGCAAAAAAGACTATGTGTATTATTCTGAAGATTGACACAGGTTTTCCACAGAATACTCAGTCGGACAGAGTTATCATTGGAAATAGCAAATAATGTGGACACAGTTACCACTCTGATTACCTGCCGACGCAGAAACTGTCCTCCTTATTGAGTGATATAAAGATTTAACTTATACAATGTTGGATATATGTGTACAAGGGCACAAAAAAGCCCTTATTTTTTTGACATCATGTTTTATAAATGTTAGTATTTATGTTTAGTTATTTTACAAACATTTACACACTGCATATAGTGTAAAAACAATTTGTCACACTTGCACAGATGTGACGGGATTTTGCGAACTTAGTACCGCTACAGTGAGCATAAGTGCAAACGATCCCGTCATATCTGCTGCAAGGTGACAAATTGTAATAAAACATACGAAGTAAGGAAAAAACACAATGGGCAGATGGTTAAAAACCCTGCGTCCGTACTGGTTTGTGATCTTGATAATCACGGGTCTTTTGTTCATTCAGGCAATGTGTGACTTAAGGCTTCCGGACTATACCTCAAAGATTATCGATACGGGCATACAGGCATATGGTATTCAGTACACCGTTCCGGAAAAAATAACCCGGGACGAGTTTTATAATGCCGAAATATTCATGGATGAAAAAGAAAAAGAATTATGGGAGAGCTCTTATACCCAAAACGGCAATATATACGAATTAAAGGAGCATGATGAGGAAGGTCTTGACAGACTTGATGAGGCATTATCCATGTCACTGATCCTTGACAGTCAGTTTTCTTCCGTAACCGAGGACTCGCTAAATCAGCTCCTGAAGCAGATGGCGGATGAAGGTGATCCGTCTATGGCAGGTGTAACGCCTGAAGCACTCGGTATTACTGAGTATCCTGCTGATCTGAGACCTGTATTTGCACAGATGAGTCAGAGCGGCGCCATGTCTGTTACAGATTTGGAAAATGTAAAGACCCGTATGCAGGAGCAGATCGACGTCATGGGCGGCGAGAATATACGCAAAAGCATGGGCGCGGTATATGCAAAAAACATGGAAGAAATGGCAGGTGTTGATATTACCGCAAAGCAGCAGGGATATCTGTGGAGTACGGGTGGTATGATGATCCTTATCGCCGCGATTATGGCTGCGGCGATGATCATTGTTTCCTTGCTCTCTTCTAAGGTAGGCGCCGGCGTCGGTCGTGATATGCGTGAAAAAATTTACAGCAGGGTCATGCAGTTTTCAAATGCAGAGATAGAGAAATTTTCCAGTGCATCCCTTATTACGCGCACCACTAATGATATCCAGCAGATTCAGATGACTACGGTTATGGCGCTTCGTATCATGCTGTTTTCGCCTATTATGGCGATCGGTGGAGTTGTGCGCGTGGCAAGCACCGGCGCCGATATGTGGTGGGTGATAGGTCTTGCCATACTTTGTATCATAGGCATCATCATTTTTTTGTTTACCCTGGTTATGCCTAAGTTTAAGACAGTCCAAAAAATTGTTGACAATGTAAACAGGGTCACCCGTGAAATAATAACGGGTCTTCCGGTAATAAGGGCATTTGGAACTGAAAAAAAAGAAGAGAAGCGTTTTTCCGATGCGAGCTACGATCTTTATAAGGTTCAGCTTTTTATCAACCGTGCTATTTCCTTTATGCTGCCTGCATTTATGTTCGTGATGTTTGGCGTGAGCGCGCTGATCGTGTGGGTGGGATCGCAGCGAATCGATGCCGGCATGATGAGAGTCGGTCAGATGACTGCTTTTATCCAGTATGCTATGCAGATCATCATGTCTTTTGTTATGCTCACAGTTATGGCTGTTATGGTTCCGCGAGCTGCCGTTGCCGCTAACCGTGTGGACGAGGTAATAAAGACCGAAAGCTCCGTTAAGAATAAGGAAAATGCTAAGAAGCTTTCTTCAGTTAGGGGCGATGTGGAGTTTAAGGATGTGAGCTTTGCGTATCCCGGCGCCGACGGAAAGGTGCTCGAGGATATTACATTTAAAGCGGAAGCGGGAAAAACGACGGCTATTATCGGCGCGACGGGGTGCGGCAAGTCTACGATTGTTCAGCTTATACCAAGGCTTTATGACGTAACTGAAGGCAGTATTACATTTGACGGGATTGATCTGAGGGATATTGATATGGCGTCTCTTAGAAGCAATATAGGCTATGTGCCTCAGAAGAGAATCCTTTTTTCGGGTGATATCCGGTCCAATATAACCTACGGAAATGAAAGCGCTACAGATGAGGATGTGGCAAACGCGGCGCGGATCGCACAGGCCGAGGATTTTATAGAGGCCAAGGAGAAAGGGTATCACAGTCCCATATCTCAGGGAGGATCCAATGTTTCCGGAGGTCAGAACCAGAGGCTTTCTATAGCTAGGGCGCTTGCTAAGCATCCTAAGGTTTATGTGTTTGATGACAGCTTTTCGGCGCTTGACCTTAAGACTGACAGGAAACTTCGTGCAGCTCTTAAGGAAAATGTGGGCGATTCTACTATAATCATTGTAGCCCAGAGGGTCAGTACTATTATCGATGCGGATCAGATAATTGTAATGGAAAACGGGCATATAGCAGGTATCGGAACACACGGGGAGCTTCTTTCCGGCTGCGCGACATACCGTGAGATAGCGGAGTCGCAGATGACGGCCGAGGAGTTATACGGAAAGGAGGTGCTTGCGTAATGGCCGGTGAAAGACCTAATTCTAAACGGGGCGGCTTCGGAAATCCTTACGGCGGCGGAAGCGGCGAAAAGGCTAAGGATTTTAAGGGCTCCATCGGGCGCCTTCTTAAATATATGAATAAATATGTCCTTGCTCTTATCATTGCTATGGCTTGTGCAGGCGCGGGCGCCGTATTTTTTGTGCTTGGACCTAAGCGTATGGGAAGGGCTACCACGATACTTGCCGAGGGAATCATGAAAAAGGTTTCCGGTAACGGCGGTATTGATTTTCAGGCTATAGGAAGGATACTTATAATCGTTATAATCCTGTACACGATAGGTGCTATTTTTATGATGCTCCAGAGTCTCATCATGGCTATGGTGACACAGAAGATAGCTTTCAGTCTGCGGCAGGATATATCCCAAAAGATAAACCGTATGCCGCTCGGTTATTTTGAGAGCAAGGCTACGGGTGATGTGCTCTCGACGGTGACAAATGATGTCGATACGATAGGTACTTCGCTTTCGCAGACATTTACCACTATAGTCCAGTCGATTGCATCTGTGGTCGGTACACTTATCATGATGCTTACCATTTCACCGATTATGACGCTTATCGCGGTTATCATGCTGCCGGTTTCTGCCGGTCTTATCGCATTTACGGTAAAAAGATCGCAGGTGTACTTTAAGGACCAGCAGTCAAGACTTGGTTCGATAAACGGTCAGGTGGAGGAAACTATCGGCGGGCATCTGGTAGTGCAGGCTTTTAACAGGGAAAAGGCTGAGATAAATAAGTTTAATGAAGAAAATAAGGCGCTGTATAAGTCTGCCTGGAAGTCGCAGTTTTTATCAGGTCTTATGCAGCCGATCATGATCGCTATAAGTAACCTCGGTTACGTGGCTGTTGCGATTTCGGGAGGCTTGCTTGCGGCAGGCGGTATAATAAGCATCGGTGATATACAGGCTTTTATTCAGTATGTGCGAAGCTTTTCCCAACCGCTTCAGCAATTTGCGCAGGTTGTTAACCAGCTTCAGTCTATGGCGGCTGCCGCTGAGAGGGTGTTTGACTTTTTGGAGGAAGAGGAGGAGCTTCATGTTGAAGAGCCTGTAAGTCTGCCTGAGGATCACCCCGGAAGAGTGGATTTTGAGGAGGTTTATTTCGGATATGATCCGGAGCATATTGTATTGAAGGATGTTACATTTACCGCATTTCCTAAGCAGAAGGTCGCTATAGTCGGGCCTACCGGCGCCGGAAAGACGACCATTGTTAAGCTTCTTATGAGGTTTTATGATGTAAACAGCGGACGTATCCTTATCGATGGCGTTGATCTTAAGCGAATGAACCGTGAGGATGTGCGTAAGAGCTTTGCAATGGTGCTACAGGATACCTGGCTTTTTAACGGCACTATCATGGAAAATATCCGTTACGGCCGCCCTGATGCCTCGGACGAGGAGGTTATCGAGGCTGCGAAGGCCGCAAGAGCGCATAACTTTATTGAGACGCTTCCCGGCGGCTATGATATGGTCTTGAATGAAGAGGCTACCAATGTCTCCCTGGGGCAGAAGCAGCTGCTTACCATCGCGCGCGCTATCCTTTCCGACAGGAATATGCTTATCCTTGATGAGGCTACTTCGTCTGTGGATACGAGAACCGAGATACAGATACAGGAGGCGATGGATAACCTTATGCAGGGCCGCACGAGCTTTGTTATAGCTCACAGGCTCTCTACCATACGCAACGCCGATCTGATTTTGGTTATGGAGAATGGCGATATAGTTGAGCAGGGTACGCACAAGGAACTGCTGGAGAAGGGCGGATTTTATGCGGAGCTGTATAACTCGCAGTGGGGGTGAGTGTGTCAAATGGGGACAGTCCCTTTGTGTCAGAATTGACACAACGGGACTGTCCCCATTTGACACACTCTCATCCATCACCTCTTATTTTTATGTGCTTAAGAAATATATTTGCAACTATTCCGCATATAATTCCGGTTACAAGACCGAGTATGATAAATACAGGCAACAGATATCCTATAGCGACACTTCCCAGCACCCATATTGATATGAGTACCTGTACTATGTTGTGTACAACCCCTCCGACGGCGCTTACAGTTATTATATTTAATTTTCCGAAACGCTTAAGAAGGCACATGACTGCAAGACTTACCATGCCTCCTGCTATACTGAAGAAAAAGCTGTTTATATTGCCGAAGAGTAATGAGGAAAGGACTATCCTTATTAAATTTACGATAAAGGCGTCTCTTACGCCGTAAAGGTAAAGTACGGCGAGTATGGCGATATTGGCAAAGCCCAGACGCATCCCGGGCACGGGGAAGGGTATGGGCAGCAGGCTTTCTATGTATGAAAAAATAAGAGCTATGGCCGTGAACAGTGCGCATATAGCCAGCTCTTTTACGTTGGTTGTTTTGTTTTTGCGGTTATGTGTTATTTTCATATTACATATTTATAAATGTATTTTTGTTACGTGTCAAGGGGTGTGTATCAAACAAAAAAGTTGCAAATCAACTGTTTTTTTTTTATAATAAGAGCGTGTGCGTTTTGCACATTACAGCAACTATTATGCAGAAAGGACATAAAAGGAGGATCGTGGATTTTAAACGTGCGTGACTCTTAAACAGCTGATATGAATTATATAGTATTTGACCTTGAGTGGAATCAGTCCTCTACGGGTCGGGTAATTAAAAATCAGTACGGGGCGCTGCCGTTTGAAATTATTGAGATCGGTGCCGTTAAGCTTAATGACAGTATGAAGATCATATCGTCTTTTGACAGGCTTATTAAGCCGCAGGTGTATCTTAAGATGCACAGGGCTGTTGAAAAGCTACTTCCTATCAGTATGCGCGACCTTATGAAAGGAAAGATGTTTCAGGAAGCGTGCGAAGAGTTTTTTGAATGGTGCGGCGAGGATCCGGTGTTTGTTACATGGGGTGATTCCGATCTGCTGCAGCTTCAGAGGAATATGCGATATTTCGGTATCTCTCATGATTTTGATAAGCCTCTTTTATATGTTGATGCGCAAAGGATATATTCGGAACAGTTCTTAGACGGGGTAAAGTGTGTCAGTCTTTCGGTAGCGGTGGATGCTCTTGAGATACCGAAGGGTAAGTCGTATCACAGAGCTTTGTACGATGCCCAGTATACGGCGCTCACATTTGCAAAGCTTGACCCTTATCTTGTAAGAACACACTACAGTATTGATACCTTCTGTATTCCTGAAACTGAAGCAGAGGAGATATGCCTTACGGAGGAGGATATCCAGCAGTATGTTTCGGCCGGTTATAAAACGAAAGAAGAAGTGACCGATAATCGTTTTTTGAAGAGTACGAGGTGTTTTCTGTGCGATGCCAATATGCGGCGGCTGGTTAATTGGTTCTGTGATAACGGGAGAAACTATTACGCAGCGTTTTCCTGTAAGGAGCATGGGAAGATAACCGGGAAATTCAGGATCAAGACGACCGATGACGGAAGGTATTATGCAGTCAGGACGTTTATGCTCTCGGATAACAGAGGGGTAAAGGAAATAAGAGACCGCAGGACAAGGGAGCAGGATCGTCTTAAGCAAAGGGAAGAGTCGTTAAAAGCATTTGGGCAGGAGTGATATTATGAAGTATTACGTTTACGAAAAGACACCCGATATTGATGAGTTTAATACGCTTTTAAAATGCAGGCAGGATATCAGGAAGGTGCTTGACGGCGTCGGATATAGACCTGTACATATACCTTCAGAGGATTTCACCGAGATAGAGGGGGAGTCGGAGCTTAAGGAAAAGGCAAGAAAAGGGATATCTACGGCTAAGAATTTTAAGATATGGATGGAAAAGCTCTCGGTCGTAAAGTCCGGTGATATAGTCCTTATACAGTATCCGCCGCTTAACTATACACTTTTTATGAATGTGCTTTTATGGCTTAAGATGAAGGGTGCATATCTTATAGCAATCATTCATGATCTGGATTCGTACAGGGATTCGGAAGAGGGAAAGCTGATAAAGAACTGGTATTATTATGAGGATACACACTCGCTTTCGTTTTTTAACCAGCTCATAGTTCAGAATACACGTATGAAGAAGCTTTTGCTTGCTTCCGGATTTGACGATAAAAAGATGATAAATATCCGTCTGTTTGATTATCTTACCGATGGTAACGACAAGGGCAGTTCCAGATTTAAAAAGGATGCTCCTGTCGTTATCACCGGGAATTTTAATCACGATGAGGAAAAAAAGCTCTCGTTTATATATTCGGATGAGGCTAAGCCGGCTGCGAAGTTTAGGATTTACGGCACCGGTGTGGATGAAGACAGGATTACATGCATGGATGCCGAGTATATGGGGAATTTTGCCGCAGAGCACATGCCCGGAAAGATAGAGGGAAGCTTCGGCCTTGTATGGGACGGTAATTCTATTCAGTCATGTTCGGGCAACTGGGGAGATTATTTAAGGATAGATAATCCCGTGAAATTCTCGCTTTACCTGGCGGCAGGAATTCCCGTGATCATATGGGGAGAGGCAGCTTTGGCAGGCTTTGTTAAACGGTATAATGTCGGAATAACTATTAATGACCTTTATGAGATAGATGAAAAGGTTAAGGCTTTAAGTAATAAGGATTATGAAGAGATGAAAAAAAATATCGCTCCCTTCTCAGAAGCCGTGCGAAACGGCGCCTTTATGAAGAAAGCGATAGAAAGAGCGGAGTTAAGACTGTAATCAGTCTTTGCTCTTTTGTGTTTTAGACCGGATCTTGGATTTTGCAGCGCCTATGGTGCTTACAAGCATCCGGTCTTTTGTTATGTATAAAATACCGAGATATATGCCGAAGAAGACAATCACTTCTATAATTACATTTATTATCGCAAACGGAAACGGTATCAGATGGATAAAATATGTCGGAACTGCCGCACAAATCCCGGTAACGACATACTTCGGTACTTTTATGTAGCGCTTAACAGGCCGCGTTATATCGCGGGCATAGCGCATCTGCATGATAAGCACTACGACTTCGGCTATAAGCGTCGAAGCGGCAGCGCCTGTTGCGCCAAATGCGGGGATAAATGCCCAGTTAAGAACAAAGTCCGTAACCGCACCTGCTACAACCGAGAGCATAACATGCTTTTCATCCTCGAGAGGCGTGAGTACCTGTATACCAAGTACATTGGTTATTCCTATCGGTATGATGGTCAGCGAGAGCAAAGCCATGGTAAGGGTGGCGGGCTCATATCTTGCACCGGCGATGACTCTCAGACACTCACCCGAGGTGATGAAAAAGAACAACCCAAGGGGGATAGATATGAAAAGGGCGAAATTTAAGGCCTTTATCATTATCTTAGAAAAGTCCTTTTTCATACCCTGCTTGACATAGTACGACATGCGGGGCAGCAAGACATTTCCCAGTGATGTTACAAGACTTACCAGAACGACCTTTACTCTAGTTGCGGCGTTATAATAACCTACCTGTGCATCATCCTTCATAAATCCGAGCATGATAGTGTCAAGATTGGTGTAGATGGATATGGCAAGGCTTTGGGCAAACAGCGTCATTATTGGCTTCATATGACGCTTAAGGTCGTAACGTTCAAATCTTTTCAGAGTGACGTAACGCCGAGCTCTGAAGAAATTCAAAACATTGGACCCGACAGCAGCAAACATAGTTATGGCGCTGTATATTACATAGTCATCAGCCTGTCGCACCAGAATGAACATAAGCACTACAGAGATAACCTTAAATATCAGACTCCGCACAGTTATGTAATCATACTGTTCAAGAGCCTGAAACAGCCAGTTTGATCCTATGAAGGTAAGGAATAATGTAGCTGAGTTGATCATGAACATAGTGCGGTCTTCAAACAGCTGAGGAACCGTAAATAGGGTGATAAAATACACACCGGTTACCACAAGAGTCATGCAAAGATTTATAAACATAAGCTCCTGGTAGGTTTTAGACAGCTGTTCCTTATCGTCTCTTACGCGCGCGCAGGCTCTGATACCGTAGGTAGGCACGCCGAGCTGTGCTACCATGAGAAAGTAGTTTACATACGCGGTCACAAATGCTACCTTACCGTTTCCTGTCTCAAGAAGAACTCTTGATACATATGGAAATGTAATAAGAGGGAAAATAAATCCTGAGGCTGTAAGTATGAAATTCATCAGAAAATTATATTTGACTGAACGAACTTTATGTGCCAATACATTCTCCTTAAAAATTTAAAAAACAACACTGCCGATGATCTTCTTCCCCCAGTTTGCGATATAATCAAAATTCTTATCCATAAGCTTGTAGCTTGAACGTCCGACCTTCTCCACAAATACAACGGCGTCGGAGTTTTTAAGCTTATCAAGAGTTTCCCTGCTTTCGTCTATCTTAACTACGCGGTCTATAGTCTTATCTTTAAGTCTTTCCTGAACCTCACTCATAAGGTTAAATGTTAGCTTTTCAGGAGCATCTCCTACAAACAGGATATTTTCGGCATCTCCCGAATAGCGCTTTATATTTTCCGATGCTATATCATACTTGGCAGTGAGATCATCACCGGTATTTTTAATTACTGCAACCTCTTTTAAGTTATAGGTCTTGTTTAACTCATCGGCGGAGAGAACTCTTCTGCGGCCTATGATGATAAGTGCCATGAGTATGATCATAGCGCCTATACCGGCTGCAAATGCTTTTGCTCCGAACATAAGCGCGTCTTTTATGGCTGCCGAACGACCTATGATAGCGGGAGCGGCGGGTCTGTCAAGCTTTTCAAGCGACTGCTTTATCTGTTTAAGAGAGGCCTCAAGGTTTTTAATCTCATTTGCCTTTGTGTTTATCGTATTTTGCAGAGTGTTGTCTATTGTTTCATTTACACGGATAGTATCTGCCTGAACATCAAAATTACCGAAAGCAGTGCGCGCCGGATCATAAAGCGCATCGGTCTGCGCGATAACGTATTCAAGAATCTCACGGGATCGCTCAGGGTCGTTGCTTTTGGCATTTATCGTAAAGCTTGCAGTAGCATAGTCCTTGCCGTTTGAGACAAGCTCCTGAAGGTAAACGGGCTCAACTCCGAGTTCTTCGGAAAGTCCGGTATAATCAATGCCTGAAGTCAGAAAAGAACTGTAATAGTCGATTATCTTGTTGGCGGTATAATCGGTTTCGGCTTCCGCACCGGAAAAGCCGTCGGATGTGAAATACATACGTACGCTTGCAAGCTGTTCTTTATTCGGATCGATTTTTATCAGCTCGGATTCCGAAAGATAATCAAGCTTCGACTGTAATGTTTCCTCCATGTCGGATATCGTTTGCTTGTAGGTTTCCTGATTTCTGTTATACTCAGCAAGCTTTTTTTCGTATTCCTGCTGGGCAAGCGCTACCTCGGTCGCGTCACCGGTATTTGAGTTGTTTCTCATAATCCGGTAGCCTGTGGCAAGAGCGCCGATTATTCCGGCTACTATAAGAATAATATACCATTTTTTAAGCACCCGCCAGGCAAGTGTTCTGACACGTATTTCCCTTTCGTTTTTTTGATAGTTTTCCATGAGATCGTCTCCTGTGTTTTCGTATGAGGGTATTCTGCCTTTGTATATGTATATTGCTCCTAAAAAGATCACAAAAGGTGTAAAATGCGGATCAAACAGTCGTTCCTCTGTTACGGAATGTAATGCAAGGAATATCAAAGCAGCACATGCATTATAATTTCGCTCCTTGTGTTTTTGCCGTCCGAGTATCATATATCCTATTATTATGAAAATGAGAATAATAAAACCGAAGGTAAAGGCTATATTCAGATACGAGGCGTCAACATAAAAGTATGTACCGTCATCGCGCGATTCCAGACTGGTTTTCCATTCCGTGACAGTGCCGAAAGGCTTTGCGCCGTATAAGTCCATTGCCTGTTTTCCCAGAGAAAGCCTGTATGTAAGAATACGGTTAAGTGCGGACATTATACTTGAGCCCGGAGAATAGAGGTAGGTAAGCAAAGCGATACCTATTGCACAGACAGGCATGATCCAGGTTGTTATTACTTTAAAATATCTATATTTAAACAGGGACGGCAACAGCCTGATAATCCATAATAAGGCTATTAATCCGTACATCATATAGTAAGCGCCCTGTGTATCCGTCAGTATAAAAATATATATGTTAAGACCTAAAAAAATTGCGGTTTCAAAAAGATTAATTCCTCTCTTCTTAATGAAAAAGTAGGCGATACATATATGAAACAGGTAATTTGCAGGATAGTTGGTATAATTAAAACCCAGAAAAAAACGGTTTACGTCTACATCTGATCGTCCTATTGCTATGTCGGGAAAAAGTCCCAGGCTGTAGATTATGTATATAGCAAGGCATGTAACAGTTGCTATGATCACATATCTCTTGATAAAGCGTTCTCTGTTAACAAAGGCTCCGAAAAAAGCAAAGGCAGTAAAGAAAATAATTTCTTTACCGCGGTCACTTTGCGCTCTGATAAGCAGACAAAGAATTATCATCACGGCGCCGACAATCAAAGCTCTTTTTCCGATTTTTGAAAAAACAAAAAAAGTTATTATGATTATCCCGAGTGAAGCCCCCATAACGATTGTATTTAACTGACCGAAGCGGCTCCATTCACTAAGCTGTGATGAACCGAGTATGTTCATAATGATGATAACCGAGAACATCAATAAAAAAACACTTTCAAATATGGAGTTGTTCAAATCTTTTTTACGCGGAAGCATTAAAAACTTTCCTCATATTTTTTATTGAAGAACTTTGCGCCCAAAAAGGAAGTTGCTTTTTTGAACATATTAACCTTTCCCGTATAAAACCAGGGAATTTCACTTATATCAGATGATTTTATCTTAAGAGATCTGATATTGTATAAAAGCCAGACATTAAAAAGACGCTCTGCCACACGACCGGCATAACGCATTTGAAAATCTGACAGATCTGTTGTATCTATTTTCTTTTCAAGCTTAAAGAGGATATCAAAAAGCCAGCTGCAGTAATCATCGGCAAGAGAGCGCTCCATGATAAACATGTTAAACATATAGCCGGAGGTTGAGTTCATTATACTGTCAAAGCTATCAAGATAATCCGGATGATTCGCAGCTATGATCCGGCGTGTCAGCTTAAGATGTCTTCCGTCAAATGTGTGGGCGTAATGTGAATAAAGATTTTCGATGTAGTATTCGCGTCGTTTTGGTAAAATAATTCTTTTGTCTTTTAAAATACTCATCGCTTTCTTTCCGGAAAGGACACACTCATCAAGTGGATGTGTCTTACAAAAGCTTTTAGACCTTACGGTAAGAAAGCGTCTGTAATGAACCAGTCCGTAATAATCACTGTCAAGATTTTTCCACGCCCAATAAAGCCCGGTAAGCTCGCAATATACCGGGTTTTTTATGCTTATATTATCCCCTGAATTATCTCCCGCAAAACCTATGGGGGGTTTACCCTCACAGCCTACATGCAGCGGGAGATAAGCCGGATCTTTGGGTACATCGCACTCCTTATGACATGCAATGATTATCTGCAGCTTATCTGATGGTTTCACTTACTGGGCTCCCTCCTGCTTTAAAACGGAAATGATTGTTTTTGCAAATACCTTCATATCCAGACCAACGCTTTTATGCTCAGCGTAATAAAGCTCCATATTTTGTCTGAGACCGTCTGCATATGTAGCTTTGTTTCTGGCGTATGCCTGCCAGTAGCCGGTAAGCCCCGGTTTTACGCTTAAGAGCTTCTTTAGTTGCTTTTCAGTATAGTTAGACGCTTCCCCCTTTACTATCGGACGAGGACCTATCAGAGAGAGATCACCGTCAAGTATGTTAAACAACTGGGGAAGCTCATCTATACTTGTTTTTCTTATGAAACGCCCGATTTTTGTGATACGGGGATCGTTATCAATCTTGTATTCTTTATAAAACTGCTCAAGCTGTTTAGGTGTAAGCAGCTTTTCTAAGTCTTCTGAATCTATACGCATGCTTCTGAACTTATATATACGAAGCTTTTTTCCGTGTTCACCGAGACGAACCTGGCTGTATATAGGCTGTCCTCCGTCACTTAGGATGATAAGAACGGCTAAAGCCGCAAAAAACGGGGAAAGAAGAGCTATACTCGACCCAGAAACGGCGATGTCAAAAAGTCGTTTAAAGGTTTTATATGCCTTTTCTTTCTTATAATTTTTGTTGCGGCGGAACTCATGCCTTAACCTTTTTATCGTTTTTTTGTAAATGTGTTCCTCAAGCTCCTTACGGTATTTTTTTTCGGAAATTACCGGCGCACGGGAATCTTCAGCAGTGTGAAGCTTTGTTTCTTTAACGGTGTCATTTCTTTCCGGCCTGATAGTGTTGAAATCAACCTGAACCAGATCGCCCATATCAAAATCTCTCCATGTAATTTAAATATTAGGTATCCTTTTATGTATTGAGCGCCATTATACCACAATATATAGCGTTTGAACATACTTTAAAGCAAGTAACACACAACCCCAAATGCAATCACAGCCTGCGCAGCGGCAAATCTGATAACTACCTGTGTGTCAGACCACTTAAGAACTTTCCTGCAGTGATCATGAATCGGAGTTCTTATATTACTTAAGAATGCTTTATTCTTGGTTGCCTTTATCATGGTGATCTTTATAAGTCCCAGCCCGCCGTCGAGCAAGAGTACCAAAGCAAGCAGGAGATAAAGGAACGGATGGTTTGTCTTTACTGCAGTCATGGCTATAAAAAGTCCTATGGCGCGCGACCCGGCATCCCCCATAAGAAGCTTGCTCGGATTGGCGTTAAACATCAGGTAAACGAGTATGCCGGCAAGCATAAATACAATGGCGTTTCTGTATGCCGGATCGATTTCAAATCCCATCATGATAAGAAGCATGGGAAGGAGAGTTACGATAGAAAGCGTACCCGTAAGCCCATCCACGCCGTCTGCGCAGTTTGTTACATTTATCGAAAACCAGCACACCGCAACTATAAGCACAAAATATATCACTACGGGGAAGGTGACGGTAAATCCGCTGACGGCAACCCTGAAGGTGTTCGGGTTAAAGCCCAGATATGTTATCGCAAATAAAATGCTGATTACAAGGTCAAAAAGTCCTTTCTTAAGTCGCCCCCATTCGACAGCGGCCTTATCGTCAAGAAAGCCCGATATCATCTCAGCGCTTACAAGCAGCATATAAATAAAAAGCTCCGGATGAATACGGGTAAACAAAAGGATAGAAACATCAAAAGCGATTATAAATATGATACCTGCTCCGGTAGGCTTTCCTTTTGAAACGGAACCTCCGGTGACGTCATTTCCGGAATCGCCCGGCAGAAAGCGCCTTGCGCGTTTCATGGCAAAAAAGCATGAGATAACTACCAAAGCTATACCTATTATAGTAACAGGGCCGAAGCCGTCTGTTCTGAATATATGTGCAAACATAATTTTCTCCGCATTTATGAATATCTTATGAAGTATAGCATAAATGCAGGATAAAACAAGATATTTTTTTGACACCCGTTGTTTGAGATGATAAAATCGTTACAATATTATTTGATTATTCAGAAAGGATAACTTTTAAATGTACGGAGTTGATAGTGTATTATTACTTATGATGCTTGTGCCGGCAGGTATATGCATAGCGGTAGGCATCATAATCCAGATAGCGGCTGCTGCACGAAAAAAGAGAGTCGCGATAGGTCCGGTTCTTATTGCGGCAGGGATTATTTTTGCTGCGGTGGGAGTTGTTACTTTACTGTCTTTGAATCATGGTTGAATTTTTGTGCAGGTATATGTAGGTTAGTGTGTCGAACGGGGACAGTCCCTTTGTGTCAGTTCTGACACAAAGGGACTGTCCCCGTTTGACACACTTTTTATTTGGATATAGTACAAGAAGATGGAAAATACTACAAAAAAAATAAACCCTTTATTTACAAAAGAAAACGCAGAGGCTATACATGTGCCTCATATAGTCAGGCAGGATCTGTGCATGATCATAGAAGAGAAGCTTAAGAAAGCCGGTCTTTACTATCGTCTTGCCTACAGGGTAAAGAAAGCGGATTCTATAGTTGATAAGATGATACGCAGAAATTACGGAGCGCGTTGTTCAAAATACGAGCACAGAAAGCTTCAGGATCTTATAGGCGTGCGTATCATCCTTTATTTTGATGATGATATGGCTATAGTACGCAAGTTGATTGACTCGCTTTTCAGTGAGCCGGGCATGTGGGAAACAACCGAGACTACCGTTTATGAGTTCAGAGCCATGAAGATAAACGGTACATTTAAGCTGCCCAATTACCTGAGTAAAATGATAGTTAACCCGGCACTCAAGGATTATGTTGATGATACCTTTGAGCTGCAGGTTCGCACTAACGCCTTTGAGGGCTGGCATGAGATAGAACACGACCTTCACTATAAAGGAAATGCCTTTAATGAAAAAAATGAAAATCTTTCCAGAAGAATGAACTCGATTTTGGCTACACTTGAGCTGTGCGATGATTCGCTTGTTAAGCTTATAGAGGATCTCGGTCACCAGCATTATAAAGACGGGAACTGGGAGGATATGATCAGGTGTCACTGTCGTATCAAGTTTTCATCGGAGCCGCTGATGCCGGAAATTATCGAGTGCTTTAATGATGACACTGAGCTTGCCAAGCTTTTCTTTAAGTCAGACAGGACGCTTCTGATAGAAAATCTTTGGAACAGAAACTCAGATGTTACAGTTAATCACAGTGTAAATATGGCCGTTCGTATTTTAAATGAGCTTGGGCCAAAGGATGAGCGCATCTTTGAGATATTTGCAAATCATAAGCAAAAAAACGGAGCGCCTAAGAGAAGGAAATTTGAACCGTTTAAGCCGCTCGGTACATTTCCGGTATTTGCATCGGGAGTTGTGATATGCAACAAAGAGATGCCTGTCAGGGAAAGATTTGATAAGAGTGTTAATTATATCTATTCATGGGTAAGGTCAAGGCTCGGAGAGGTCTTTCCCGATCTTCCGGAGGAGCCTGTGTCGTATGATAACGAGGTACCCGGTTACAGGATTCTTTTGAAATATGACCCGGAGAAGATGTATTTCAGTGAAATGACGACTCATCCGGACTCATTTGAGGCAAACAGGATATGGATATCTAATGCTTCTGTGGAATTAAAGGACGGAAAGCTTATTTTTATAGTTACTAATAAATTTGCCGAACCGGTTGAAAAATACAGGGATCCGGAGATAGGCCTTTTTTCACGTCCCGCATTTTACGGTGAGATAGGCGATAATATAGGTATATGTGATGTCGTGAAAATGAAGGAATCGGTTGAGATTGTTGAAAAGGATTCTCTTCATGAGCTTTATGATCTTTTATACAGCGGAAGAAGACATTTTCCTGTGGTCGTTTTTATGGTAAGCGATAAATCATGGGCGGATAAGTTTGATATAGATTATTTTGCATTTCTTGTCGGATATTATGCTCATATCAGGCTTATCAAGGATGAGGAGCTTAAGGAAACGTTTGCAAAGGAATATAAGCTTAAGGCGGATCAGTATGAGGATTGCGTCTTAGTGTTCCATCCCGGAGAAGAGCCTATAATCAGTTATAAGAAGGATATTCTGGAAACTTCTTATGAGGTTATAAAGTTTGATACAAAAAAATACTGGAATGAAAACGGCTGTAAGGCTTTCAGGCGGCGTCTTATCTCTGATATCAGGGAAAAGATTGTGGAAAAGGTTGACGGAAATGTGTATCTTACCGGTAATTCACTGAAGCTTGCGCAGGTTTCCGAGGAGTGGGATATATGCGATGCCGACGGAGTGCCTTCGGGAAAGACAATAGAGAGGGCGGATGCTATGCACCTGGGCAAGGGGATGTATCATAAGGTGGTAAGCATATACTGCGTTACGCCTGACGGTAAAATACTGATAACACAGAGATCTAAGGCAAAAAGTCATCCTCACAGATGGGAGGTTACCTGCGGTTCGGTTCTGGCAGGTGAAAGCGAGATAGAAGGTGCGCTCAGGGAGCTGAAAGAAGAGACAGGTCTTGAGGTTACCTCAGATGATCTTACGCCTTTGTATAAGTATACGGATGATAAAAGGCACTGCGTATATTACGGGTATCTTACGCCTGTTGAGTCTGTTGATATTCCTATAGTTCTGGAGCCTGAGGAAACTGACAGCTATAAGTTTATTCCTATGGATGAGTTTTATGAGTTTGCAATGACTGATGATTTTGCAAGATCAGAGTCGGAGAGGCTGGCAGTTTTTAAGGATAATATAACAGATGAAATAAATAAAATGTGTGATAAATGAAAGTGTGTCAAACGGGGACAGACCCTTTGTGTCAGTCCTGACACAAAGGGTCTGTCCCCGTTTGACACACTTTCAACGGTTGACTAAATATCAGAAAATTGTTATAGTCAGAGAATAAGAAAGTAGAGGTCGCGCGACCGATGAGTAATCCGGCGGATGTCCGTTTGCAGGTGATCCCGGATGAAAGGCGGTCGTGCCGAAGCGGGCATATGATACGGCATATGTCTGCTGGGCGCAAGCTTAACAGGCTTGCGACTGTCATCGGGTGATGGAGAGCTACTTATATTGTTCTTTGTTTATATTTACCCGTCGATAAACCTCTGTGTTGTCGGCGGGTTTTTTATAATCAAGGTCTGCATCCTATGGCTGACCGATGAACAATAACGATTTAAGCTAACGCTATGTGTCAGACTGTCAGATTATGACAGTTCTGATAAAGTTTTATTTTAAGGAGGAAGATTATGGCTATATTTACAGGAGCGGGTGTTGCGATAGTAACGCCCATGAAGGAGAACGGTGATGTTGATTATGACGCATACGGCGAGCTTATAGATTTTCAGATAGAAAACGGTACCGATGCAATCATTTCATGCGGAACGACAGGCGAGTCTTCGACGCTTTCACATGAGGAGCATATCGAGGTAATTAAGTATGCTATCGAGCGCACTTCAAAGCGTGTTCCTGTTATTGCGGGAACTGGTTCTAACTCTACGCAGGAGGCTATTCATCTTTCTACGGAGGCTGACAAGCTCGGCGCAGACGGGCTTCTTCTTGTTACGCCTTATTATAATAAGGCGTCGCAGGACGGACTTTATGAGCATTACAAGACGATAGCCGCCGCTGTGGATGCACCGATCATTCTTTATAATGTGCCCAGCAGAACAGGATGTAACATTTTACCGGAGACATCTCTCAGGCTTGCTAAGGATATAGATAATATAGTTGCTATCAAAGCCGCTACTGGTAATCTTGCGCAGGAAAGTCACCTTATGGCTATGGCAGACGGCTGCATTGACATGTATTCCGGTGAGGATGGTCTTATAGTTCCGCTTATGTCCATCGGTGCGATCGGAGTTATTTCAGTTCTTTCCAATGTGGCGCCTAAGCAGACTCACGATATCTGTGCAGAGTTCCTGGCGGGAAATACAGAGAAGGCAAGACAGCTCCAGTTTGATGCACTGCCGCTTGTAGATGCGCTTTTCAGCGACGTGAATCCTATCCCGGTTAAGCATGCGCTTGCTCTTATGGGTAAGTGCGGCGCTACCATGCGTATGCCTCTTTCACCTATGGCGCCTGCCAAGGAGGAGAAGCTTAAAGAAGCTATGAAGGCATACGGGATATTGTGATAAGTTGGAGAGGTTTATGATGATATTGTGTCAGGGGTGACACAAAGGGACTGTCCCCGCCTGACACAGAATGAGTATGACTATATAACTACGAGGAGTTTAGGATGACAAAAATAATAATGCACGGCTGCAACGGTCATATGGGTCAGACAATCACAAGACTGGCAGAGTCTATGAAGGATTTAAGTATCGTCGCAGGCATAGATCTTACAGGTGAACAAAAAAATGATTATCCGGTTTTTAAAAGCCTTGATGAGTGTACAGAAGAAGCTGACGTGATCATTGATTTCTCGTCGGCAAAGGCGGTAGACGGACTTTTAGATTATTGCGAAAAAAATCATATGCCGCTTGTTTTATGCACGACCGGACTCGATGAGGCACAGATAAAAAGAGTGGATGAGGTTTCAAAAACCACATCTGTTCTTCGTTCAGCTAATATGTCTCTCGGAATAAACACATTATTTAAACTTCTTGAGGCAGCGACAGGAGTTCTTGCCCCGGCAGGCTTTGATATGGAGATTGTAGAAAAGCATCATAATCAGAAGCTGGATGCTCCGAGCGGTACAGCGCTTGCGCTTGCTGATGTCTTAAAGGCGACTGCCGGTGATGATCATTATTACGTCTATGACAGAAGTCAGGTAAGACAAAAAAGAGAGCCTAAGGAGATCGGACTTAGTGCTGTCAGAGGAGGCACTATAGTCGGTGAGCATGAGGTGATCTTTGCCGGAGAGGATGAAGTGATCACTATAAAACATACAGCTTACTCAAAGGCTGTATTCGGCAAGGGTGCGCTTGAAGCTGCCGTTTTTCTGGCGGGCAAGGAACCCGGCTTATATAATATGCAGGATGTTATTGCGGCAAGGATGTAAATAAGTGTGTCAAAACGGGGACAGTCCCTTTGGAAGACACGGGGAAGACACGGGGACGCTGCTTTTGTCTT
>CACZTL010000071.1 GCA_902784165.1 uncultured Lachnospiraceae bacterium | reverse complement strand
CTTTTAATATACCACTGTCAACGATTTTATCCCTTTGATAAAGGCTTCTCACAACAAAAAAATAGCTACTAAATGGTAGCTTTTTTTCAAATTTCAGCGGTATTATATTTTTCAGAAAAGTAAAGCAAAAGTGGTAGTAAAACAGTAGTAAAAAGTTATACATAACCCCCACAGCACGCATAAACACTGGCTTTAGAACCCCCTATGCACTTTCCTACCGTGGCAGATGAATAACACTTTTACCATCAAACTTCGCTCCTGATTTATCTCGGTTTTCCATCTCTTCTTCTGCATCTGCTGCCTTCAGTGCCAGCTTCTACATCTCTTCCTTTGCATCGTCCAGTTTCAGATGCGTATAGGTATTGAGAGTGACGCTTCCTTGTCTCACCCTTGTCTCAAATAAAATCCAGAATGTTCTGAATCTCCCATTCTGTTATATTGGAGTAGTCCGAAAGTTTCTTGTATAAAACACCATCCCGGCATTCGGTATACTAAAATTGACCGATTTCTATACGCATTCACTTTCGCCTCCCTATCTGCTCATATACTACAAAAACTATTGATCTTTGACTAACTTCAAAATTATTGCTTCCTGTTTTAGTCAACAAAGATCCCGAGATTATCAACATTTCCGAGATCCGCGTTGACTAAATCTGTTTCGTTGTTGACTTTTTCTCACTCACTTATTTGCCAGTGCCCATAACGTTTGCCTCCTATGCGCTCTATACGACCTGCATCTTTAATACCACTCATATATCTCACCAATGTTCTTCTGGCGATTCCGGTCTCTGCTGATAATTGATCAAGAGTAATATCGGGCTTACTGCGTATTATCTCAATTATCTTTAGTGCCATAGTGTCATCCAAAGTGCCATCCGTCTTGGCACTATGGACCTTTGGCACTTTAGGCTGATCTATAAGAGCACTCTTAAGTGCCGGGAAATATACTCTGAGACCTGTTCCAATTATTTCATATTTCGGAGGTGAAATATCTGTTTTGCCGGGTTTTGCAGCATCAGTTTTGTCGGTTGCCTTTTTGCACGTTTTTACCATTATTATTGCCGCTATCATACTTCATCTAAACAAAGCATTGACACACTAATATTATCGCTGAATAGTAACGTTTAGAAAAGGCATTTTAAGCTGATCGGGTAATTACATTTACAGCACCCTCATTTTGAAGCACCAGTTACCGATATCGATGCGGCCTTTTTTATATCTTCCTTTTGAGAAGCATATAAACCCGTTCTTCTCGTAAAATGCCGCATTTTTTTCGTTATTTGTTATGAGAGTAAGCGTTCCGCCGCCCTTTTTTCTTACGACAGGTATCAAAAGCTCCTGAATAACCCTGCTGCCGTAGCCTTTCCCTTGGCAGCCCGGTCTTACTGCCAGATCTTCCACATAAAACACCGGCTTTTCAACTGTACCGCAAGGCTTTACGCAGGCGCTGTACATCTCAAACCATCCGAGCGTTTTCCTGACTCCGCATCTTATCAGCGCGCTGAGCGCTCCTTCTTTTATATAATCAAATACACCCGCCTGCTTAGTATCGGGAAAATGTATACTTGTTACGGCAACTATGCGCCCCTCATCCTCGGCAACAAACAATTGCCTCCTGCGTATATCCGTCATAATCCCAAGCGTCTGCATATGTTGCACTAAAACCCTGCGACGTTTTCGATCCGGTTCAAACGCGGTAAACATTTCATAATCAAGAAACGCTTCGGTAAATATTTTATTAATCTCCTTAAGATCTTTATTATTTGCATTTCTGTATGTTAGCATAAGTTTCACCTCACCCCATATATAAGACAGGGGGACGCTGCTTTTGTCTGCCTATCAAGACAAAAGCAACGTCCCTCTGTCTTACCTCTGTCTTATTACTCCACGGCGTCAAGCACATATTCCGTAAAATATTCCCGCGCCCTGTAGCTGTGGTCCGGATTGCTGCTTGTAATTACATTTACCATATTCAGCTTTGGCACTACGAAAATGTACTGCCCCCCGAAGCCGTACGCGTAGTACATATCATATCCCTTATAGCTTTGTATCCACCACTGGTAGCCGTACGAGCCGTTTGCGTCGCCGTAGCCGCCGTTTTTCGGAGAAGTCGATTCCTTAAGCCACTCTTCAGGTACTATCTGCCTGCCTTCCCACGATCCATTTTGCAGGCACATTTGCCCGAAACGGGCTCCGTCACGCGCAGTCATGACTATGCCGTTGCCGCCGTCTGTTATGCCCTGCGGATCCGCTCCCCAAGTGACACTCTCCATCCCGAGCGGTTCAAGTAATACTTCCTTCGCATACTCAAGCTGGTTCTTCCCGGTCGCATTTTGAAGCACGGCAGACAAAAGATGGGTGTTGCCGGTGCTGTACGTAAAATGCTCTCCCGGTGCATATACCAGATCTCTTCCCAGTATAAAATCCACCCATTTCGGCGCAGAGCGGAAAGCATTCCACACACTGTAGGAATTCCATTCATCCCAGTCAAGTCCTGACGTGTTTGTGAGCAGATCCTTTATTGTGATGTCACGCTTACGTGTGTCGGTCTGCTCATTTACCTTTTCTATGTATTTTGATATAGGGTCGTCGATACTGTTTATGTACCCATGGTCTATTGCTATACCGATAAGCGTGCCGGTAACCGACTTTGAGCACGAAAGGAAGGGAAATGTGCTTTCTGCATCGTACCCGTCATGATAAAACTCATCTATGATCACACCGTCCTTGACCGTAACCATGCTGTATACCCTTGACTCCGATCCGGCATTATCCTGCCTCATAAACTCGTGAAGTGCATCAAGAGCTGCTCTGTCCATGCCGTGCTCTGCAGCCTACCCCGTTTCCCACTCAAAGCCCTGAGCCGCAGCCTCAGTCGGTTCGGACTGTGCTTCTTCACTTGCCGGCACACTACTTTGCGTAGTTCCGGTTGTTTCTTCCGTCACACCGTCTGAAATATGCGTCTCCTGAGTTGTTTCGCTTTGCTCAGTTGCCGCGCCGCAGGCTGATACTGCAAATGCTGAAAATAATGCAATAAAAAATTATATTTGTGCATTAATCTTATGTAAGGGGAAACCCTTACACCTTCTTCAATAAAATTCTTTTCCTAAAATTTTAAACTGTCGTGATATTTACGACAGTTTTTTTATGTTTTTCTTTAAAACCTGTCAGCGTCCAATGTTTTTATTACCTTGGCCGGATTCCCCACAACGACAGCATAGTCAGGAACATCTTTGGTAACTACGGCAGACGCCCCCACTATTGCATATTTACCTACTGTCACTCCCGGCATTACCGATGCACCGGCTCCTATCCATGCTCCTTTTTTTATCGTAACGGGACTGCAGGTAAGAATCGCTCTTTCGTAAGGGTCGTGGTTATTCGTTATGACTTGTACATTGGCGGCAATCTGTACATCATCCTCAATAATGATGCCGCCTCGTGCCATTGCTAAAAAATTATTATTAATATAAACATTTTTACCGATAGTTATATTATTTATTGCCGCTCCGTAAAGGGGCGCCATCACCATACTTCCCTCACCCAGTCTGTCTCCGAAAATCTCTTTTAAGATTTCTGAATAATCTTCTGTTCCGGGCATCGTATGATTAAGAGTAAACATCAGCTGACTTTGTTTAGCATACATAGCCCTTTCTTCTTCAGTCCATTTCCTCATGTCATCAATAATATATTCCATAACCGCCTCCCTGTATTATTCCTTTACAGAAGTATCATAGCACTAAACTTCTCACGCTCGGCTTTACTTCAACAAGCATATAACATAACAAGTTAATAGTTATCTTAAGACAATAAATGTATGAATCCAAGGACACTCCTCCCCTTAATACACTCCCGAAAATTAATGTATAAAATTAGTTGCAACTCTTTCTTCATGCTGCGGCAATCCGAACTTTTCTTTTCCAAGTTCTATGCTCTTCATAAGAAAGCTCATATTCCTTGCAAGAACTCGCATTGTGCGTAAGCCTTCAAGATCTTGAGAGGCTTCACCCTGCACACGACCGTGTACGCTGTTCCAATAATGACTTGAAGCGACCGGCATACCGCATATAGTGAAATATTTATTGAGTTCGTCAAATGTTGCTGACGCTCCGCCTCGTCTTGCAACAGCCACAGCCGCTCCCACCTTCATGCTCTTGTCAAAATGCGTACTGTAAAAAAGTCTGTCCAGAAAAGCAATAAGAGTTGCATTGGCCGAGGCGTAGTAAACAGGGCTTGCCACTACAAGACCATCGCTTGTCTCAAACTTCGGCGCGATAGCATTTACCTCATCGTCATAGACACATTTACCCTTTTCTGAACAGACGTTACATGCAACGCAGCCTCTGATTGCCTTTGCGCCTATCTGTATCGTTTCGGTTTCAATCCCCTCTGCTTCAAATACCTTCTCCATCTCTTTTAAAGCGATGGATGTATTACCGTTTACTCTCGGTGAACCGTTGATAATAAGAACTTTCATATCAAAACCTCCTTGAATTGCTGTATAACATTTTCATGTGTCAAACGGGGACAGTCCCTTTGTGTCAGGATTGACACAAAGGGACTGTCCCCGTTTGACACATTTGGTATGTCCCCATCTGACACACTACGCAGTAACTTAAAGTATATAACTTATTACACCTCAGCGATAACCTCAATTTCGACCAATGCACCTTTAGGCAGAGCTGCAACCTCCACACAGCTCCTGGCCGGTTTGTGAGAAAAATATTCTGCATAAACCTCGTTAAAATCCGCAAAGTCAGATATATCATTTAAAAAACAGGTTGTTTTTATAACCTTATCAATACTGCTGCCGGCCGCTTCCAAGACTTTTTCCAGATTTCGTATCACCTGATGGGTCTGCTCCTTTATATTCCCTTCCACTATCTTACCTGTTTCAGGATCTATAGGTATCTGACCGGAGCTGTAAAAGCAACCGCCTGCCGTTACTCCGTGTGAATAAGGTCCTATCGCCTCCGGCGCTCCTGCTGCAATTATTTTTTTCATTGATCTTCTCCTAATTCTGAATTGATATTATTTCCACTCAAGCGTATAACCGTCACCCCGCACGTCAAGCTTTACCTCTTCTCCCATTAGCAGCGGATAATTAGTTGCTCCGTGCCCGGCAGGAAAGCCGAAAGCCACCGGAATATCAAGGTCGCTTGCAAACTGACGGCTAACCATATCATTTATCGATTTAAAAAGCCCGCCCCGTGAGTTGCCGTTATATGTATCGCAGTCAGTAGTAGAATCCGTCCACTCACCAAAAACAATACCCGCCGCACGGTCAAGCACACCCTTGTGTTTAAGAACCGTCATGCATCTGTGCACATATTCCGTATTCACATCCACATCCTCCAAAAACAGGATATACGGCTTGTCGGTTTCGGTTGAATTATAATCCGTATCCAAGACCGTCAGTACAGTTGAAAGGTTTCCTCCGATAAGTATTCCTTCGGCCGTGCCCTGTTTATCATATTCGGAACCTTCACATTTATATACAGGCGCTTCGCCTCCCATAAGGCGCTTTTCAATTTCAGCGCAATCCTCCGGCATATCTGTAAATGCAGATGCCATCGAAGAATGAATCGAGGGCAGACCGGCAACAGTCCAGGCAGAATGATATGTGCTTATATCACTATAACCGATGATCGGCTTTTTTGCTTCTGCTATTAAATTTTGCGGCATGGCATCCAAAACCTCACTTGAAGCATGACCGCCCCTGATACAATAAACCGCCTTTATTTCAGGATCGGTAAGCGCCCACTCGAGATCCTCCAGGGTATCCTCCAGAGTTCTTTCCTTAACACATGCATACCTTCCTTCAACAGGCACAAAGCCCCACTCAGTTAAGCCTTTTACGGTTGCATCTTTTTGAGCCTCTGTCGGCAGAGCAGAAGGGGATATAACGGCAACCTTATCACCCTTTTGGGGAAAATACGAACTGTATTCCGAAGAAAGATCAGTGTATCCTGTGACTTCACATTTTGTATCCGAGCCCTCATCAACCGTCACAACCTGCCCTCCGGTCTGACCTGAACCACCGCATGCGGTAAGTGTTGCACAGCTCAAAAATATTACAGGTACTAAAAATCCGAGTGTTCCTTTTTTCATGATTAATCTCCTTGTCCTGTTACTTCTTAAAAGTGTATCATCCGGGGACACTTTTCCCTCATGACACCCCAAACAACTCTTTATCATCAAGCATGATCGTAAACGGTCCGTCATTTATCAGACTTACCTTCATATCCGCCCCGAACCTGCCGGTCTGCGTTTTAAAGCTTTTACTGCACTCTTTAAGTATATATTCATACAGCTCTTTCGCCCTGTCAGGCGCGGCGGCTTTTATGAAGCTCGGACGATTTCCTTTTTTACAGTCTGCATAAAGGGTAAACTGTGATATTATGAGCAGGCTGCCTCCGACATCCGTCAGTGACAAATTCGTTTTACCGGCTTCATCACTGAAAATACGAAGCCCGGACATCTTTTTTATCATCTTATCGGCGGTCTTTTCATCATCTCCGTCACATATCCCCACAAATACCAGAAAGCCGCCGTCTATCGCTCCTGCAACCTCAGAATCTATTGTTACGGAAGCTTCCTTCACCCTCTGTATCAAAAAACGCATAAACATCTCCCTTTTATATATTAGTGCGACGGCACATCTATCTTCTTCCCGTTTTTATAAGAACCCGTCACTTTCGAATCCCTGCTCAGAGCCTCATAATAATTCCTGGCATCAAGCACTACAAAACAGGCAGGCTTACCGGGCTCGATCCCGTAATGATCCGTAATATGCAGGGTTTTTGCAGCATTTGACGTAATGAATTTATAGCTGTTCATTATATCCTCATATCCCATCATCTGACAGACATGAAGCCCCATAAAAACCACATCCCTAAGGCTTCCGTTACCCATCGGATACCAGGGGTCACGGATATCATCATGACCGAAGGACACATTTATCCCGGCCTCCGTCAGCTCCTTAACCCTTGTCACGCCGCGACGCTTCGGATAGGTGTCAGCTCTTCCCTGCAAATGTGTATTTACCAGCGGATTTGCTACAAAATTAATCCTGCTAAGCTTGAGAAGACGCATAAGCTTGAGGACATATGCATTATTATATGAGTGCATGGCTGTCGTATGGCTTGCAGTCACTTTATCAAACAACCCCAGCTCAAGCGCTCTCGCCGCAACCGTTTCAAGGCCGCGGGAGGCTTCGTCATCTATCTCATCACAATGCACATCAACAAGCTTATCATTATCTGCCGCGAGCCTTAGCGCGTAATCCAGAGATTCCACGCTATACTCTCTTGTAAATTCATAATGAGGTATAGCGCCGACGGCATCTGCCCCCATCTCTACCGCTTCACGCAAAAGCTCCTTACCGTTAGGAAAGCTTAAAATACCTTCCTGCGGAAAGGCTACGATCTGTATCTCCATGATATCTTTAAGTTCTTCTCTCAGCTCGATCATAGCCTTCATAGCCACAAGCTCCGGATCCGTTACATCTACATGAGTTCTTATGTACTGGATACCGTGTTCGGCATACATACCAACTACTTTTTTTACGCGCTCCCTTATATCCTCATGCGTCAGCTTGTCCTTTCTTTTACTCCAGCACTCGATCCCTTCAAACAATGTTCCTGACATATTCCACACGGGATCCCCTGCCGTGAGACATGTGTCAAGATGCACATGTGACTCAATAAACGGCGGAAGCACAAGCCTGTTCCCAAGATCTGTTACATCTTCTCCCTCTAAAGGCGAAAGTGCCCCTATCTGTGTAAATATCCCATTCTCCACTCTTATATCTGCAGGATCAGCTGCATTTTCAATCAAAGCATTTTTAAAAAGCATATAACCTCCGATAATTTTACCACTCGTATGTTGAAACATACACTGTTCCCTCAGCTGTCTTCAGCCCCGGGTCATCTATCTTAAGCGACACACTCCTGCCGCCGCTTTCCATTACATTTGCAAAATGATACATAGCTATGCCTATATCGATCTTTTGCACATCTCCGGCCTCTGTGCGATCATATCCGGGATCCTTCTTTTCAAAAAAATGTATTTTGTTTTCGGAAATCACCATACGCCAAGGCTGCCTGTTTCTGGCGGAGGGAGCAATACGTACCATCTCAACAGCTTTATCAAGCAGTTCGTCTTTACTTCCTTTAAACGGACTGCCGAAATCCTCTTCAAATGCAATCTCTTCTAAGCTCATTCTTTTATCTGCGCCTAAAGTCTTTCGCATGAGCGACTCCACTACAGACATTTTACCTGCCGGATAACCAAGCGGCGATATGCAAGGCATGATCTCATCATCCCCCAGTTCCATAGCCTTTTCAAATGCGTCACGGTTCATGGTGCTTGCGATCCATACCGTGCCTACACCTAATGATTGCGCAAATAATACTACCGCCTCAAAGCTGTAGCCGAAGGCCTCTTCAAAATGAGGTATACGCTTTATCTTAGCTCCCAGGAATAACTCCTCTCCCTTTAAAACCTTAGATTTAAGTCCATGTTCCTTTGAGTCAAGAAGACGGAATTCAACATGGATATCATAAGGGTTTTTAGCGTCGCTTATAAAGTCTTGTATCCTTGCAATATCCTCATCTGCAATTTTCTTTTTGTCAAATGTACGGACGCTTCTGCGCTCTTTTATTATTTTCTCAATATTTGTTATATCAGTCATCTGTAACACCTCTCTTAATCTATGTCCCTGTCCTGAATATATCAGCTATATTATCACCGACAGACAGATACTGAAACTGTTCTTCATCGTAAGCCTACCGTGTCAAGCGGGGGACAGTCCCCGTTTTACACACCCCTCATTGCACCGCTCCGGGTAACTTCAGGAGTTGACCATCCGGTTAGATAACAAACAAAACCGGTATAATAAAAATAAGCTGATGAACCTATAGGTTATTTTGTAACTGTAGGCTTATCCAGTGCCTCCTCTATGATACGCGCCAATATACCGGTATACCCTTTACCCAGCAATCTGGCTTTTTTGATAGTTGCGGAAGACAGACGGATTGTAACATTTTGCTTTCTGTTACTCGCTTTTTCTTCTTTTTTGATTTCTGATGTTGCTTTTTTCCTTTTCCTCGTCCCACTCAAATTTTAATTCTTTAATATTCATAATTATACTATCCTCATCACGTATAAACAATACAAAAATGCAATACAATTCAAACAGTGGGCAAAGATCATTTACTTCACAATTAAGAACATAAGAAGGTTGGGACTATGTATGAGGGGTGGAAAAGCGATACCGGTAAAAGAAGTGTACTTTCAGAGAAGACGGTATATGCCGGGGTAGAATCAAGCGAGGATTTCCATGAGAAATGGGAGTCGAAAATCCAATCCATATATGATCCCTCTAAAATAGGTGTAAGGGTGCTTAACGGGGACGGAGGCATCTGGATATATGACGACTCTATTTGTGCTAATGGAGAGCATGAAACAGAAGAAGAAAAAGCGAAAGAACTAAAGTAAATGGTAAATAACCTGTCCTATTGTAAAAAGCTGGTCATCCCAATATGATTAGGAAATGACCAGCTTTTGTTATCTGGTTTTTGTTTTTCTGCAGTCTGCCGGTATATCTTTTGACCAGGGCATAAGCTTCTTTAATATATCATCGGGAACGTTCCCTCTGGGATGTTCCACCAGTTCCGTCAACAGATAGGAAAAATACTCATAAGGTTTTAAGTTATTGGCTTTCGCACTCTCTGCTATGCTATAGAGCAATGCACTGGATTTTGCGCCCTTTATGGAATCTATGATATGCCACGAGTGCTT
>CACZTL010000070.1 GCA_902784165.1 uncultured Lachnospiraceae bacterium | reverse complement strand
GACAGACCAAATGTGTCAAACGGGGACAGTCCCTTTGTGTCAGTACTGACACAAAGGGACTGTCCCCGTTTGACACATTTGGTCTGTCCCCGTCTGACACATGGTAAGCACGCAAGTTTTGATTAATGCGCCCTTAACGTCGTATGATACTACACATTAAAACAATGTGCAAGAAAAGCGTCAAAACTTACACTCGGGAAACGTTCTTTTCCTTAGAAGAATACACATATATCCCGGCTCTTCCGAGTGCTTTAAGAACCGCAAACAGTATCGCTGAATGTATAGGGATCATCACCAGCTCCTTAATAACTCTCGCCGTGAGCACCGCAACAAAGCCGTTGCCGTACAGAATGGAAAGCCATACCGAATTAAGCAGTATACCGATCAGCACTGCGCATAAAGATTCAGCGATTATTATCCTGACAAGAGTTGGTTTCTTTCCGCGAAGCAAAAGACCGAAGATTACACCGGTAAGGAAATAACTGATCGTAAAACCGGGAAAGAAAGGTCCTGTAGGCTTTACAAGGTAGCAGATAACATCGGAAGCTGCTCCTATAATACCTCCGGTCAACGGTCCGAAAAGCGCTCCGCCTATCGCCATAGGAATTGTCTGAAAACGTATCTCAAGAATAGAGCTTACAGGCACCTTAAAAAACCCGAGCACTGCCGCTATCGCTATGAGCAGACCCGAAACGGCTATAACCTGCGTTTTTGAATTTTTGGACATAAAAACACCTCCTCATGCAGTTCCTCAAATAAACTACACAAGGAGGCTTTCAGTCAACATACAGACCACAAGGGATAAAGAGATCCTTGTGGCTACCATAGGACTTTTATCTCCTGTGTAGCAGCGGGATGCGAACTTAAAACCGCAAAAGCCGGAGCTAAAGTTAAGACCTTTTTCGTCCCGGTGTCAACTCCCTGTACACCGGGCACTTAACGCTTTAAGTTCTACTCTGCATATGTTTGATCTTTTTTAAGGGTTTCCCCTTATCTATAATCTATCACGTTTTTGTTTTTTTTACAATCCCCATTTTTTTGTCGTTAATGAAATACCGAATTGTATCTTAACCTACATTGTGATATAATTTCAAGATGATAACTAAAAGCTCACGGTAAGTGTGTAAGTCGGGGATTCTCCCCGTCCGACGCAATTACCGTGAGATTTGGGAAAATAATTCACAAAAGGAAGAATCGTAATTATGAGCAGAGGAAGTACATATAACAAGTATTCGGTAAGAAATAAAAACAACAACCGAAAAAAGAAGAATAACATAATCACCGGTCTTATTATGGCCGGAGCTTTTATTGTGGCACTTATCATCGTAATAAATCTTGCTTCCGCGGGGGGCAAAAAAAATGATAACAAGCCCGCAGAAACTGTTGTTGCTTCTGAAAGCAGCCAAGAAGAAACAACGACTGCCGCGCCTGCCGACAAAAGGAGCGAAGCCTTAAAAACTGCTGAAGCTCAAGCTGTTCAGTATGATTATGACGGTGCAATAAAGACTCTCGAAAGCGTTGAAGGCGCTGAAAGCGACGAAGAGATATCAAAGCTTATTAAGGATTATGAAGACAAGAAGGACTCACTTGTTGCAGTTTCTCCTCAGGAGGTAACTCATGTTTTCTTCCATTCACTGATAGTTGATCCCAAAAGGGGATTTTCTTTAACCGATAACACCACCTGGAACAAGGCGACGCCCGGTTTTTGCCAGTGGATGACTACATGCTATGAGTTTGATCATATGATGGAGCAGATGTATGAAAAAGGATATGTTCTCGTAAGCTTATATGATATGGTTGATATTACGAAGGACGCGGACGGTGTTGAACATATCGAAGGCAAAAACATTTACCTGCCCAAAGGAAAGATTCCTTTTGTTTTATCTGTTGATGACGTGTCATACTATCACAGCTACGACGATCGCGGCTGCGCCTCAAAGATGATAGTAGGCGAAGACGGGAAGCCGACCTGCGAGTATGTAGATGCCGAGGGTAAAACACTTGTCGGACCCTATGACTGTGTTCCCAGACTTGACGAGTTTGTAGCTAAGCATCCTGATTTCTCATATAAGGGAGCTAAGGGTACTGTTGCTCTCACGGGATATAACGGAATCCTCGGTTACCGTACCGATCCCGCATACCGTGATAAGGATGAAGATAATCTTTTGGATGATCAGATAGCATGGCTTAAGGAGCATCCTGACTTTGACTGGGATAAAGAGTGCGAGGAAGCTAAAAAGGTGGCTGATGCCGTAAAGGAAGACGGTTGGACATTTGCAAGTCACACCTGGGGTCATATAAGGATCGGAGATTCCGAGCTTGACCGTATAAAGACCGACACCGCCAACTGGAAGGAAGGTGTAGAACCTCTGGTCGGTAATACTGATATCATAATATTTGCCCACGGACAGGATCTTGCATCATGGGATGAGGAATATTCCGAGTCCGATAAATTCAAGTACCTTAAGGGACAGGGCTACAGTATTTTCTGTAACGTAGACGGTTCTACGAAGTACTTTGTCCAGATTGGTGACGAATATATGAGGATGGGTAGGCGAAACCTTGACGGAATCCGCTTGTGGCAGGCTGTTTACGGCGGCAAGGATTACTTAAGCGATCTTTTTGATCCTGCTACGGTGATAGATCCCGATAGACCGACGGATTCATCGCTGTATCAATAAAAGCATATAAAAAGGGGACAGACCAAGTGTGTCAAATGGGGACAGTCCCTTTGTGTCAAGACTGACACAAAGGGACTGTCCCCATTTGACACACTTGGCCTGTCCTCTTTTTATATACTTTTTTTAACTCCGTTTATCAATCAAAGTGCTCCGCCGGATCCGTTTCGACTAAGCTCTCATGCGATCCGTTATTTCTGTATATAACCCTTCCGTCAACTATAGTGGCTCTCACTCTCCCCTTAACCTTCTTACGATCATAAGGGGTGTTTTTGCCCATCGAGAAAAAGCTCTCCTTTTTTATCTCATATTCCTCTGACACATCTATAACCGTGACATCTCCGTCTGCGCCTATCTGCAGACGTCCCCGATCCACCCCGAGTATCTTTGCGGGATTATAACTCATCTTCTCTGCCATCTCAAGAGGTGTCAAAAATCCTGTTTCAACCAACTCTGTATAAATAACGGGCACCGCCGTTTCAAGACCGGTTATGCCAAATGCCCCGTCCTTAAATCCCACCGCCTTATCCTCTTCGGAATGAGGCGCATGATCTGTTGATATACAGTCAATTATACCGTCCTTCAGCCCTTGTCTTAAGGCATCCCGATCTCTCTTTGTACGCAGCGGAGGATTCATCTTGTAATTAGAATCAGTTCCGTCTATATCATCCTCCGTAAGCGTAAGGTGATGCGGTGTAACCTCAGCAGATACAGGAAGTCCCGCTTCTTTAGCAAGCTGTGTCAGCCTCACACTGTCCTCAGTGGAGCAATGGCAAAGATGAAGCTGAGCACCGGTCTCCTTTGCAATCAGGATATCTCTTGCAACTATGATGTCCTCAACCTCATTAAGTATGCCGTACAGCTCCAGGCTCTTTGCCTTTTCACCGGCATTCATAACACCCCGAGCGCGAAGATTTATATCCTCGCAGTGAGCAAATACCGGTATCCCTACATTTGCCGCAAGTCTCATCGCCTGACGGGCTACTCTGGCATTCATAACTGACTTTCCGTCCTCACTGACGGCTACCGCACCGTTATCGGCCAGCGTCTGAAAGTCTGTCAGATACTCCCCGTCCTGGTTTGCCGTGATCGCAGCTATCGGATGTATCCGTATATGCGTAGCATCGGCAGCCTTGTCAAGAACGTATTCAAGGGTTTCAAGACTGTCTACCACGGGTTTGGTGTTTGGCATCATGCATACACTCGTAAAACCGCCCCTTGCCGCAGCCCTTGCGCCGGTTCTTATCGTTTCCTTGTATTCGAATCCGGGCTCCCTGAAATGCACATGCAGATCTATAAGACCCGGCATAACAAGGCAGCCCTCAGCATCTATTATGATATCATTTTCAGAGTATTCACCGATATTATGATGTGATTCATATGCATCAAGATCAAGATTCTTTTCGATATCAAGTATCTTACCGTCAACTATGAGCACATCTGCTATCTCATCATAGCCTGTTTCCGGATCAAGAACCCGGCCGTTTTTAATAAGTGTAAATGCCACTTTTATCACCTCCGCTTAAATGACAGTATCAATTAAATCCGATATACTTACCGAGCCCGTGATAAGCCTTAATAAGCATCTTTCTCGCAGACTGTCCGGGCAGGTTTATTATTATTCCGAACGGATGGAACCTCATCCTTGCATACAGCTTGGGATCCCGCTCCTTAAACCACTTCCAAAGCCCCTTTTTCTTTTCCATATGCTCAGGCGTTCCTCCTACTATGAGCAGTATTGTCGCTATCTGATACATTATGGACAGATACTTAAACATATATCTCTCACATTTTTTATCAATACGTGGCACATCGATCAATAGGTCAGTCAGAGTTTTGCAAATGTAAATATGCTGATCTATTCGACGTATCATGATTTCCTCGTTTATAGACTGATCCTCTCTTCCTATAAAGTATCTGTAGAGATTTACATTGTCATAGTATAAGGTCTTCACATACGGAAGCGGCTGGAAAACGTATATGTTGTCCACATAAAACATGTTTTCCGGGAGCTTAAGCTCGCACTCCTCCAATACGCTTCGTTTGTATATTACATTGTGCATAAGAAGGTACTGGTCAACAAGAAATACGCCTATATTTTCCCACTTAAAAAAGGCTCTTAAGGGAAATACATTTTCAAAATGCACTCTTTTTTTATGATATTTCTTTTGGTTTTCATATACGAAATTCGTAATAAACATATCCGGCTTTTTCTTTTTAAATCTCTTAAGTGTGTTTATTACCTTAAAGAGAGCCGCCTTATCAAGCCAGTCATCCGAGTCGACGACCTTTATATACTCGCCCTCGGAAACCTCCAGCCCGTAATTAATAGCCGAGCCGTGTCCGCCGTTTTCTTTATGTATTATTTTTATGAATTCCGGATAACGCTTCTTATAGTCAAGCGCTATTTCATAAGTGTTATCCTTCTCGGAACCGTCATCAACGATCACGATCTCAAACCTGTCGGTGACCTCCATGGAGTTTAAGCATGAGTCCACGCATCTCTCCATATAATCCGCCGAATTAAAGCACGGTATAATAAATGTGATCAATTTGTTTTTATTATTCATTTTACACTCCGTTATCACATTCTCTCAGGCACCTCTATTCCCAAAAGGTCAAGGCACTCCACCAGTATATCTTTTATAAATGTGATAAGTGCGAGTCTTTCGCACTTAAGCTTTTCATCTGATTCTGAAAGTATATTGGTATCATGATAGAAGCCGTTGCAAATGTCAGAAAGCTCATATACGTAACGACATATCACATGCGGCGCTCTTTTTTCATAAGCCTCTCTGAGTGCAGCAGGCGCCTGCGCTGCTTTCAAAAACAATTGTTTTTCTTTAAATGTGAGCGGCGTTCCAAGATCAGTGCGTGATACATCGGCGCCGGCTGCTGCGGTGTTCTTTTCCAATATAGATTTCAGACGTACTGCGGTATACAGGATATAAGGCCCTGTATTTCCCTCAAGCGCAGTAAACCTGTCTATGTCAAATATATAATCTCTTGATGCCTGATTTGAAAGATCTCCGTATTTGAGAGCTGCAAGCGCTACCTTTTCGGTAGTATCATCGAGTTCCTCACCGCTTATATCAGAGCCCTCGGTAATTTTATCGTAAACAGCTGACCTGATATCCTCTATAAGATGCTCAAGCCTCATAACTCCTCCGGCTCTCGTCTTAAAGGGCTTTCCGTCCTTTCCGTTCATGGTTCCGAAGCCGATAAACTCAAGCCTGTCACTATCCTCAACAAGCCCCGCTTTTCTTGCGCTTCTGAACACCTGTGTAAAATGCAGCTCCTGTCTTTTATCAGCCACATAAACAAAATCCCCCGCGCCAAGCTCATTCTTTCTGTCTATAATCGTCGCCAGATCAGAAGTAGCGTAAAGAGCTGCGCCGTCCGACTTTTGTATGATGCATGGCGGTATCTCCTTGGTATCGCCATCTTCGGAAACGTCTATTACAAGAGCACCCTGACTTAAGTTTGCGATTCCCTGTTCCTTAAAATCTTCAATCATATCCGGAATAAGAGGCTGTGCGTCGGACTCACCCTTCCAAAGATCAAACGTAACACCAAGCGCATCATAGTTTCTTTTTAAATCCTTTTTGGAAATCTCCATGATGTGCTTCCATATCTCTCTGTAGGGCTCGTATCCTTCCTGAAGCTTTAGAGTCGTTTCCTGTGCAGCCTTGAGAAATCCCTCATCTTCTTTGGATCTTGCCGATGCTTTGGGATACATCCGCTCGAGATCTTCAAGGGTAAACGGCGCCTCATGAGGAAACGGGCGTGTTCTGTTTTCATCAAAATACGGCAAACCCGGCTGTTCCTCACGCAGCTGCTCTATAATGAGCCCCATCTGAAGCCCCCAGTCTCCAAGATGCACATCTGCAACAACTTCATTTCCGGCATACCTGAGTATGCGCTTTAAGCTCTCACCTATAACCGCTGACCTCAGATGTCCTACATGCAACGGCTTTGCAACATTGGCGCCGCCGTAATCAATAACCGTTTTTACGGGGTTCTTCTCGCCTTCAGCCCACAGCCTGCTCTCTGCGGCAAGCTCCTTAAGATGATCTTTAAGAAACTCTGGATGCATGACCATATTAATAAAGCCGGGCTTTAAAGCCTCGACCTTTTCAAAAATAACCTCCTCTCTTAGCTTCCCCGCAACAGCTTCAGCAATCTCCATAGGATTTACCGAATACTTTTTGGCGGCAGGAAGCGCAGAATTACACTGGTACTCACAAAGATCCGGACGGTCTGAAATCTTTACGGACACATCCGCATCCTGGTATCCGCATGTGCTAAAGGCTGCACTTACTGATTCAGTTATTATCTCTGATATATATAACATCTGTTATCTCCTGAAAATACATATAAAGCTGAGTGTGTCAGATGGGGACAGTCCCTTTGTGTCAGTCCTGACACAAAGGGACTGTCCCCGTCTGACACGCTTGTGTTCATTATATCACAAATTTCGGATTTTAAAATCCTTCCTTGCTTCTCTTTCCTGATCTTTTTTTGCTATGGACTGCCGCTTATCATAAAGCTTTTTACCCTTTGCAAGACCTATCTCAAGCTTTACCCTTCCCCTTGAAAGGTGTACATTTAGGGGAACTATAGTAAACCCTGCGGCTCCGGCCTCTCCGGCCCACTTAGATATCTGTGACTTATGCAAAAGAAGCTTTTTTACCCTCAGCGGATCTCTGTTGAAGATATTGCCCTTTTCGTACGGAGATATGTTCATATTATGTATGAACATCTCACCGTCCTTTATCTGGATATACGATTCCTTAATCGAACACTTTCCCATTCGTACCGATTTTACCTCGGTACCGTGAAGCTCTATACCTGCTTCAAGCTTTTCTTCGATAAAATAATCGAAAAAGGCTTTTTTATTATTACTTATGATCTTAACACTTTCACTCATAGCTTAAACAAACTCAAAATCAATTATACGAAGCTCGGGATCTGCCGAAGTTACGCGCACCTGAACCTCGTCGCCTATATGAAACACTCTGCCGCCGTCTTCCCGGCGCATGACCATATTTTCCTCATCAAACACATAATAGCCGTCCTCAAGACTTGATATGGGCACCATACCTTCTATGGCATTTGGCAGTGTTATATATATGCCCCATCCCGCAAAGCTTGAAACGGTTCCGTCAAATACCTGCCCCTCACGCTCCTTCATATACTCGGCCATCTTTATCCTGCACGAATCCCGCTCGGTATCTATCGCTCTGTGCTCAGTCTCGCATATATGCTGGGCAAGCTCCGGCAGATTCCTTCTAAGATCCGTTATATCTTTTTGCGTAAGCCTTCCGTGCAAATGTCTCTTAATTATCCTGTGATTGATAAGATCGGGATAACGTCTGATAGGAGAGGTGAAATGGCAGTAATAATCCGCTGCAAGTCCGAAGTGCCCCTCTACGGTCCAGCTATCGGGTTCACCTTCTTTTACAACACGGTCTGCTGTGGAGTACATAGCACGCTTCATGCACCGAAGTGTTACGGTAGTTATAAGCTGCTCCTCTTTAGAGCCTTGCGCTCCTTTAAGAAGTGACTGTATATCCGTAGGCTTTATATCCTTCATATCAACATTAAACTTATGCCCCAGTGACCAGACAAGATTTCTCAGATACTCGATCCTGTCCTCGTCGGGTTTCTCATGGGATCTGTACACGATCGGAACATCCTTCCACTCTTCTGAAAGGCTTACTGTACGGGCAACCGTCTCATTTGCCTTAAGCATAAGTTCTTCAATAATCATGGTAGCTGTGTCGCGTTCACGTGCCCTGATGTCGATAGGATGCCCCTGATCATCAAGAGTTATCTCCGGCTCAGGTATCTCAAAATCAATAGCTCCTCTGTCTGTTTTTTTATCTCTGAAAAAATCGGTCAATCTCTTCATATCCTGAAGCATAGGCAAAACATCCGCATACTCACCAAAGCTCTCATCAGGATTATCCAAAAGCGCTGCCACCTGCGGGTAAGTCATCCCGCGGTCTACATTTATCACCGTCTCTGCAATATAACTTTTTTTAAGCTCTCCGTTTTTATCAAAATCCATAATACAGCTGAGCGTAAGTCTGTCTTCACCCTGCACAAGGGAACATATTCCGACCGAAAGCTTTTCCGGAATCATCGGAACGACCCTGTCTACCGGGTAAACACTGGTACCCCTGATAACAGCGTCTTTATCTATCGCGTCACCCTGCTTAACATAGTGGGTAACATCAGCTATATGAATCCCGAGGCGATATATATCTCCTTCCTTTGTAAGCGACACCGCATCATCAAAGTCCTTGGTATGCTCTCCGTCTATAGTCACGGTCAGCACATCCCTGAAGTCCTCTCGCCCTGCAATCTCATCTTCACTTACTCTGTCAGGAAGCGCCTTTGCCTGACGGAGCGCTTCATCAGAAAACTCAACAGGCACACCCCTTCCTCTTATTACGGAAAGGATATCAACACCGGGTTCACCTTTTCGCCCTATTATCTCAAGAACCTCACCTTCTGGCCTCTTATCCCCGCCGCCGTAGTTTACCATCTTAACAAGAACTTTATCATCGGTTTTTGCATTTAATGATTTCCGGCCGGGTATAAATATATCGGTGCCGATATTGGCCAGATCCGGCTTTACAAAACCGAACTTACCGCTTTCCGTAAATGTACCGACAAGCTCTGTAAAGCTTCTCTCGATAACCTCGGTAATGACAGCTTCGCGATTCTGGTCATCTGTTTCTTCCCTGATTACTTCAAAGCGAACTCTGTCCTTATGAAAGGCATCCTTTTTATTTCGGGAGGCCACAAAAAGATCTGAGCTTTCATCATCAGGTCTTATGAATCCGAATCCCTTTTTTGTGCAGGAAAAAATACCGGTATCGTGAGATACTTCTTCCTGTACTTCATTTTCACGTTCATCTGCACCAAGCAAAATTTATTCCTCCGTTTTAAAAAAGGCACTCTTTCCGAGAGTGCCTTCTTGTCTGATTTAAAAAACTTTGATATTTAAGACTAATCCCAGCCCCAGGAATATGATAAGAAGTATTCTTGACCATATAACAAGCTTTCCTTCTACCGAACGTCCTTTATTCTTTGCCCAGTAGGAATCCTCATCTGATATGCCGCCTGAGCCGGTAAGCGTTGCCGATAAACCTCTCTGCTTACTCTCCTGCATCATGACAACAATACAAAGGATAGCGCCTGCGACTAAAAATACGATAGTCAAAATAATACGTAACGCGCCCATAATTATTTCCTCCAAAACTAATACCGAACGATTTTACCACAAATGTAAAATAAATGCAAATGTTTTTTTATACCTCCCAGTCTGTCAACCGCGGAAAGAATTTTTTTGCATTGGCATTGGTTATATCTATTACCTCCTGCGGAGTCACTTTCTTTATATCCGCTATAGCTTCCGCTATGTAGGGGATATACAAAGACGAATTTCTCTTACCTCTGTAAGGCTCCGGCGACAGATAGGGCGCATCCGTTTCAAGCATGATATCCTCAAGCTCAAGTGCGTCTACTGCTTCCTTTAACTTCTTCCCGTTCTTAAATGTGATTACTCCGCCTATCCCGAACTTGCATCCCAGCTTTTTTAAAGCAAGCGCGCTTTCCGCCGAATACGAATAGCAATGCATAAGACACCCGTATAATCTGTCGGAATATTCCCTTATGATATCCTCGGTATCTTTTTCGGCATCTCTTGAATGAATGATAACCGGAAGCTTCACCGCTATCGAAAGCTTTAGCTGCCTTTTAAACCACTTGTGCTGGGTCTCCTTATCAGAACCCATATTGTGATAATCCAGACCTATCTCACCGATGGCAACAACCTTCTCATATGCCGTGGAAGCAGCAAATATTTCTATCTCTTCTTCCGTCAGTATATGAACCTCATCAGGATGAACTCCCACTGCCGCAAAGAAATGCTCATATTTTTTAGCCAGCTCTATAGACTGATAAGCGCCCTTTACGGTTGCGCCGACATTTACAACCGCTTCTATGCCGTTTTCAGGCATAGAACTGAGCAAACTTACTCTGTCCTCGTTGTAAGATGTATCATCGTAGTGGGCATGTGTATCGATAATGCCTGTGTATTTGTTCATTGTTAACCTCACTGTTTCGTTAAAGTGTGTCAGGATGGGGACAGTCCCTTTGTGTCAAATTTTGACACAAAGGGACTGTCCCCATCCTGACACACTTACACCCTGTCTACCTCGATAATATGTGCCGCCAGAAACCCGTGCGTCGGATAATCACGCTTGCCGCTGCCGTATCCGCTTTTTATAATGCGGTAGCTTGCAGGCAGCTCGCTGCCTGATCTGACAGCCGCCGCAAATGCAGCTCCCGTCGGAGTAACAAGCTCCCCTTTAACATCGCATATCTCAAGGGGAATCTCATTTTTAATAACAATTTCATTTACCGCCGGTACGGGAACGGGTATGATCCCGTGACGACATCTTACAGTTCCGTGACCGTCGGTCAGATGCGTAATGATGACTTCATCAATCCCGAGATCATCTATACAATACGCAGCCGCAACTATATCGGCAATCGAATCAAGCGCACCCACCTCATGGAAATGCACCTCATCAACAGACCGGCCATGCACCTTTGCTTCCGCATCGGCAACTATTTCAAATGTTTTTTTTGAAATCCTTTTTGCGCCCTCACTTAAATCACAGGCTTCAATTATTCTTATTACATCGGAAAGACTTCGCTCATCAGTATGTTCATGTGTATGACCGTGTGTTATGCCGTGATGATGCTCATAGTCCCCATGCTTTTCATCTTTATCTGTCAGATCGGTAAGCACCTCAAAGCCGCCTTCCTTTTCATGCCCGTAAAGGTATTCCATGTCATGATCATGATTCTCAAACTTTTTATCAAGTATTACATCAAAATCACAGCACTCAGTATCTCCCTTTTTTACGCGACTTATTTCGATGTTAAAGCCCGACACCCCAAGGGACTCCAAAACTCTTTTAAGACCTTCGGTGTCCGCTCCAAGATCAAGAAGTGCACCTACGGTCATATCGCCGCTTATTCCTGCGGACGCATCAATATATAAAATCTGAGACATAAATCTACCGCTCCACTATTGTTATTAAGTATATACAAAAAATTTCCATGTGCTTAATATAAATGTGTCATCCGGGGACAGACCAAATGTGTCAGATGGGGACAGTCCCTTTGTGTCAG
>CACZTL010000069.1 GCA_902784165.1 uncultured Lachnospiraceae bacterium | reverse complement strand
TTTACTACCATAGAGTGCCACCGTTTGCCAAGATATGCCAAGATATGCCATACTTAGGGGTATATCAGGAGCCGTTACTAAGATGGCAAAACCCCGCATAACACGGGCATAAGGAGGCATTGCAGCGACATGACGAAAATACTTTTTATTTGCCACGGCAATATTTGCCGTAGTCCCATGGCAGAGTTTATTATGAAGGATATGGTTAAGAAAGCCGGACTTGAGGAGCATTTTCATATAGAATCGGCTGCTACGAGTACCGAGGAGCTCGGAAATCCCGTGTACCGCCCGGCAAAGGCAGTGCTTGCAGAACACGGTATCGACTGCAAGGATAAACGCGCACGCAGGATAAAGCCGGATGATTATGATAAATTTGACTATCTTATCGGCATGGATTCGGCAAATATAACAAATATGCAGCGTATGTTCGGAGGCGACCCGGATTCCAAGATACATGAGCTCCTTGAGTTTACGGGAAGAGGCGGTGATGTGGCTGATCCCTGGTATACAAGGGACTTTGAAAGGACGTGGGAGGATGTATACGCGGGTTGTGATGCTTTTTTAAAGAGTGTTATTGCGGGTTAGAGTGTCAAACGGGGACAGGACCCGTCCGGTACAATGATTTTAGAAATACCACGGGAGGTGCATTTAGATATGAAATACAGAAGACTCGGAAAAACAGGTCTTTCGGTAAGTGAGATAGGTCTCGGGGCTGAGTGGCTGGAGCGTCACAATGAAGAAGAGTGCCGGGAGCTTATTACATTTTGCGAAGAAGAGGGAATTAATATAATGGACTGCTGGATGGCAAATCCTAATGTAAGAAGCAACATAGGAAATGCCATCAAGGACACCAGAGACAAATGGTTAATCCAGGGGCATGTGGGCTCGACCTGGCAGAACGGGCAGTATGTCAGAACGCGTGACACGGATAAGGCAAAGCTTGCATTTGACGATCTGCTGACACGCCTGCATACTGATTACATAGATTTCGGAATGATCCACTATGTGGATGAGGTTAAGGATTATGAAACCGCGATGAATACGGATTACATAGATTATGTATATGAGCTCAAGCGCGTGGGAGTGATAAAGCATATCGGAATGAGCACTCATAATCCGAAGATCGCGCTTAGGGCTGTAAGGGAAGGCCTTGTGGAAAATATCATGTTTTCGATAAATCCCGCATTTGACCTTCAGCCGGCGAGTGAGGACATAAACACGCTTTTTGCGGAAGAATATGATCCGACGCTTAGCGGCATAGATCCCGATAGAGAAGAGCTTTATAAGCTTTGTGAAAAGGAGGATATAGGAATTACCGTCATGAAGGGATACGGAGGTGGAAGGCTCTTTGATGCGGATAAGTCGCCCTTCGGGATCGCACTGACACCCGTACAGTGTATTCATTATGCGCTTACAAGACCGGGAGTTGCCTCTTTTATGGCAGGCTTTGACTGCATAGATCATGTAAAGGATGCGGCGCATTATGAGCATGCAAGCGATGAAGAAAAGGATTACGCATCTGTGCTTGCAAAGGCGCCTAAGCACGCATTTGCAGACCAGTGCACATATTGCGGACACTGTCAGCCCTGTCCGGCGCGAATAGATATAGCGATGGTAAACAAATACTTCGACCTGGCCGTTATGCAGCCTGAGGTGCCGGACGGCGTTGCCGGTCATTACCGGGATTTGGAGGCGCACGCCTCTGACTGTATAGAGTGCGGCGGCTGCGAACAGCGTTGTCCTTTTGGTGTAAATGTGATATATAATATGAAGAAGGCGAGTGAGCTTTTCGGGATGTGAGTGTCTTATTTGTGTCCCCATCTTGACACATTTTCCAGGGAAAAATACGAATGACGGAGGATTTGAAAATGAGAGAAAAAATCAGCGAGTACAAGGCAGTCGAGGAGGCTGCATAAAAGTTTGTAAAAAGCGTAGCCGAGGGTGATTCAAGCTACGCAAAGGAACTCTTCACGGACGAAGCCGTGCTTTTCGGCTTTCTTGACGGAAAGCTTGAGCACGGTTCCATAGAGCAGTTTTATCATAACGTGGATACAGTAGGCGCCGGAGATGATTATAAGGCGCGCGTGGATGTTCTTCTTGTAGAAGAAACGCTTGCCGTAGTGCGTGTGCTTGAGGAAGGCTGGGGAGGGCATATCGATTTTACGGATGTACTCCTTATGCTTAAGATGGACGGCGAGTGGAAATGCGTTGCAAAGGCATATAACCAAAATTCGGATACGGTAAATGTAACTAACCAATCAGCTTAAAGTGGTTTTTACGGAACTCGATAATCCCGTCGCTTTGCATACGGCCCAGCTCCTTTGACATATTGGTGCGCTCGAGATTCAGGTAATCGGCAAGCTGCTGCCTGTCAAAAGGGATATCGAATTCCGATGAATTCTTTTGTATAGAAATAGTATTAAGATATGCAAGAATCCGGTTTCTGGCGTTTTTCGGAGAAGTGTGAAAGCTTCTTCCGGAGAGCGTCAGATTTTTTTGTGCAGTGATCATAAGCAGATTCTTAAGCATCATTTTCCACCATGGCGATGTGGAAGTGTCTGAGAGCAGACCTCCGATCTCCAGAAAAAGGATACTGCAGTCCTCATTGGCGCGGACATCTACGAGCATAACGGACTCAGGCAGAATCGCATACGTTTCTGCAAAGAACTGCCCTGTTGCGATATGACTAAGTATAGTACAGTTACCCCAGACATCGTTACTTTCAATGGTGACGCTCCCTGACAAAACAAGTCCCATTTTATCCGTAAGCTGACCTGCCGAAAGAATAGTGGTGTTTTTTTCATAAAAAAGTTCTGTGCTTTTGAGCTCGGAAAGAGACTGCTTTATATCATCTTCAGACATGCCCTTAAAAAGGGTTGTTTTAGCAAGTTTTAGTATATCCAAATTTTTTTCTCCTTTTTTTTGAAAATGTGGTTTTAACCACATACCTGACCCGGCAAGTATACTATACTGTCGGTGTAAAAACAAGGAGTACATAATATGATCAGAAAGATAATACGTATAGACGAAGAAAAATGCACCGGCTGCGGTCTTTGTGTGACCGCTTGTCACGAAGGCGCTATAGACATAGTTGACGGTAAGGCGAAGCTTGTCAGGGAGAATTTTTGCGACGGCTTCGGCGACTGCCTTCCGAACTGTCCGACAGGAGCTATTACATTTGAAGAAAGGGAGGCGCCGGCCTACGATGAGGAGGCCGTAAAGGATAATCAGAAACGCATGGAGGAGGAAAAAAGGGTGAAGGAATTAGAGGAGAAGGTAAAGCAGCAGATGCAGCAAATGCATCAGTCAGACGGGGGACAAGGGTGCCCGGGATCGCGTTTTATGACGCTTGCACAGGATGCTCAGGAAGAGGCGGCGGCATCTGAAGCACCGGCAGGCTTCAGGCCGGTATCCCGCCTAAATCAGTGGCCATGTCAGATTAAGCTGCTCCCGCCCAAGGCGCCGTTTTATGACGGCGCAAAGCTTCTTATCGCTGCTGACTGCACTGCATACGCTTATGCCAATATGCATGAGGATTTCATGAAGGGAAAGGTAACGCTTATCGGATGTCCCAAGCTTGATGCGATTGACTATTCGGAGAAGCTTACCAAAATCATAAGTGAAAATGATATCAAAAGCGTGACGATAGTGCGCATGGAGGTGCCTTGCTGCGGTGGGCTGCAGGCGGCAGCGGAAACGGCTCTGAAAAAAAGCGGGAAGTTTATTCCGTGGCAGGTAGTTACTATTTCAAGAGACGGCAGGATTTTAGATTGCTGATTTTTTAAAGTGTGTCAGATGGGGACAGTCCCTTTGTGTCAGTCCTGACACAAAGGGACTGTCCCCATCTGACACACTTTACATTTTTAATACAGAAGGAGATAATTATCATGGAAAATAAAATGTTTTGTTATCAATGTCAGGAAACAGCAGGCTGCGTAGGCTGCACCGTATCAGGCGTGTGCGGAAAGAAGCCGGAGGTTGCGGCTATGCAGGATCTCTTAGTGTATGTTACCAAGGGCTTGTCGGCGGTGACTACAAAGCTTCGCGCAGAAGGGAAAACGGTGAGTCCGGATGTGAATCACCTGATCACCACCAATCTTTTCATAACCATCACAAATGCCAATTTTGACCGGGATGCTATCATCGATGCGGTAGAAAAAACGCTGTCCGTAAAGAACGCGCTTCTGGCAGAAGTAAATGATAAGTTCAGTCTCCCGGAAGCGGCAGCCTGGAGCGGCGCTGTATCTGAGTTTGATGAAAAGGCGGCGGCGGTAGGCGTTCTTTCAACGGAAAACGAGGATATCAGGTCGCTCAGAGAGCTTATCACATATGGTCTTAAAGGACTTGCAGCATACACTAAGCACGCCAATGTCCTTTTGCAGGATGACGAGTCGATAGATGATTTTTTGCAGAGCGCGCTCGCAAAGACGCTTGATGATACACTCGGCGTTGACGAGCTTGTTTCGCTTACTCTTGAAACCGGAAAGTACGGTGTTGACGGCATGGCGCTTCTTGATAAGGCAAATACCGAAAAGTACGGAAATCCCGAGGTTACATCTGTTGATCTGGGCGTTAGGGAAAATCCCGGAATCCTTATATCAGGTCATGATCTGCGTGATCTCGAGATGCTCTTGGAGCAGACCGAAGGCACGGGAGTCGATGTATATACACATTGCGAAATGCTGCCGGCTCACTATTATCCTGCGTTTAAGAAGTATCCGCATTTTGCAGGCAACTACGGTAACGCATGGTGGAAGCAAAAGGAAGAGTTTGAAAGCTTCAACGGTCCTGTACTTATGACCACGAACTGTATAGTGCCGCCGGCAGAAAGCTATAAAAACCGTCTCTGGACTACAGGGGCAGCAGGCTTTCCGGGATGTAAGCATATAGAAGGCGGGTACGGCGAGAAAAAAGATTTTTCCGCAATCATAGAACAGGCAAAGGTCTGTCCGCCTCCGACAGAGCTTGAAACCGGAACTATCACGGGAGGATTTGCGCATAATCAGGTTTTTGCTCTCGCCGACAAGGTGGTTGATGCCGTGAAATCCGGCGCGATCCGCAAGTTTGTCGTAATGGCAGGCTGTGACGGCCGTCAGAAGAGCAGGGATTACTACACGGAGTTTGCAAAGAAGCTCCCTGAGGATGTAGTAATCCTTACGGCGGGCTGCGCAAAGTACAAGTACAATAAGCTTGATCTCGGAGACATCGGCGGTATCCCGCGAGTGCTTGATGCCGGACAGTGCAATGATTCATATTCACTGGCTCTTATCGCGCTTAAGCTCAAAGAGGTTTTCGGGCTTGATGATATCAACGACCTGCCTCTTGCATTTAACATCGCATGGTATGAGCAAAAGGCGGTGATTGTCCTTCTGGCGTTGCTTCATCTCGGGGTAAAAAATATACATTTAGGACCCACTCTCCCCGCATTTCTTTCGCCAAATGTAGCAAATGTGCTGGTAGAGAATTTCGGGATTGCAGGGATAGGAACGGTAGAGGATGACCTTAAACTTTTCTTCGGATAATAAGTGTGTCAAACTGAAAAAAACTTATCAAAGCTGCCGAAATGTGATATTATCTACTAAGTTACCTATGTATCTTTTAGCAGCTACGGAGCAAAACCTTGAACCTTTTTGACATAATCCCTTCCAACTTTTTCAACCTCCTTGCGGGCGGCGGTAATCAGCGTATTTATTCTGATTGCATGAGCATCATATATGAGCAGTATGAAAGGGAGATATCGTACAGGATTCAGCGCGCAGTTTTAAGAGATGCGCTCGCGGTTTATCTTTTGGAAAATCATATAAGCCTTGAGGAAGACGGCGAAGAAGAATATACAGGCCACGGTGACATGGCCTCAGGACTTCTGCGCCGTTTTTGTGATTGCGGATGGCTTGAGGAGGAAACAGACGATAATACATATGAGCGCCATATCATGATGACGGAAAGAGGCATTATGCTGGCGGAGTTTATAGAAGCACTTAAAAAGCCTGAAACAGAGGAGTATTCCGGTTACATTTACCAGATTTTTAATACAATAAAAAATAAGGATCTGTGGAAGGAGCACCCTTACGTAAACGGACTGAAAAGCATTTTCAAAAACTCAAAGGATCTGGCCAATTCACTTAAAAAACTCTCTACATTTATCAGAAAGATAATTGAGAAAATGGTCATAGAAGAGACCTTAGAAACGCTTACCGAGAATCTGATAGGGTACCTGGACGGAAGCTTTATCAGGGAATATGCAAGACTTACCGGCCAGCAAAATATCCACATATACAGAGGTCAGATAAAAAAAGAGCTTGAGAGGATAAAGCGTGATGACGGCTTAAATGAGCGCATGATCGCGGAGTGCATGACGGAGGAGGCGCTTTCCCGCGAGGAAGCCGCCATGACGGTGACGGATATGCTTCAGGCCGCGAAGCAGTTTATCTTAGAGGATTACGACAGGATCATGCGGGACATAAAGCACAAGATAACCGTATATATGCAGGTTGCGGTCGGACGCGCCAGGTTTTTAAGAAACCGCGATTCCGATGATAAAGGTCTTGTGGAAAATGTTATAAAGCTGCTTGCTCAAAAAGAAGAGGAGCTCAGATCGGTAGTTACACCGGAAGAAGCCGCGCTTTTTACGCTTGAGAGATATGAATACATTTCGCGGGAGTCTATAAGGTATCCGAGGAAGCTTAAAGCAATAAGGTCGGCTACAGATACACAAGTTTATGAAATGAGTGAGGAGGATCTGGAGGAAACGATCCGCCGGCAAAAAAAAGAGGCCGATAATCCCTACTCCATGAAAAATATGAAGTGTTATCTGGATGCTTTATGCAAAGAAAAGGGCTATGTAAAAACGGAGGATATGCCGCTTACGACAAGAGAGGATCTGCTGTGTGCGCTGTCCTCCGTAGCTTACGGCAAAGAAAACGGATACATTACCGAACCCGAGGAGGGTTATGTGGAAACGGACTCACTTTTGCTTCGCCGCTTTAAGATCAGGAGAAAATAACATGGAATTTAATGAAGAATACGATCTGCTTACATCATCAGATAAGGATACCTTTGCAAGAGCCTGCCGAAGGCTTCTTAAACAGACCTTTGTGGTACGTGATAAAAACGAGGACAGCAGGAAGCTGTATTTTTTCATAAAAAGAAATAAAGATATGATGAAAAGCTATCTGGAGTATATGGGGTTTGACCTGGTGGTGAATCAGGATACGGGCGTAGCCATGCTTGCAAACGGCTCAGGCGAATCAACCGAGGGTCGAATAAGCGTGAACCGCCTGCAGCTAAAGAAGATCGAAAGCATAATACTTTGCTGCTTCTGGACGCTTTATATAGATCGCATGAAGTCGGGAACCCTGATGAAAAATGTAAATGTATCGGTTGCTCAGCTGCGCTTTGAGCTTGAAAAATACGGTCTCAGGGATAAGGTTGATAAAACGGCGCTTGAGAATGCCCTCAGGGTGTTTAGTGCTTATCAGTTGATTGAGGTAAACGGAAATTTCGGTGATGAAGATTGTATGATCAGGCTGCTGCCGTCTATGGAGTTTTGTCTGGATACGGAGAGCTTTAGGCGGTTTGCGGCGGCTGCGGCAAATCGCATGATGGATACGGGCGGGGATATTGAGGAAGATGAGGAGTAGAGAGAGGAGTATTAAAAGTTCATGATCGCAAGAAGAACAGCAACTGTATTCAAAATGATCAACTGGGCGAGGTTCCAGGATGAGACGGTAAGACTCGGTGGATCGACGCTTTTTACCGGTGTAAACGGAAGCGGGAAGTCAACGATACTTGATGCCATTACGTATCTGCTTATCGGAAATACGCAGTTTAACAAGGCTGCAAGGGACAGAGACAGAAATGTTACCGCATATGTCAGGGGGGATACGAAAAGTAACGGTTCTGACAGATATTTAAGAGAAGGTGCTGTTATATCTTATCTTGCGGCAGAGTTTCATTCGGAAATGGAAAACACAAGCTTTACGGTCGGCGTATGCATAGAATCGCCTGATGAGACAGATTATACCGCACACTGGTTTATCTGTCAGGATACTCGTATCGCAGATATTACATTTACAAAAACAGAGAACGGGCGGCGTGTTGTTTTTCCGAGGAATCAGCTTGAGGCGAAGGGAAAAAGGATTCCTCTTTCTTCTTTTATACCGCGGGAAAAGGCAGTGAGGCAGGTTATGCGCGCGCTGGGACTCAGATGTGACGCTTCCAAATACAAAAGCAAGCTCGTTAAGATGATGGCCTTTGATCCGCAGTCGGACGTGGACAAATTTATTCAGGATTGCGTGCTTGATCCGGGGAAGGTGGATTCTCTTGCCCAGGTCAGGGAGCAGAAGGAAAAAAATGATGAGCTGATGGCTTTTTATCAGACACTTTTGGTAAGTAAGCGTAAGCTTGATGAGCTTGAAAAGGCTACAGCTGCATTTGAAAATAAAAGCAGGCAGCTTAAGTCAAGGACCATGATGTTTGCTTATCAGACGTATATGAAGCTTTTGGAGGAAGAAAAGGACTCTGCAAACAGAACTGCATTTTTGGAGAATAAGAAAAAAGAGCTTGAAAAGGAATATACTTTGTCAGGCGACAGGGTGAAGGCGGCTTTAGAGAGGGTAAATGCAGCACAGAGCAACACGCTTTTCGGAGAGGTTAAAGGCTCACTTTCTGAGATAGATAAGCAGATGGCTCTTCTTGATAAGGATATAAGCCTGTATGAAACGGACGCCGCAAAGGCACTAAGGCTTACAGAGAGTCTAAGAAGATTGTTTGAGACCTTCGGTGAGGAAGAGATAGTCACGGAGGAGCTTGTGCAGGAGGCAAAGACATTTGGCGAGGAGGCTTCGGAGCCGGATGTGCAAAGAAAAGCTTTTATAAAAACAGCGGATGCATTTGCAGTGCACAAGGAGCTTTTAAATGCAGAAAAGTACAGGCTGTCGGACAGGATTAAAGAGATAAAGCAGGAGCTTGTATCCCTTGCAAGAGAGAAGGAAAAGCTTGAGAGTAACATAATGACTTATCCGAAGGAGGCTGAGCAGGGTAAGCGTATTATAAAAGAGCAGCTCGCTAAAATCGGGATAGACACCGAGGTGAGATTTTTTGCCGAGCTTGTTAAGGAGATCAGTGATGAATCCTGGCGTAAGTCGATCGAGGCTTTTCTGGGCAGAAAGAGGTTTTTCATCATAGTAGACGGAAAGTATTGCCTTGAAGCTATGCGGATAGTAAGGGAGCATAAGCTTTTCGGGGTAAATGTAGTTATCACCGATAAGCTTCCCGATACCGAGCGTATAGAGAAATCCGCGGCAGAGCTTCTTGAGATACCAAATGTTTATGCAAGAAAATATGCAGACTATCTTTTGGGAAGGATACGGCTTTGCGATACGACCGAGGAGCTGCATGAATATCCGAAGGGGGGTATAACAAAGGACGGGATGCTCGCAAAGAGCTATGCCGTGTCCATGATGCGTACTAAGGATTTAAAATATTATTTGGGTACCGATGCGATACGATTAAGAACACAGCAGCTTGGTAGGGAGATAGAGGATAATAACATAATACTTAAAGCCGATCAGGAAAAGGAGGGGGAGCTGACAAAAAGTATTAAGCTGATTGAAGAGATCGACTGGAATCCCGGCAATTATTCTTTTGATGCTCCGGGTAAGCTCAAAGCTGCTCAGTCAGAAAGAAAGGAGCTTGAGGAGCAGAAGAAAAAAATAGAGAATACTCCCGGGCTTGCGGCTGTTATGGAGGAGATGAAGCTGGCCGATGAAGCTCATACAAAAGCTATTGGTGAGAGAGAGCGCATTTACGGGGAGATGAGCGTATGTGACAGTGATCTGGAAAATGAAAGGAAAAAGGAAAAGCAGATAAAAGAGCTGTCTAAGGAGGCGAAATACAGCTATGAGGAAATAGCTGCAGGGGAGCCTTCCGTGGACAGTGAGATGAAGGAGGAGTATGAAAAGCTAAAGACAAGAAAGGGCAGTGTGATCGTTCTTACCGAAAAAACGGTTAAGAATCTGGAGAATGAAAAAGCGCAGGCGCTTCATAGCATGGAGGATGTCCAGATAGAGTGCGCAAGACTTTTAGAGGGTGATCTGAACAAAAGAGGAGAGGCATTTATCCCGTTTTACAGGGAGAAGAGAAATGAGATAACCAATGTCAGCATAGAAGAGGCTTCAGCGAAGCTAGAAAAGCACCGGGATACCATGCGAAGCTCGTTTATGAATGATTTTATAGGAGAGCTTAAGGAAAAGATAGATGAAGCAAAGGCAGAGATAGCCTCAATAAACCGCGAATTAAAGGAGCTGCCTTTCGGAAGCGATATATACAGGTTTGTCATGGAGGAAAGAAACGACAGACGCATTTTCTTTAGGATATGTAAAAGATTAGAGGAGTTCGGCTCTGCGGAAATGTATGCCGGGACGCATACGGAGGATGAAGAGTTTGACCATGATATCGAAAAATTCATGACCGAGATACTTGAAGAGGAGGACGAGAAGGAATATACCGATTACAGAAAGTATTTTACTTATGACATGAAGATACTCACCTCACAGGGCGACAGACTTATCGAGGCTGATCTTTCCAAAAAGCAGGGGTCTGCCAGCGGCGGTGAGAAGCAGACGCCTTATTTTATAATACTTGCAGCAAGTCTCATGCAGTGCTATCCGCGAAACACAGATTGCATAAGGTTGGCATTTATAGACGAGGCTTTTTCGGCGCTTTCGAGAGAACGTATAGAGCAGATGGTGAAATACTTTGAGGACAACGGATTTCAGGTTATATATGCGGCGCCGCCCGAAAAAATCGGAAGCATAGGCGCCCACATCAGTACTACGGTAAGCCTTGTTATAAGCGGGCGTTACACATTTTTAGCGGAAGGACTGGTTAAGGCGGATGAGTTTGCGGCTGAATAAAAGACAGAAAAAAATACTTGAGGCTCTGATCAAAAGGATAGAGGGGCGGACTTATGAAGGGCGCAGGGTTTCCGTAAGACCGGAGCAGATATGGAAAGGCTACACCGATGATTTTGCCGATATTAATGAGGTAGAGGAGTTTGAGGTGGATGCAGACGGTCTTGAGAGGGCCGGGCTTATCAGTACGCTCAGGCAGCAGGGCAGGATAACGCGTATCAGGGAGGTTCCCGGAAAGGCAGATGAATATTATGCACTTACAGGGCTCACCTTAAAGGAAGACCGCGTGAAAAGCGAGCTTGATATATACAGAAGCTACAGAGACGAGTCTTTAATGTGCCGGGACTTTTGTGACTCCCAGATAGAGCTGATCGATTCCGGTAAAAAGGCGGAATATACTCCGGAAAGAGGAGAAAAGCTGTGCAGGCTTTTAAAGGCTGTTTCTGCAAATGTGAAAGAAACCCGTGAGCTTCTTGAGAGAGAGCTTTCGGTTTCGGTACTCGGGGACAGCAAGGAGTTTGAGAAGCATTTCCGTACTGCGCTTTGTAATATCATAGCGACGGTCACCGGTCAGGAAAGGGGAAAGGGGCGTGAATGGGAGAAGAGTATCCTTGAACAGTACGGAATAGTGGCGAATCCTTCTTACATTTACATAAAGGGGGATGTCAGCCTGAAAGGCACGGACGGCAGGGTTTTAAAAACTTTTCCCGGGTGTCCGGCGGCGGTTTCGGCTGATTTCCTTTCAGGGGTAAGTGAAGTGAGTGCGGGCGCGGATACCGTTATGACGGTAGAGAATCTTACTTCATTTCACAGAGTCGATGACAGAAACAGGATATGTATATATACCGGCGGTTATCACAGCGTAGTGGTGAAGGAGCTTTTGCAAATGCTGGGCAGAGAGAATGACGGCATTAAATGGTTTCATTTCGGTGATATCGATCCGGACGGTTTTTATATACTTAAAAATCTGAGAGCGGCGACGGGGCTTGACTTTAAGCCTTATATGATGGATGAAGAGACACTTTTGAAATACAGGGATTTTGCGAGGCCGCTGACGGAAGGTGACAGGGTTAAGTGTGAGAGGTTGACAGAGGAAGGGGATTATTCTTCTGTGATACGGTGTATGCTGGAGGAGGGGATAAAGCTGGAGCAGGAGATAGTGGGGGGATAGAAAGGAAACAAATGGAAAAAGAGTTTGATTTACAGGAATATATTACAAACGGGGTGGAGCATTTCGTCAAGGCTTCTATTAAGGCTGCGCTTAAGAATCCAAGAGAAAGCGCTTTTCTTGCTTCATTTGCAATAGCTGCGAAAAAAGCTGCCGGGTACAGAAGAAAACGCGAGGCGGAGGGGCTGCATATACCGGCATTTTTGATCACCAGCATAACAAGCAGCTGCAATCTGCATTGTGAGGGCTGCTATTCGAGAAGTACTCACGAAACGACGGACAGTCGTCCCGAAGGACAACTGTCTGATGATGAATGGGCGGATATATTTGCCGAAGCAAAGGGGCTTGGGATAAGCTTTATCGTGCTTGCGGGCGGTGAGCCGCTTCTCAGGAAAGGCGTGATAGAGGCGGCTGCAAATACTCAGGGCGTGTTGTTTCCGGTGTTTACCAATGGAGTCTTTCTTAACGGACCGTATTTAGATCTGTTTAATAAGCGCAGAAACCTCCTTCCGGTTCTAAGTATGGAGGGTGAGCGTGAGGCAACGGATACAAGACGCGGTGACGGAATATACGATCTGGTTGTGCAAAATATGGATAAGCTTAAGTCGAAGGGGATAGTGTTTGGTGCCTCCGTGACAGTTACAAAGGAAAATATAAATGAAGTCTTTTCTGATGATTTCATAAATGATCTTTCTGAAAAAGGCGTAAAATTTTTATTTTATGTGGAGTATGTTCCGGTCGGCGGTCAGGCAGAGGAAACAGCGCCGGATGATACAGACAGAGCTTTTATTAAGGACAGGGTAGCCATGCTTCGTCAAAGCTATGATGATATGGTGTTTGTATCCATACCGGGCGATGAGAGCGCTTCGGGCGGTTGTCTTGCGGCAGGCCGCGGATTTTTTCATATTAACTCGCACGGAGACGCCGAAAGCTGTCCCATGTCGCCTTATTCCGATGTAAATGTAAGAGATGCCTCGATAGAAGAAGCGCTTAAGTCGCCGCTTTTTGCAGAGCTTAAAGAAAAGGGGCTGTTGGCGGAGGAGCATAAAGGAGGATGCGCTCTGGCAGGAAAGGAAGCACTTGTCAGGGAGCTGGCTGAAAAATTCAGGGAAGTTCGCGCTTAGTGTGTCAAAGGGAGGGCACTATAACAATAAATGGATATGAATAACAGAATAAAGAAATTGACGCTATACACAGTTGGCTTATTTATACTGTCCTTAGGCGTCGGCATTTCGGTAGCAAGTAACCTCGGTGTATCTCCGGTAAGCGCGCTGCCGTATGTTATTTCTAAAATAACAGGCTTTGAGCTCGGGATGTGTACTACAGGTGTGTTCGTTTTATATCTCCTGATACAGATAGTTATCTTAAGGAAGGAGTTTAAAGTTATAAGCTTCATTCAGATAGCAGTATCTTTTTTATTCGGATTTTTTGTGCGGATATCTACTCCGCTTATGTCGTTTCTTAATTTTACGGATAACTATGCATACAGATTATTACTGTGCGGCGTCGGAATAATCGTAGTCGGAATAGGGGTCTTCATGTATGTAAGCTCTGATGTGATACCGCTTCCGACGGAAGGCGTTATGCTTGCAATCTCAAAGAAGACGGGTATACAGTTTTCAAGCTCTAAGATCATATTTGATATATCAAGCGTTGCAGCAGCGGTCATTCTTTCTTTAGTTTTTTTTCATAGGCTTGAAGGTGTGAGGGAGGGAACTGTACTGGCTGCGGTTTTTGTGGGGTTTGTTGTAAAGTTTCTTAACAGAAGGTTTGCGGGAAAGGGGCAGTAATAGAAGTTTTCTGTATAAATACGCTTAGCTGGGAGTTTTTGTGAATTATTTGATAAAAAAATTTAAAAGAATAAAACAGAAAAAACAGAGAAAAATAAACAATGATTATTCTACTTAGAATTGCTTATTATAAGAATGAGCAGGATAGGAAAGATCTCACTTATACACGAGTTTTGTAAAGGTAAGGATACGGTTTTTACTTGGAAAGAGGTTGTGAAGGATATGGAGCAAATTGAACGTATAAAGAAAATGGAAGAGTATCTTGAAATTTCGGCTAAAGCAATTGATGAACTGGAATCTGCCCTGGGCAGATATGAAAAAGCTCGTGTGGCTTTAAAAGAATTGTCGGATTATTATGAGAGCCCGCTCTGGCTGAAAGATTTTGAGGATGACGAAGCAGGAAGATTGCCGGAGGGGCTTAAAAAGGGGGTGCTGTCAGAGGATGGAGTTTACGATGTGTTGACGAGGGGTCATGATGTGACGGACAGGATGAAGGGAATCGTTGACGCATCTGAGCAAAGAATTTGATAAAAAATAATGAAAAAGTATAAAATAGAAAAAACTTAAACTTATCGGAAGAAAATTTGTACAAAGAATCTGAAAGCATTATTATGCAATAGTTAGTGCTCCCTTAGTTTATACACTTGGAGCATTAATAGATGTGACAGGTTAATTCTTACAAGTGGGTTATATGCTAATAATTTGAATAAAATAAACGAGGTGTACTTTTATGTTGAAAAAAATAAAAAGTGTACTTATTTATGCTTCAGTCGGATTTTCGGCTTTAGCTTTTACTGCCTGTACAGGGCAGAGTGGTAATTTGCCTGAAACGCAGTCGGAAGTGCAGATTACATTTGCAGAAGACAAAGCTACAGAGGTAACGGCAGCAACGGCAGCAACGGCACAGCAGGAGACAACTATAACGACAGCAGCGTCGGAAACAGAGGAGTCGGCAGTGAGCGAAATGAAGATAAGTATTAACGGCACGGAAGCGGATGTCGTGTGGGAGGATAATGAGTCTGTGCGGGCGTTAATGGAGCTTGTTAAGGGCGGAGAGCTTTCTGTGTCAATGTCCGGGTATGGCGGATTTGAACAGGTCGGTGAGCTTGGCAGGTCGCTTCCGAGTGAGGATACACAGATTACGACGGAGCCCGGAGATATAGTTCTTTATTCAGGGGATAAAATTGTTGTTTTCTACGGGTCTAATACGTGGCGTTATACTAAGCTTGGGCATATAAGCGATATGACGGATCAGGAGATAGAGAAGCTGCTGAGCGGCGGAGATGTGGAGATAAAGATATACCGATGAAAATGTGTCAAACGGGGACAGTCCCTTTGTGTCAAAGTGTGACACAAAGGGACTGTCCCCGTTTGACACATTTTTTTTCGTTGAATAGCAACCAAGCGGCTGCCAAAAAAATAAAACTATTAAATTCATGCTTGACAAATAATCAACACAGGTATAGTATGAAAATATAGATTGTGCACAATATAAATGCGCAAAACAAACTATCAATGTTTTTAGTTTTAGTATGGAGATATTATCATGGCAAACGAAAAAGTAACTGCAGGACTTCTTTCTTAAGGGATTAGTTGAGGAAGCTAAGGACGACTATACGACGTATGATATCCTTAAGGAGTATTATCAGGACGAAGAAGAAGATATGTACTGGGGTGAGGCTCAGCTTGAGCTTATAGAGAAGATCGGAGAGCAGAACTGGCTTCTGCAGCAGCTTTGATAAAAGGAGTAGATTATGAGTACGGCAGTCAGATATTATTCAAGATCCGGAAACACAAGGGCAGTGGCGGAGGCTATTGCGGCAAAAGCCGGCGTGCAGGCGGTTTCGGTTGATTCGCCGGAAGCGGGTATTTCGGATGGAGTAGATGTGCTTTTTATAGGCGGGGCGCTTTACGCGTACGGAATAGATAAACATTTGAAAAAGTATCTTAAGACTCTTGGGAGCGGTGATGCTAAAAAGGCTGTGGTTTTTTCGACCGCGCGTTTTTCAAAGCATGCGCTTGATGTTATAAAAAAGGAGCTTGCCGGGGCAGGGATACCTGTTGAAGAGGAAACGTTTTTCTCTAAGGGTAAGCCGGGAGGGGATGTGCTGAAGGCTGCAGCTGATTTTGCAGGCAGGTTTATTTGCTGATGACTGTAACTTGCGATTTGGCGTGTCAGTTATGGGACAGATAAAATGTGTCAAAGGGACTGTCCCCATCTGACACACAATTTGTTAATTGTTATAATAGGTTTATATGATGAAGAAAACAACGGGCAATGAAAAATATGAGTGCCTTCGTCTTGAAAATCAGATATGCTTTCCGCTTTACGCCTGCGCAAAGGAGATAGTCAGGCAGTATCGGAAACCGCTTAAGGCGCTTGACCTTACATATACGCAGTATATTGTGATGATGGCGTTGTGGGAGTTTGGCGGGATGTCGGAAAGTGAGCTGGGTCGTAAGGTAAAGCTTGACTCGGGGACTTTGGCGCCGCTGCTTAAGCGTCTGGAAAATCAGGGACTTGTCAACAGGCAGCGTCCTAAGGAAAATGAGAGGATGCTTTTGATTACGCTGACGGATGAAGGAGAGGAGCTTCGCAAGAAAGCTGTAGAAGTTCCGGAGGCGGTTCGAGGGTGTATAAAGTTGACCGATAAAGAGCTTATACAATTGAAATCGTTGTTGGAGAAAGCACTTGCGAGTCTGGAAGGCGGATGCTGACACACTACAAGGGAGTTACTATGGATTTAAAAGAATTGCTTGAACAGTTCAATAACGGTGACACGCTCGGGGGAGATCCGGAGGTGCTTGCGCTTATGCGTTTCTACGCGAGAGAGGCGCAGAAGATTACCATGGAGATAAACACAAGCTTTCATGAGCCGGAGGAGTTAAGGCAGCTTTTTGAAGAACTGACCGGTCGTAAGCTTGATGAGGGCTTTGCGTTATTTCCTCCGATTTATACTGATTTCGGGAAAAATATACATCTTGGAGCCAATGTGTTTATCAATTCAGATTGTAAGTTTCAGGACCAGGGCGGCATCTACATCGGTGACGATGTGTTCATCGGGCACAGTGTGGTTCTTGCTACGCTGGATCATGATCAGGATCCGGATAAACGCGCTTGGATGCATCCCGCGCCGATCCGTATCGGGAATAAAGTCTGGATAGGTTCCAATGCGACGATCACCTCCGGGGTAAACATTGGTGACGGCGCTATTATTGCCGCAGGCGCGGTTGTTACAAGGGATGTGGAGGAAAAAACGATAGTCGGGGGAGTGCCGGCGAAGGTAATAAAAAAAATATCAGGAGGTAATGAATCATGAGCAGGAAATTAGTAGCTTATTTCAGCGCGAGCGGAGTTACCAAGGAAGTAGCCGAGAAGCTTGCGGGGATTGCAGGGGCAGACATATATGAGATCATGCCGGAGGTTCCTTACACCAAGGCTGATCTTGACTGGATGGACAAGAGCTCGAGGAGCTCCGTTGAGATGAACGATCCCACGTCCCGCCCGGCGATTAGGGACACAGATGCAGGTGTGGAAAATTATGACGTTATTTATGTAGGATTTCCCGTCTGGTGGTATATCGCGCCCACTATTATAAATACATTTCTTGAAAAATATGATTTTTCAGGCAAGACTATAGTGCTTTTTGCCACAGCCGGAAGCAGCGGCTTCGGAAAGGCTGCCGAGGGGCTTAAAGGCAGTGTGGCGGAGGATACCGTGATAAAAGAAGGTAAGGTATTCCACGGATTTGCAGGTGATGATGATCTAAAGCAAATCGCCGAGATGGGCTGATATGGAAAACGACCGTCATATAATTCATGTGGATATGGATGCGTTTTACGCCGCGGTAGAGGTAAGAGATGATCCGTCACTGGCAGGGAAGCCTTTGATCATTGGATCGCTGCCTAATGAGCGGGGAGTCGTTTCTACATGCAGCTATGAAGCTCGAAGATTCGGGGTGCATTCTGCCATGAATATAAAGGAAGCCTGCCGTTTGTGTCCCAACGGTATATATATGCACCCGAATATGGGCAAATATAAAGCCGAATCTGCAAGGCTTCATGATATCTGGGAACGATACACGGATATTGTGGAGTATGTGGCATTTGACGAAGGATACTTAGACGTAACGGGCTCTACCGGGCTTTTCGGAGAG
>CACZTL010000068.1 GCA_902784165.1 uncultured Lachnospiraceae bacterium | reverse complement strand
GACACAAAGGGACTGTCCCCATCTGACACATTTGGTCCGTCCCCGCCTGACACACTTTTAACCAAGGGAAATAGTAAATAGGAGATAATTCATGTCAGAAAACAGGATCTCAAAGATAAGCAGAAAAACAAAAGAAACGGACATAACTATAGAAATAAACCTTGACGGTACCGGTAAAGCAGATATAAGCACGGGAGTCGGCTTCCTTGATCATATGCTTGACAGCTTTGCAAGGCACGGATTGTTCGACCTTAAGGTAAAAGCGACCGGAGATCTGCATGTTGACTCGCATCATCTCATAGAAGATACGGGGATAGTCCTTGGGCAGGCGATAAAGGAGGCTGTTGGTGATAAGAAGGGAATCAACCGGTACGGTTATTTTATCCTGCCGATGGATGAGGCTCTTGTTTTATCCGCCGTGGATCTTTCCGGAAGACCGTATCTTGTTATGGATGTGACATTTAAGACGCCGACGATGGGAGATTACGATACACAGATGGTAAAGGAGTTTTTCTATGCTGTGTCATATTCGGCAGAGATGAACCTGCACTTAAGACAGCTTAGCGGTGAAAACGATCATCACATTTGCGAAGCCTGCTATAAGGCATTTGCCAAGGCGCTCATGGGGGCTGTTTCGGTCAATGCAAGGATCGAGGATGTACTCAGTACCAAGGGTAAGATCTGATTAGTGCAGAATTGAACCGTTCCCTTTTAACAATAAAAAGTATAAAAAATAAATACCCTGCCGATGTTTTGCGATAAAAAACGCCGGTGGGGTATTTTTATATAGACGGGTGTGTGATTTTTTTATGTAAAAAGTTGTATATACACTTATTTTATATTAGAATGTAAGATTGATTGAGTATAGCGACAGTGTGTCAGTAGAATCGTCCTTGTGACACATATATTTATAAAAACGGAGGCTATGATATGAAGAAAATAATAATCCTGCTTTCCTCTGCGATAGGCGCGGCAGCGATAGCCGGCTGCGGAGGGGATAACTCAAAAACAGCTACGGTTGAATCAGTGGCGTACATTTGCGGGATCGGCTCTATGACCAATGTAGAAAGATACGCCGGAGTAATAGAATCGGGAAGCGAGACAAAGGTCGAAAAGGATCAGGAAAAGAAGGTAGCAGAGGTGCTTGTCAAGGTGGGGGATACCGTAAACAAGGATCAGGTTCTTTTCCGATATGACAAGGAGCAGACCGAGTTAAATATCGAAAAAACACAGATCGAGATAGAACAACTTCAGGCATCGGTATCATCCAAGCAGTCTGAGATAGCCACGCTTCAGGGCGAGATAAACGGGGGGCAGCTTGATGCAGATACGAGGACAAGCTACACCCTTCAGATCCAGGAGTTAAATGCGGACATAACCGAAACCAATCTGTCCGTGAAGTCCAAGCAGGCAGAGCTCGAAAGTCTTCAAAATACACTAAATAACCTTGAGGTAAAGTCACCGGATGAAGGAACCGTCCTGTCGATAAACAACGACGAGAATGCCGATAACTCAGGAAATACAGAGGAAGCAGCATTCATAGTTTTAAGAAAAACAAGCGCTTTTCGCGCTAAGGGCTATGTAAATGAAACTAACAGGACAAGTCTCTATGAGGGCATGGAGGTTATAATCCGCTCGCGTATAGATGATACGTTAAAAAGAGCAAGCATAAAGACGATAGACTTCAAAAACCCTGTGTCATCGTCCGGCAGCAGCGATATGTACGGCATGTCGGAAGATGATACGACCTCGTCAAGTAAGTATCCTTTTTATGCCGAGCTTGATAACACTGAAGGATTTATCATAGGTCAGCATGTGTATATAGAACCCGACTACGGTCAGGGAGATTCAGACGAAAATACGATGATGCTGCCTTCGTATTATATAAATGACGCCCAAACCTCTGCATGGGTATGGGCCCGTGATGCCAATGAAAGGCTCGAAAAGAGGGCTGTTACACTCGGTACATATGATTCCGAAATGGATGCATATGAGGTGAAAGAAGGACTCAGCGCTGAGGATTTTATAGCGACGCCCGATGATTCGCTTAAAGCCGGAATGAAGTGTGTTGAGTTTGATTTCTCAACTGATGCTCCCTCTGATATCACATTTGAAGAAACAAATGCAGGAAGTCCCGATGCGGGAATTGATGACGGAGGAAGCGTTATGCCCGCAGGGGGGAGCACAGGCGGATATTCTCCCGGGATGATGAATCCGATGTTTGTATCACCGGATGTGAGCGGAGCTGATACTTCTTCTGAAACGGGGGAGGTGCAAACGAATTGATAGTTGAGATGAAGGATGTGTGCAAGGACTTCACTATGGGTAAGTCTGTTGTTCACATTTTAAAAAATGTGAACCTGCGTGTAAATGAAGGCGAATACCTGGCGGTTATGGGACCTTCCGGGTCGGGTAAGTCGACGCTTATGAATTTACTGGGTTTTCTTGATGTGCCTACCTCGGGTGATTATATATTTGACGGAAACGATATGAAAAACAGCAGCGACAATAAGCTTGCGGACGTGAGAAACAAGGATATAGGCTTTATATTCCAGTCCTTTCATCTTATGCCCAAGCTGACTGCCCTTGATAACACTGCGCTGCCTCTTATGTACGGAGGTATTCCCAAGCAAAAAAGAAGAGAAATGGCGGCCGAGGCATTAAAAAAGGTTGGGCTTGAGGATCGTTTAGATCACAGACCCGATCAGCTTTCGGGTGGTCAGTGCCAGAGAGTTGCTATAGCAAGAGCGATTGTCGGAGAGCCTAAGCTCCTTCTTGCCGATGAGCCCACGGGAGCTCTTGATTCCGAGTCAGGCAAGGTGGTGCTTGAGATATTTAGGAAGCTTCATGACGCGGGCTCGACCATAATCATGATTACTCACGACTTGGAGGTTGCAAAGCATGCAGGCAAGATAATGTATATCCGCGACGGAGTTCTTACGGGAGGTGATACCCGTGAATAAAAATGCAAAAAAAATAGCGCTTGGTATCACGATTCCGGCGGCCATAGCAGGAGCCGTAATCGGCGGTCTTTTCATCTACAGAAATGCGAGCGCAAAGCCCGTAGTCGTTTACCCTCTTGAGGCACTTGCGATGACCGATACGGGAAGCGATATGTCAGTTACTTCGGGAAATCTGTCGGCTGAAGGTCTTCAGAAAATATTTCTTTCGGGAACGCAGACTGTAAGCTCGGTAGACGTGACGGAGGGGCAGGAGGTTAAAAAGGGAGATGTTCTTCTTTCTTATGATACGACACTTACCGAGGTAGAGGTTGAAAGGGCGCGCGTGAAGGTGGGAAGACTCGAGCTGGATTTAAGTCAGGCCGAGAAGGAGCTTGCCGACCTTAATAATATGGCGCCTCATTCGACGTATGTGGTTGAGCCATCTTACACTGTAGAGTATAAGCCTGCGGAAACACCGAGGCTTATCAGAGGAAGCGGAACGACAGATGATCCTTATATTTACATGTTTGATGAGTTTGACAGCATAAACGGCTCACTTCTTAAGGAGCTGCTCTCTAAAGCAAAGGCATCAGAGGCGCAGGACGGCAGTGAAGACGCAGAGGCTGACAGCGAGACCGTTGAAGAGGAGGCACAAACAGAGGAAGAGGCTGATCTTTCGGACTACGAGGACGGAAGCGTATATGTTGTGGTCATAAACCGTGAAGAAAATGCGCTTAATGCACCAATTACGGCAAGCCATGGGCTTCGCATAGATGTGGCAGGCTCTGAAATCACCGGAATAGGTCTTTTTGAGCCGTATATTCCGGAGGATATAGAAAGCTATGAGGAGCAGCCGGAAAGCTATGAGGAGTCGACCGGCTCCGAGTATACGCAGGAGGAGCTCGTGAAGATGAGAGCCGAGAAGTCGGCGGAAATAAGTGAGCTCAGACGAAGTATAGCGCTTGCGCGTAATGAGTATGAGCAAAAAAAGCTTGAAACTGACGACAGCGTGGTGCGCGCATCCATAGACGGCGTAGTCACAAAGGTAAGAACCGCCCAGGAGGCGGGAAATTCGGGTGAGGCAGTGGTAGAGCTTAGCGCCGGCGGCGCTTACTTTGTTACCGGTACCATAAATGAGTTTGACCTTGAAAATGTGCATGTTGGTGATATCGTATACGTTGATTCCTACAGCATGACTGACTCGGGCGGCGGCAGCTACGAGGGCGAGATTGTTGAGATATCCGACAAGCCCGCAACAGGCGAAGATGCCAACTCTTACTTTTCATACGGCGACGGCAATACCAATGTAACTTATTATCCTTTTAAGGTGAAATTATCAGGTGATGTAAGCCTTAAGGATGATTCGTATATGGAGATATCTTATCAGCCGGAATCGGAGTCGGACGGTGGCGTATACATCATGAATGCTTTTATAAGAAGAGACGGCGCGGATTCTTATGTGTATGTAAAGGGAGAAAATGGTCTGCTTGAGAGGCGAAGCGTTAAAATCGGCAAGTCTCTTTGGGGATCATATACGCAGATAAAGAGCGGTCTTGAGGCAGATGATATGCTTGCATTTCCCTACGGAAACGATGTGAAGTCCGGAGCAAAGACAAAAGAAGGCTCGGCTGAGGATCTTTACGGCGATATGCCGGTATATTAAGAAAGGGGGAGAGATATATGTTGGAAAATATAGCAGTTTCATTTTCAAGCATCTGGTCGCATAAGCTCAGATCCCTTCTTACCATGCTTGGTATCATAATAGGTATTGCTTCGATAATAACTATAGTGTCTACGATAAGGGGAACTAACGAGCAGATCAAGGAAAATATAGTAGGCGCCGGAAATAATGTTGTAAATATCCGGCTCACTCACAGCGGCGCTGATTATGAATTTGATTACGAGGGAAATCCTGAAGGCGTCAGCACAGTAAGTGATGATTTACGGTCGCAGATAGAAGGCGTCAGGGGAGTAGAAGGCGTGTCACTTTATCACGCGCGCACTTATTCCGACGGCATTTATTATAAGAATAACCTGTTTTCGGGAGCCATCTACGGCATAGATGATTCGTATCTTGATGTATGCGATTACAGGGTTATTGCGGGACGCGGGCTGACCGCACATGATCAAAGCAGCTTTAAAAAGGTAGCTTTAGTAGATGCGGATACAGCGCTTACGCTTTTTACGGGAGATAATCCCATAGGAAAGACGATTGAAATAAAGGGTGAGCCCTTTGCAGTGGTAGGGCTTGTAGAAAAGCAGAGCAAAAAGGAGCCTGCCATAAATTCCTTGTATGAATACGATATGTATGCCGGCTCATCCTCCGGTGAGATATTTATACCCAAGTCATGCTGGCAGATAGTATATACATATGACGAGCCGGAGTCGGTTGCGGTACGCGCCAGCTCGGCTGACAATATGACAACGGTCGGCAAGGATACGGCAGACATTTTAAATGCAGGCATTTCGTCCGATTCTAAAGTGAAATACGAGGCTCAGGATCTTCTTGAGCAGGCCGCCAATATGCAGACTATAGCAAATTCCGCAAGAAACCAGCTTATCTGGATAGCGGGGATATCGCTGCTTGTGGGCGGTATCGGCGTTATGAATATTATGATGGTGTCGGTAACGGAGCGCACCAAGGAGATTGGTCTTAAAAAAGCTATAGGCGCAAGACGCGGCACGATACTCAGGCAGTTCCTGACGGAGGCCGCCGTGCTTTGCGGCATCGGCGGTGCGCTTGGCGTAGCGGCAGGTATAGGGCTTGCGGCTCTTTTATCGGCGGTTATGGATATGCCGACAGCCATAAGCGTGCCGGCTTGTATCATATCGGTGGTGTTCTCAACGCTGATAGGTATTGTTTTCGGTTTGATGCCGGCGATTAAGGCGTCCAAGCTAAATCCTATAGAGGCGCTTAACAGAGAGTAAAGTGTGTCATTAGGGACTATACCCGTCTGACATGATGAAAATTAATATAAAATGAGGAAAAGATATGCAACAGGAAAATATAAGAAACATAGCAATAATCGCTCATGTCGATCACGGAAAAACAACACTTGTGGATGAGCTCTTAAAGCAAAGCGGAACATTTCGCGAAAACCAGGATGTGGCAGAAAGAGTCATGGATTCCAATGATATAGAGCGTGAGAGAGGAATAACCATACTGGCTAAGAACACGGCCGTTGAGTATAAGGGCGTTAAGATAAATATCATCGATACCCCCGGGCATGCGGACTTCGGAGGCGAGGTGGAGCGCGTACTTAAGATGGTAAGCGGTGTTGTATTAGTTGTTGATGCCTTTGAGGGTGTTATGCCGCAGACGAAGTTTGTGCTTCAAAAAGCGCTTGATATGGATCTGGATGTTATAGTCTGCATAAATAAGATCGACAGACCTGATGCCAGACCTGAGGAGATAGTTGATGAGACCTTGGAGCTTCTTATGGATCTGGATGCTGATGAGCACCAGCTCGACTGTCCGTTTATATATGCAAGTGCGAAGTCCGGTTATGCATTGGAAAATCTCGGTGATGAAAAGAAGGATCTGACGCCTCTTTTTGAGTGCATCGTTAACAATATTCCGGCGCCGGAAGGAGATTTTTCGGCACCTGCGCAGATGCTTATTTCTACCATAGACTATAATGAGTTTACCGGAAGGGTGGGTATCGGTAAGATAGATAATGGTTCTTTAAAGGTAAACGGCGAGGTAAACATAGTAAACCATCATGATGATACTCCGCCCAAGAGAGTCAGGATAACAAAGCTTTATACATTTGAAGGATTAAAAAAGGTGGATTGCGACGTTGCAGGGTGCGGAGATATAGTTGCCGTATCAGGTATTTCGGATCTTAAGATAGGAGACACTATCTGTGATTTATCGTCTCCCGAGGCCATACCGTTCCAGAAGATTTCAGAGCCTACGATCTCTATGGATTTCATGGTAAATGATTCGCCGCTTGCAGGCCGCGAGGGTAAGTTCGTTACATCAAGGCATATCCGTGACAGACTTTTTAAGGAGCTTAACACTGATGTCAGCCTTCGCGTTGAAGAAACTCCGGGGGTTGAGAATTCATTTAAGGTGTCCGGAAGAGGCGAGCTTCACCTTTCCGTGCTTATTGAAAATATGAGACGCGAGGGCTATGAGTTTGCGGTAAGCAAGGCAGAGGTTCTTTATCATGAAGAAAACGGTAAGCGCATGGAGCCTATGGAATCGGCAGTTATAGACGTCCCGGATGAGTTTTCGGGAGCCGTAATTCAGTCTTTGTCGGAAAGAAAGGGAGAGCTTAAGGGGATGAATCCTATAAACGGCGGTTATACAAGACTTGAGTTTTCAATCCCCGCAAGAGGGCTTATCGGCTACCGAGGTCAGTTTATGACCGATACGAGAGGGAACGGTATACTAAACACTTCATTTGCAGGGTATGAAGAGTATAAAGGTGATATTTCCTACAGGAAAAACGGCTCGCTTATTGCCTTTGAACGGGGTACTGCAGTTGCATACGGACTTTTTAATGCGCAGGATCGCGGAACGCTCTTTATATCACCCGGAGAAGAGGTCTACGCCGGCATGATTATCGGCGAGAATCCCAGGACTGAGGATATAGAGGTAAATGTGTGTAAAACGAAGCACCTTACCAATACCAGAGCGTCAGGAGCTGACGATGCGCTTAAGCTCGTGCCGCCCAGGATACTCAGCCTTGAGCAGGCGCTTGACTATATAGATACCGACGAGCTTCTTGAGATAACTCCGGAAAGCCTTCGTTTGCGGAAAAAAATACTTGATTCAACTGCTCGTTATAGGGCAAATAAAAAATAATTACTACTTTTATAAGTTTTATTTATAATAGCTATACTCAATTGCCAAAAGTTGTGTTATAATAATTTCATTCGATTGTTTAAAACTGATCTGCAAAAGCAGGAAGGGAGATTGTTTATGGATGAAAATTTAGGAGCAAAGGTAAAGAAACTCCGTATCGAAAACGGACTTACCCAGGAAGAAGTGGCTAAAGCACTGGACGTGACCCCGGGTTACATAAGTAACGTTGAGAACGGTCGAAATCTCATGACACTTCGTATGCTTGCTTATTATGCAGAGCTTACGGATGTATCTCTTGATTATCTGGCAGGAAACGTCGATGCGGCATATCAGAAAACTGCATTGGATAATGAGATCATGCAGCTCGTTTCCCGTATGGATAATGCACAAAAGGAAAAGCTTATCGGAACCTTAAGGCTCTGGCTTCCCGATAATAAGGGAAAGAGCAAGGGCGCAAAGAAGAAATAAAGTGTGTCAAATGGGGACAGTCCCCGCTTGACACACTATTGACTGATTGAAAAACAGTAACATAAGATAAGCTTAAAAAAATCCGGCATTTTGCCGGATTTTTTGCGTTAAAGTGTGTCAGACGGGGACTGTCCCCATCAGACACACTCTTCTATATAAAATTACACAACAGCTGCCGTCGTTGCAGGTATACTCTGCACCGCGCCCCTAAAGAAGAGACCTCCGAACATCAGGATCCCCGCTATCATAAGAAAGAAGAGTATGGTTATGATGATACCCATGACGATGCTTATCCATGAAAGCACTGCTCCGGTAGTAGTCATGCTGCCGTTACAGCCCTTTCTCTTGGCTCCTGAGGCAAGAATCACGCCGATAATACCGAGAACAAGTGAAATAAAAGGCATTCCGGTGAGCAAAAACAAAAGCCCGAGTATACCGAGGGTCAGGCTTGCAACGGAATGACCCCTGCCCGAGGATCTTACGACGGTACTCCCATCATATCTGTTATCATAATCATCGTCATATCTGTTTCCGTAGTTATCCATATTTTTCACCCCTTTTAGAAGATAACCGTAAATGTACTTGCTGCTTGAATAAAGTAAAATCAGTTACACGTTAATTTTATAACATTTATTGATTTTTGTAAATGTTTTATTAAGTGTGTCAAATGGGGACAGTCCCTTTGTGTCAGGACTGACACAAAGGGACTGTCCCCATTTGACACACTATTGACCGGTCGCTAAATAATAACCAAAAGATGAACCAACTTCTTGCGATTAAGGCACTAACTGTGATATACTAAGCGGTAAGTTAAAGGTAACCATATTTGACAAGTGCATCGAAAATAATGCGGACAATACATGGAGGCAGACATGAAAAAAAGAATTATAGGTCTTATACTTGCAGGAATAACAGGTTCTGCGGTGCTTGCGGGGTGCGCGGGTTCAGGAGGAACCGGTGTGAGTAATGACGCTGTTTTAAAGCCCGGAACTTATACGGGGCAGAGTTCTGAAAGCGATGACGATGACGGCGGCGGATATGCGGTTGTAAAGCTTACTGTAGGGGATAACTCTCAGATCGAGAATGTTGAGTTTGAAACCTTTGAAAAGAACGGTCAGTCCAAGCATACAAGCAGCTACGGTATGATAAACGGGCAGATATCCAATCAGGATTTTTATGATAAAGCGCAGGCGGCGGTCAAAGCTTGCGAGACTTATGCTGCTCAGTATATGGAGACGAAGAGTCTTGATCAGATAGATGCTATATCCGGAGCAACTATATCTTATAACCAGTTTAAAGAGGCTGTAAGCATCGCACTGCAGAAGGCAGCAGAGTAAAGTGTGTCAACCGGGGACTGTCCCCGTTGACACACTTGCTAAACAAGGAATCCTTAAATATGGCAAAAAAAATACGCTACATAATAATACCGGCGGCAACAGCGGCAGCTATAGTTGGGATAGCTGCCTTTTTTAACGTGCCGAACCCTGCAGCGGACGCTATAACCGGAGCTACGATCAGGGTGGATGCTGCGCAGACTCCGGTTTTAGAAGGAGAGTATATATTTGTAATGAATAGGGGAAGCGCTGCATTTGCAGAGGCTGATCATGTAAAAAAGATAAAAGCGGCTGTAGAGGCAAACGGCGCCGGAGAGGATCTTTCTTTGGTGCCTTCTTTTTCTCTTGCAGTGTCAAAAAGCGACCCTGCTCTTGAGCAGTACGCAAAAAAACTATGTGAGGTTTTAAGAGACTCGGGCGCGGATGTTAGATTGCAGGAATATGAAAAGGTTATGCTGCGTTCAAGAATACCGGCAGGAAAGTATGACGCATTTATCGCAAGCAGGGGCTTTACGGATGCCGAGGCCGTAAAAAATTCGGATTATATCATGCTTAAAGCAGAGGAGATGGAGGGGCGATGAGAAGGATAAATACAATACTTTCCGTAATTATTCTTGTGATATTTTTACTGCACGGGATACTCGGCAGTCTGAGGCTTCTGGGCGTCATCCCCATTGCGGGCAAGCTCCTTGCTTGGATAGGCATGGGGGCGCTTGGCGCGCATGTGGTGTTCGGCGTTATTTTGACGATACAGACCTTTAGAGCTTCCAAAAATAACGGAGAAAAATATCTTAAGCAAAATTCTCTGTTTTGGACCCGCCGTGCAAGCGGTCTCGCCATTTTGGTGCTATTGTTTTTTCATATAGGCGCCTTCGGATATATGAATAACGGTAATTACATGCTTCACGAATTTACAATCTTAAAGCTTATCGCGCATTTACTCCTTATTGCCGCCCTTTTTGTGCATATCTTTGTAAATGTAAGACCCCTGCTTGTAGCAAAGGGAGTCATAAAAGGGAAAGAACGCCGGGTGGATATATTCCTGATTCTTTCTGTGTTGCTCCTGCTTTTTGCAGGAGCGGTTATCTTCTATTATACAAGCTGGCAGGTCGTATAGGTGTGTCAGTAGAACCGTTCCCTTTGACACACCCGAAAAAGGATAATTGATATGGACATTATTTCCGCAGACAACAAAATAATAATAATCGGCGCCGGTCTTGCCGGTCTTTCGGCTGCGATCACCCTTGCAAAAGAAGGAGTTGATTCTGTCCTTATATCCTCACATCCTTCAGAGCGCGCCCAGTCGGTAATGGCAGAGGGTGGGATAAATGCAGCGCTCAACACAAAGGGAGAGGGTGACAGTTCCGAAAAGCACTTTGAGGAAACTTTTAAAGCAGGGCGTTTTATTGCAGATGAGAAGGCTGTAAGAGAAATGACTGCCGCAGCTCCGGATGTAGTAAAAGAGCTTGAAAGCCACGGCGTGTGCTTTAACAGAGATGAAAACGGGAATATAGATCTGAGAAATTTCGGCGGTCAGAAATACAAGCGAACCGCATTTGCCAAAAGTGACAGCGGGAAGCAGATCATGACGGCGCTTATCGATGAGGTAAGAAGGCTTGAGGTCGAAGGCAAGGTTGAGAGGCTGAGCAGTCACGATTTTGTGACTCTGCTTTTTTCGGACGGCGATAAACAACTCGTTTCGAGCGCAGCTGATAATGCCGATGAAATATCTGACAGAGATAAACGACGCTGCACAGGTGCACTGGTAAGAAATCGCTATACCGGAGAGACTATAAAGCTTATCGGAAGTGCCGTGATTATGGCTGTAGGAGGCCTTCACGGGCTGTTTGAAAATACAACGGGTTCACTTACCGATACGGGAGAGGCGGCAGCTGAGCTTTTCAGGCTGGGCGTGACGTTTGCAGATCTTGAATTTATACAGTACCATCCCACGACCGTAAGCAGCGGAGGCAAGCGCATGCTCATCAGTGAGGCTGCGCGCGGTGAGGGCGGACGCCTTTTTGCGGATACCGGCAAAGACCGTATATACTTTATGGAAGAAAAATATCCGGAGCTTGGGAATCTCATGCCCAGAGACGTAACCTCACGAGAGATATTTTTTATGCGCAAAAAATATCCCGTGTATCTTGATATGTCAGATTTGCCCGAAGAGATAATAGATAAAAAGCTTGCCGGGCTTGCAAGGGATTGCGCAAAGTATCTTAAAAAGGATATAAAAAAGGAGCCGGTTGAGGTCGCGCCGGGAATTCATTATTTTATGGGCGGGATATATACGGGTGCCGATCATGAAACAGAAATAAAGGGGCTTTTTGCGGCTGGTGAGTGCTGCGCGCTTTATCACGGGGCTAACCGTCTGGGCGGGAATTCCCTTTTAGGCGCGGTATACGGGGGGAAAAAAGCGGCGTTGTCGGCCTTGCGTTATGCAAATGTAAAATGTACGCCTTATGCTTATTATGAGGAACCGCCCGTCAGCCCCGCCGGTGAGATTACGGCGGTCAGGCGTATACTCTCGGATGTGCTTGGGGTTGTAAGAAACGGTGAGGCTATGCGTGCAGCTTTGCAGGAACTTGAAAGCTTGTCGTCTAAAGAGGCTGATTTTGCACGAGCCTTCCTACAGTGCGCGCTTTTCAGGGAAGAGAGCCGTGGGGCGCACTTCAGAGAGGATTTCCCGGAGGAGAGGGACGAATACAGACGCAGGAGCATTGCCAAAGTAGTGCAAGGTGTGTCAGTAGACCATCCCTTTTGACACACCCTGAGTTCCGCCATCCGGTATATTGAGGAAGTAATTATGAAGGTGAAAGTAAACGTATTAAAAAAACAAATATCTCCGTCGCATTATCTCACCTTCGAGTACGAAGGCGAACCCGATGATTCCGTGGCAAAGCTTTTGCGTTACTATAATGAAGAGGCCTTATCCCGCGGGGATGAACAGATAGCCTGGGAGTGCGGCTGCATGATAAATAAATGCGGAGCCTGCGCTATGAGGATAAACGGCGTTCCGCGTCTGGCCTGCTCTTCCTTTCTTTATGAGTATGAGGAGGGCAAGATAATACTTGAACCGTTAAGCAAGTTCCCGCATGTTAAGGATCTTATCACGGACAGGAGCGCTGTATTTGAAGCGCTTAAAAGGGTAAATGTATATCATGCCGGACCGGTTCATCAGGATGAGAAAAATCTTGAGTCGCGCTTTGAGTCGGCGAGCTGCTTAAACTGCGGCTGCTGCCTTGAGGTATGTCCCAATTTCAATTCCGGGCAGAATTACACAGGTGCCGTGGCAGCCGTGAACGGATATCGTATTGCTGCTGCTGCAGACGGAAAGGCACAGCTAAAGGAAATGAGAAAGGCATATGCTAAACACTACTATGAGGGGTGCGGCATTTCTCTTGCGTGTCACGACATATGCCCGGCGGGGATACCGGTGGAGGATCTGATTTCACGGTCGAATGCAGCACTTGTGTGGGGGCGGCGCGTGTGAGGGATAAAGTGTGTCAAGATGGGGACAGTCCCTTTGTGTCAGGACTGACACAAAGGGACTGTCCCCATCTTGACACACTTTATGTATAAATAAAGATAATTTAATAACAATGCTTCACAAAATGTTTAAAATCACCCCTCAGCCTTGATGTCAGGCGGCTTTGGTGGGACATGAAGTTCAGCTCTCGCTGTTATATATCCTAAAAATAATTGACACAACACTTTAATTCATTTATAATCCTTTCGTAATTTAATGTAATATTTTTGTAACAACTAACTTTACGGTTTTATGCTTAATGCGAAAGGATTGTTTTTATTATGAAGTTTAAAGGTAAGAAGCTTGCGATCGTATCAGCGATAGTCAGTGCGGGGATATTTATGGGAGCGACTCCGGTAATTGCGGACGGACTCGGCTCGGTAGGATCACAGCTTCAGGTTGCAGACTCCGTAGTAGAGATAGATACGAATTATTCTGAAACACCTGCGGCTGAAGAAAAGACAGAGGGTCAGAAGGATTCATTTGCAGATAAGGCAGTTTCTATAGGGGAGCTTGAGGTTAAGGAAGCAGCTTCCGAAGAGGCGGCAGTTGCAGGAAAGCTTGCAGCTAAGAACATAGCAAAGGTTATTTCGAACGAAAACGGCTGGGCGCAGATCGAGTCAGGGGAGCTTAAAGGTTATGTAAAGAGCCGGGATCTTTGCTTTGGTGACGAGGCTGAAGCTGTTGCCCTTATAAACGGAAATGTAAAGGCTACTGTAAAGAATGATGATACAAAGAGCTTTACTGACGGCAGCGCAGGTGAGGTATCCGGCACCTATGCGGCAGGTCAGACACTTAGTGTAGTAGGAAGCGATGATGAACATGTCATCGTAGAGAATGAGAATAAAGAAAAGTCATATATCAAGCATTCCGAGGTGGATGTAAATGCAGGCCTTGATCTGGGAAAAACGACTGCCCAGATTGAGGAAGAGGCAAGAAAGAAGGCTGAAGAGGAAGCCAGAAAGAAGGCTGAGGAAGAGACAAAGAAGAAGGCCGAAGAAGAGGCTGCACGAAAAGCCGCAGAGGAAGCGGCAGCTGCCGAGGCAGCGAAAGCGGCGGAGTCTCAGGTAAGCTATGACGTGGATACAACCGGCTGGTCGACAGGTGTTGCTTCTGCTTACGGTGGAGCTACAGATCCCGGATGCGGAACGATCACAGCAAACGGTTCTACTGTATCAGAGAGTTCTATGGGTGTTGCGATACCTCTTTCATGGAACAGAAGAGATCTTCTCGGTCACACCGTTCTTATTTCATACGGCGGAAAGACAGTTACCGCAGTTATAAATGACCTCGGCGGCATGGGTAACGGAAGCCGCTCTCTTGATCTTCAGCCCGGTGTGTTCCGCGCATTTGGCGCAGACAGCTGCAACGGCTGGGGACTTAGGACTGTGTCGTATAAAATTCTTTGATGAAGATAAACCCTACGGGGTTTATTTTTTTATTTGCATGTTATAAAATATATTAAGATGTGTGTCAAAGTGTGTCAGCAGAACCGTCCCCATTGACACACAAACTTGAAAAAGCATATTCCGGCATGCCTGGAGAAAGGATAAAACTATGGGATTAATTAAAGCAATAGTAGGTGCTGCAGGCGGCGTGCTTGCGGATCAATGGAAGGATTTCTTTAATTGTGAGTCGCTTAGTGCGGATGTTTTGGTTGCCAAGGGCGAAAAGCGCACATCAAGGCGCTCTTCAAACACGAGAGGTGAGCCAAACATCATAACAACAGGATCTGTTATAGTTGTAAATGACGGGCAGTGCATGATCATCGTGGATCAGGGAAAGGTAGCGGAGATCTGTGCCGAACCCGGTCAGTTTGTGTATGATGCCTCTACCGAGCCGTCGATCTTTTGCGGAAATCTCGGAAAGGGTATAAAGGAAACCTTTAAGGCAATCGGCAGACGATTTACATTTGGCGGCGATACTGCGCATGACCAGAGAATCTATTATGTAAATACCAAAGAGATAATCGGCAACAAATACGGTACCGCAAATCCTGTTCCTTTCAGGGTAGTGGACAGAAATATTAATCTCGACCTGGATGCAGGACTTAAGTGCTTCGGTGAGTACTCTTACCGTATAGTCGATCCGATTCTTTTTTATACCAATGTGGTAGGCAATGTGTCGGATATGTATACGCGCGATATGATCGATTCACAGCTGCGTACTGAGCTTCTGACAAAGCTGCAGCCCGCATTTGCAAAGATATCGGCGATGGGCATCCGTTACAGCGAGCTTCCGGCGCATACGACAGAGATAGCAAAGGAGCTTGATGATCTTCTTACGGAAGAGTGGAAGGAGCACAGGGGACTCGAGATAGAGACCTTCGGCGTGTCATCCGTGACTCTTCGTGAAGAGGATGAGCTGATTATCAAGGAAGCGCAGCGAAATGCCATCAACAGAGATCCGAGTATGGCTGCCGCTACACTTGTCGGCGCACAGGCCCAGGCTATGCAGGATGCAGCCAACAATGAGGGCGGCGCAGGCGCTTTTATGGGCTTTGCCGGTATGAATATGGCCCAGAATATGGGTGCGGCACAAGCCTCTAATCTGTTCCAGCAGGCAGGAGTTACGGGATCAGGAAAGCAGACTGATATAGATGCGACCAACGCGCAGATGCAGGCAAATCAGGCTGCGGCAGGTGCTGCAACTACAGGAGCGGCGGCGACGGGATCCGGAGCAGCAGCACCTTCAGGCGGCGCCGGTACGTGGAGCTGTGAGTGCGGTCAGGAAAATTCCGGGAATTTCTGCAGTAATTGCGGAAAGCCCAAGCCCGCGCCTGTCGGTGTATGGAATTGCGAGTGCGGGCAGGAGAACTCAGGTAACTTTTGCAGTAACTGCGGCAAGCCGAGACCCTGACACATCTTTATATAACTTGACAAGTTGTCCTGTTTTTAGTATAACCATGTGTATATTTATCTAAGAGTTTCGCTGATTATATTTCCATGTTGTTAAGAAAGAATATTTATGACATATTTTGGTGTTGCTTAATGTAACTACAAATAAGCTCTTAAGTAAGTGCCAAGCTCCCGACGCTGCAGCTGATGCCCTCGGGAGCCGGATATATAAAAATGTTTTGAATGCCATAGGAAATATTTGATCAGATAGTATTTTAATATAAACAGGAGTAAACGATGACTGATTTTACAAAGATGTCGGTTAAAGAGCTTCAGGCATTTGCCAAGGAAAATGGTCTGAAGGGCTTTACGGGATTAAAAAAGGACGAGCTGATAGCATTTATAGTGCAGCAGGCGCAGGCTCAGCAGCAGGCTGAAAAGGCAAAGGAGCAGGAGGCAAAGAAGTATAAGCCGGAAAGCAGGAAGAAAACAAATTCTTCATCTGAAGAAAAGGAAGAGGAGCCTGTAAAGGAAAATGCACAGGATAATGCACAGGATAAAAAACAAGAAGAGTCCTTTACTTTTGCGACCGAGCCGGAAAGAGAGCTGACTAAAGAAGAAAAGGAGGCTTTAAGGCGTGAGCGTCGTGAGGCGGAGAATGCAGCGGCAGAGGCCCGTATTGAAGAGATCGCAAGAAGTAATCCGAAGATAGATCCTACTGATACCGAAAACTATGCAAAGGGTATAATGGAGGTTATGCCTGACGGGTTCGGATTTATCCGTAGTGATAATTTCCTCACGGGTGAAGAGGACGTATATGTTCAGAATGTTTTTATAAAAAAGTATAACTTAAGAAACGGAGACGTTATAGAGGGCCTTAAGAAGAGGAACCGCCCTGAGGATAAGTTCATGGCGCTTATATATCTTGTCAGGGTAAATGGCAGGGATCCGTCCGAGGCGCTCGACAGACCGAAGTTTGAGAATCTTACTCCCGTTTATCCCGACGAGAGGATTCGTCTTGAAAGAGACGGAGGCCCTCTCGCAAACAGGATAGTGGATATGGTTTCCCCTATAGGTAAGGGTCAGCGAGGTATGATCGTTTCCCAGCCTAAGGCCGGAAAGACTACACTTCTTAAGTCTGTGGCCAATGCCATTACGTTAAATTATCCTAAGATGCATATCATCATCCTTCTTATTGATGAGCGTCCTGAGGAGGTTACCGATATCAAGGAATCCATTATCGGCGATAATGTGGATGTTATTTATTCCACATTTGACGAGCAGCCCGAGCATCACAAAAAGGTTTCCGAGATGGTTGTGGAACACGCAAAGCGCCGCGTCGAGATGGGACAGGATGTGATTATTCTTCTCGACAGTATAACAAGGCTTGCAAGAGCATATAATCTCATCATACAGCCAAGCGGAAGAACACTTTCGGGTGGTCTTGATCCGGCAGCGCTTTATATGCCGAAGAGATTTTTCGGAGCTGCAAGAAACATGCGCGAGGGCGGAAGTCTTACTATCCTCGCTACGGCTCTTGTGGATACGGGAAGTAAGATGGATGATGTTGTTTTCGAGGAGTTTAAGGGAACCGGTAACATGGAGCTGATCCTTGACAGAAAGCTTTCCGAAAAGAGGATATTCCCTGCTATCGATCTTGCTAAGTCCGGTACGAGAAGAGATGATCTTTTGCTTAATCCTAAGGAACTAAAGGCCATGGATATTATGCACAAGGCGCTCGGGAGCATGAGAAATGACGAGGTGGCCGAAAGAATCATAGATCTGTTTTATAAAACGAAAAGCAATCAGGAGCTGTCTGAGATTATTTGTAAAAAGAATTTTGTATGACATAAAAAAACGTGCATGGTGGGAGTCGAACCCACGACCTTTCGCTCCGGAGGCGAACGCTCTATCCACTGAGCCACATGCACACAGATGTATGAATGAGCTGTGATTGGTTGCACAGCTCATTTTTGTATGTTACATTAAAACGAATGATAACGCAAGTACAATTTATCCGGGCGTGTCGTATGATATTATTTAAGTGTGTCAGATGGGGACAGTCCCTTTGTGTCAGTCTTGACACAAAGGGACTGCCCCCATCTGACACACTTATGTTTGAACGCTAAATAGTGATATGATAAAAAGGTAGCTTATGGAAATAAGGATAAATAAATTATTAAGCTCTATGGGTATCTGCTCCAGAAGGGAGGCAGACAGGATGACTGATGCGGGACGGGTTAGCGTCGGAGGTCATGCGGTGGCAACCGGTCAGAAGGTCGATGAGAATGCCGACATTTGCATAGACGGAAGACCTGTAAAAAGAGAGACTCAAAAAATCCTTATCGCGTATAATAAGCCGGCAGGTATAGTATGCACGACGACTGACAGATACGGTAAGAATGATATCGTCAGCGCTGTTGGGCTGGATAAACGTATATACCCGGTCGGTCGTCTTGATAAGGACTCAACAGGGCTGATATTTCTGACAAATGAAGGCGCGCTTATGAATGAGCTTACCAAGGCTTCGGGCAGGCATGAAAAGGAATATGTGGTTAAGATTAATAAGCCTGTTACGGAAGAGTTCCTGAGGCGCATGAGAGGGGGCTTATACCTTGAAGAGCTTGACAGGACTACCGCTGTCTGTAAGGTGTGGGCTTGTGATGAAAAGGATACTAAAAAAAAGCTTAATCCGACCAAGGACGGAAGCTATGATACGAGGGTTTTTCGTATAATCCTTATCCAGGGGCTGAACCGCCAGATAAGGCGGATGTGCGAGGCTTGCGGCGCAAGGGTCGTTTCGCTGAAACGTGTTCGGATCATGAATGTGCTGCTTGGGAGTCTTCCTGAGGGGAAGTACAGATATATAGATGGAGAGGAGTACGGTGAGTTGAAACGAAGACTTGGTGATAAATAAGTCTGTCCCCACCTGACACACTTATTTATTACAAAGCATCAAGGAGATGATATGTCTGAAGAAAAGCTTAAAAGAATACAAGAACTTATAAAAACCCTTAACGCTGCCGCGAAGGCCTATTACGTCGACGGTGCCGAGATCATGTCGAATTACGAATACGACGCGCTTTATGACGAGCTTGAAGCTCTTGAAGATGAGACCGGCATACATATGTCATACAGTCCTACGGCAAGCGTCGGCTATGAGGTACTGAGCGAGCTGCCCAAAGAGCGACATGAAAGTCCTATGCTTTCGCTTTCAAAAACCAAGGAGCGCGGTGAGCTGGCAGATTTCCTGGGTGATAAGAAGGGGCTTCTTTCCTGGAAAATGGACGGACTCACCATAGTCCTTACATATAAGGACGGCAGTCTATTTAAAGCGGTAACACGCGGCAACGGAGAGATCGGAGAGATCGTCACGCAAAATGCCCGGGTTTTTAAAAACATACCGCTGTCGATTACATTTTCAGGGGATCTTACGATAAGAGGAGAAGCCGTCATACGCTATTCTGATTTTGAGCGGATAAATGAAGCAATCCCCGAGTTTGACGCAAAATATAAAAACCCCAGGAATCTTTGCTCGGGTTCGGTAAGGCAGTTAGACAGCCGTATAACTAAGGAACGGAGTGTTCGTTTTTATGCCTTCGGAGTGGTAAGCGCTCCTGATAAGGATTTTGATAATTCACGAAAAAACGAACAGCTCTGGCTAAAGAGCCTCGGTTTTGATATCGTGGAATTTTTCGAGGTTACGGCAGGGGATGTTGTTGAGACAGTTGGTATGCTCGAGGAGAAGGTACGCGAAAATGACTTCCCTTCGGACGGTCTTGTCCTTGAATATGATGATATAAAATACGGAGAGTCTCTGGGACGAACCGCGAAGTTTCCGCGAAGCGCCATAGCCTTTAAGTGGAAGGATGAAACGGCAGAGACTACGCTTAAGAGTATTGAGTGGAGTGCGTCGCGCACGGGGCTTATAAATCCGATAGCCGTGTTTGATACGGTAGAGCTTGAAGGTACTGAGGTAAGCCGCGCAAGCCTGCATAATGTGAGCTATATAAAGGATCTTAAACTCGGTCCGGGCGATAAGATTTCAGTTTTTAAGGCAAATATGATCATACCGCAGATAGCCGAAAATCATACGAAATCGGGCAGCTTCTTACTTCCTTCGGTATGTCCGGTTTGCGGCGGAGAGCTTTTGCTTAAAAACGATAATGATGTCGAAACACTTTACTGCATAAGCAAGACGTGTCCGGCAAAGCACATAAAAAGCTTTGTGCATTTTGTATCGAGAGATGCGCTAAACATAGAAGGTCTTTCGGAGGCGACTTTGGAAAAATTTATAAACAAAAGATTTTTGCAGCATTTGCATGATCTTTACTCTCTCGTAGAGTTTAAGGATGAGATATCGCAGATGGAGGGCTTCGGTAAAAAATCCTGCGATAATCTTATGCGAGCGATAGAGACCTCGCGCCACACGCAGCTGCACAGGCTGCTATACGGACTCGGGATTCCGGGATTTGGCTTAGCAAATTGCAAGCTGGCAGCCGATGTATTTGACACTCCCGAAAAGATCCTTTCTGCCAGTGTAGAGGAGCTGCTTGAGATTGACGGCGTGGGAGAGGTGCTGGCGCGCGATTTTGTTGCTTATTTTGACGATCCCGTAAACAGGGATGAGTTTTTAAAGCTTGTTGAAATCCTTGATATAGAAAAGTCAGTCATAACGAAAGACGGCTTGCTGTCGGGCAAAGTATTTGTTATTACTGGTTCGTTAAACGGGTATGAGAGCAGAAGCGTGCTTAAGGAGTATATTGAGAGTCTCGGCGGGAAGGTCAGCGGTTCTGTCTCAAAGAATACTTCTTATCTTATAAATAATGATGCGCAAAGTACATCATCGAAAAATAAGAAAGCTAAGGAGCTTGGCGTGGAAATTATCACGGAAGATGAGTTTAGTAAGCTTGTAATAAGGGCCGAATTGATGTAAAATAGCAAAGTGTGTCAGATGGGGACAGTCCCTTTGTGTCAGGACTGACACAAAGGGACTGTCCCCATCTGACACACCGGGCAAAATAATAAGGAGGGGCAAAGGTTATGCCGATAAAGATACAGCGAGAGCTTCCGGCTTATTCAAAATTAGAATCAGAAAATATCTTCGTCATGGACGAGAAGCGTGCGCTTTCCCAGGATGTGCGGCCTCTTGAGATCGTTATCGTGAACCTCATGCCCCTCAAGGAGCTGACAGAGCTTGACCTGCTGCGCTCCCTTTCAAACACCCCCCTGCAGATTAATGTTTCATTTCTGCAGATGGAGACACATGTTTCTAAAAATACTTCGGCTTCACATCTTGAGAAGTTTTACGTCAAGTATCCGGATATTAAAGACAAAAAGTTTGACGGCATGATCATTACGGGTGCGCCGCTTGAAAAGATAGCATTTGAGGATGTGACTTACTGGGAAGAGCTTACGAAGGTCATGGACTGGGCGAAGGAGCATGTGACAAGTACTCTTTATATTTGCTGGGCTGCGCAGGCAGGGATGTATTATCATTACGGAGTAAGGAAGGTTTTTCTTGAGGAAAAGCTCTCAGGCGTATATCTTCATCATGTGATACACCGCAAGGATCCGCTGGTAAGAGGTTTTGATGATATGTTTTATGCTCCGCACTCCAGATATTCAGAGGCGTGCAGGCGCGACATAATAACAAATGATAAGTTTAAGATACTTGCTGATTCCAAGGAAGCCGGCATTTATATAGTCAGTGCCGAGAACGGGAAAAATGTATTTGTCATGGGACATCCTGAGTATGACAGATATACGCTGGATTCCGAATACAAGAGAGATATTGCAAAGGGTATAAATCCGGATATACCGGTTCACTATTATCCTAACAATGATCCGTCAAAACGTCCGCGTATGCAGTGGAGGTCTCATGCAAACGCCTTGTATACCAATTGGTTAAATTATTACGTATACCAGGTGACACCTTATGTTTTGTAAAGAACACAATTATCATAGAAAAATCATAGAAAAGAGAGGTAGATAAAAATGGCAATGAATCCTTTAGGTTACGACAACGAAAAAATGAAAGCAGTAAATTTCTTCATTACTAACGGCTGGCCCGAGGGTACGGCTTATGAGCTGGTTGAGAATCTCACCAAAAAGACACTTAACCCCGGTGAGATAATCGTGCTCGGTTCTCTTATGAAGACACTTAATACCATTTACAGAAGGGCAGCTAAGGATACCACTAAGATTCCTAAGATATCCATCGTAAGCGATTATCCGCTTTTTAAGGTGGCACTTAATGACGTTTCACCCCTTATGGGAAGGATGATGATCCTTGAGGGCGGTAAGATATATGTGGAGATCGACGTCACAGAGGGTGAGCTTTTCCACGCTGTTGACTGGATCGAGTTTGCAGAGACAAACGAGCAGCTTGAGGCGTATGATAAGTTCTTAAATGATCTTTTGGACGGAACAAGCGAGTATCTGAAGCTTAGCGACGGTACGCCTTATAAGTTGGAGGATATAACATACGATAATCTTAATGAGTACATGGGACGTTTTCAGACTGTAGAAGGTAAGATACATCCTAATGAATGATATATAGTGTGTCAGAGGGGACGGTTCTACTGACACACCCTTTGACACCATATGACATACATATATGTCGCGTGCATGAGTCAGGGTATAGTTATACCTTATGACGAAAAATAGATTATAAGAATTATCGCTATCCTCCCTGATGTGTTAAAGTTATCCCATCGAACACGATAACATATACAGCACAGACAGGGAGGTTTTTATTATGTCTACACTTAAAGAAAGAAAATTACATTTTGAAACAAGGCAGATACATGTAGGTCAGGAGGCGGCTGATCCCGTAACAGGGGCAAGAGCCGTACCGATATATCAGACGTCATCATATGTCTTTAATAATGCGCAGCATGCAGCGGACAGATTTGCTCTTAAAGATGCCGGCTATATCTACGGCAGGCTTACAAATCCCACGCAGGCGGTATTTGAGGAGAGGATCGCAGCCTTAGAGGGCGGTTCGGCAGCGCTTGCGGTAGCGTCGGGAGCGGCGGCCATAAGCTACACTATCCAGAATCTGGCATTTGCCGGGGATCATATAGTGGCGGCGCGAAACATTTACGGAGGAACATATAATCTGCTGGCTCATACGCTTGTGTCATACGGAATAGAGACCACATTTGTCGATCCCGGAAATCCCGCAGATTTTGACGCAGCAATAAAGGAAAATACAAAGGCGATTTTTGTCGAAACCCTCGGAAATCCGCACTCAGATGTGACGGATATAGAGTCTGTAGCAAAAATCGCTCATGCGCATCACATACCGCTGGTGGTTGATTCAACATTTGCAACGCCTTACCTTGTAAGACCGATAGAGTACGGCGCCGATATAGTTGTTCATTCGGCAACTAAGTTTATCGGAGGGCACGGAACTACGATAGGCGGTGTCATAATTGAGGGCGGTAAGTTTGACTGGAAGGCCTCCGGTAAATTCCCTCAGCTTTCCGAGCCTGATGAGAGCTATCACGGGGTATCGTTTTACGATGCGGTGGGCGCTGAGGCATTTGTGACGCGGATACGCGCGATACTCCTTCGCGACACGGGAGCTGCTATATCTCCCGTGAGCGCATTTATATTCTTACAGAGCTTAGAGACGCTTTCTTTAAGGGTTGAGCGTCATACGGAAAATGCGCTTAAAGTGGTAAAATATTTAAATGAACACCCGCAGGTGGAGGCGGTTCATCACCCGTCCGTAACGGAAGATCCCGTGCAGCAGGAGCTTTATAAAAAGTACTTTCCGAACGGAGGCGGATCGATCTTTACATTTGAGATAAAGGGAGATGAGCAGAAAGCAAAGGATTTTATAGATAATCTGCAGCTTTTCTCACTTCTTGCCAATGTGGCCGATGCCAAATCTCTTGTGATACATCCTGCCTCTACCACGCACTCTGAGCTGAATGAGGAAGAGCTTTTGCAGCAGGGACTTCATCCGAACACCATACGACTCTCGATCGGTATTGAAAATGTTGACGATATTATTTATGATCTGGACGAAGCTTTTAGGGTAGTAGCGTAGATAACAACTGTGTGAACGGCCCCGTTGACCACTTTAGTAAGGATTGAATACAAATGGAAAAGAAAGAAGAATTAAAGATAAATCTGATGCCTCTCTCATTTTTTAAAGCGGGGGGTGTATTTACGGGAAATATTAATTCCATGCGTTACATGGTAAAAAAAGAAGCCCTTGATGAAGACGAAAGGCTTTCAGTGTATGCATGGCCGGGACCCTTCATATTTGGGAAGACGGGTGATGAACTCAAAATAAGCGAGAGTTTTTCTCTTTCGGACGAAGGCATAAAAAAAACTGCAGAGTGGCTGGAAGATATTTATTCGAAAAGAGAAGAAGAATTTTCGCAACCGATGTCATTGTTGAATTACATATAATGTATCAACGGGGACTGTCACCATTAACACGGAACCATCCCCCCTGCCACCGACACACTACAGATTATAAAACTCAGGTTTGCGTTTTTTAAATACGCAGGCATACTTAAAACCGCACTCTGAGAGCACAGAGTGCGCTTTTTTAATTTGGTCTCCGATATGCGCGCAGCAGTGCGCATCGGATCCTGTCGTGATGATCTCACCGCCGAGTCTTTTATATTCCCTGAGTATAAGCACAGACGGATTGGAGTGATTGCCTTTTCTCCAACCGGCAGTATTTATCTCGATACCCTTGCCGTCATATATCAGTTTTTTAAGTATCTCGCATACCAAATCAAGCGGTGTCAGCTCATCATGACTTAAATCTTTGTATTGCTTTGGAAGATATCGTGTTATGTAATCAAGATGACCGTAAACGTCAAAATTTTTAATTGCATTTACACAATCATATATATTTTCATAGTATCTTCTGACTCCCGAATATGCGTCATGATCTTCCCAGAATTCCGGGTAATACGGGTCAAGCGAGTCTACCACATGAGTAGAACCGATGATAAAATCAAGCTTTTTTTCTGGATCGTAATTATCTATACGCCCGGCAGCCGGCATGGTAAGCCCCTGTTCAAGCCCGATAAGAATCTCAAAGTCGCCGGCGTGATTTTTGCGAATATCTGTTAAAGCATTGATATATTTATCAAAATCCAAGGCAAATGCAGCGCTGTCGTCGGGCTGTTTGTAATCGAAATCATTGTGATCCGTGAAGCACATACCCGTAAGACCGATAGCCTTTGCCTTCCTGATTTCATCCTCGGGATCGGCTTCGGAGTCGAAGGAAAAGCAGCTGTGTAAATGTGTATCATAAAATTTCGGTAAATTATCTATCATAGGCTTCATATCCATGTTCCTTTAATCATTTAAAAAACTTACGGAAAGCTTGACTTAAACAATGCATATCCGCTGCAACTTAATTTAATTAAATAAACCAACACATTTATTACATATACTAATTCATTTCGCAAAAAAAATCCATAAATTAAGCATAAAAAATAACTCTTGTCTTTTTTTACCGAATTGTATACAATGTGAATGTTTGAAATAGTAACGTGTTTAATAACGGAGGTTTTTCTAATGTCAGTAAAAGTAGCAATTAACGGCTTTGGTCGTATCGGCAGGCTCGCGTTTAAGCAGATGTTTGATGCAGAGGGTTTTGAGATCGTAGCGATCAATGATCTTTCGAAGCCGAGCATGCTCGCTTATCTTTTAAAGTACGATTCAACACAGGCAAGATTTGTTGAACTCGGAAAGGAGGATGAGGTAACCGCAGATGATGAGGCAAATACACTCACTGTTCGCGGTAAGACCATCAAGATTCACGGCGAGAGAGATGCTGCGGATATTCCCTGGGGCGCAGACGAAGTAGATGTAGTGCTTGAGTGCACAGGATTCTATACTTCTAAAGAAAAGTCCATGGCTCATATACAGGCAGGCGCAAAGAAGGTTGTTATCTCAGCACCGGCAGGTGATGATCTTAAGACCATCGTGTATAACGTAAACCATGAGACACTTACTCCCGAGGATGTAGTTATCTCAGCTGCTTCATGCACAACAAACTGTCTTGCGCCTATGGCTAAGGCGTTAAATGAGATGGCACCCATCGAGTCCGGTATCATGAAGACGATTCATGCTTATACAGGTGACCAGCAGCTTCTTGACAGCTCACAAAGAAAAGGTAACTTAAGACGTTCAAGAGCAGCTGCTCTTAATATCATTCCTTCATCTTCAGGTGCAGCAAAGGCTATAGGTCTTGTAATACCTGAGTTAAACGGCAAGCTTAACGGCTCAGCGCTTCGTGTGCCTACGCCTACAGGCTCCATTACAAACCTCTTTGCCATAGTTGACGGAAAGATTACTGCTGAAGAGATTAATGCAGGAATGAAGGAAAGAGTTACCGAATCCTTCGGATATACAGAGGAGCAGATAGTATCAAGTGATATCATCGGCATGAGCTATGGTTCACTCTTTGATGCTACGCTCACTATGTGTATTCCTTCAGGTGACGGAAGGACACATGTAGAGGTAGCTGCCTGGTATGATAACGAGAACTCATATACCGCACAGATGGTAAGAACCATAAAGTACCTTGCATCATTATAATTAAAAACAATAATATATTTTACGAAAACACAGGTCTGCCGCAATCTCGCTTGAAAAAGCGTGCTGTGGCAGCCTTTTGTGTTAGGAGGTTAGCATATGTTACGAAAGAAGACTGTTGATGATATAGATGTTCAAGGCTTAAGAGTCCTTTGCAGATGCGATTTTAATGTGCCTATGGAGGACGGAAGGATTACTGATGACAAGCGTCTTGTCGACTCTCTTCCTACTATAAAAAAGCTCATAAAAAACGGCGGTAAGGTAATCCTTTGCTCTCACTTCGGAAAGCCAAAGGGCGTTGATCCCGCGTTTTCACTTGAGCCTGTAGCTAAGAGGCTCAGTGAGCTGTTAGGACAGGAGGTTATATTTGCCGATGATGATTATGTGGCAAGTGACTTCACTAAAAATCGTATAATCCGTATGATGGACGGTGAGGTTATGCTCCTTCAGAACACACGATTCCGTGAAGAGGAAAAGAAAAATGACGACAAGTTTTCAAAGGAGCTTGCGGATCTTTGTGAGGTCTATGTAAATGATGCTTTCGGAACCGCTCACCGCGCGCATTGCTCGACCGTAGGAGTAACAAAGTTTGTTGATGTATGCGCTATCGGCTACCTTATGGAGCGCGAGGTTAATTTCCTCTGCAACGTGATTGAGCATCCCGACAGACCCTTTGTTTCTATACTCGGCGGTTCTAAGGTATCTTCAAAGATAGGTGTTATCGATAATTTGCTTGATAAGGTGGATACGCTTATAATCGGCGGCGGAATGACATTTACATTTATAAAGGCTATGGGCGGAAGTGTCGGTAAGTCTTTGGTTGAGGACGATTACCTTGACTACGCAAAGAAGATGGTTAAAAAGGCTGAAGAAAAGGGAACAAAGCTGTTGCTTCCCGTAGATATTCTTGCCGCTAAGGAATTTGACAAGGATGCGGACGCAATCGTGGTAAAAGCGGACGAAATCCCGGATGATTGCATGGGGCTTGATATAGGACCGGAAACGGCAAAGCTTTACTGTGAGGCGCTTGAGGGTGCCAAGACTATAGTCTGGAACGGTCCCATGGGCGTTTTTGAGTTCCCTAAGTTTGCCGAAGGCACAAAGGCGGTAGCGCAGAAGATGGCTGATTCCAAGAATGCAGTGACTATAATCGGCGGCGGCGATTCCGCGGCAGCAGTAAATCTTTTCGGACTTACCAATGAATATACACACGTTTCTACAGGCGGCGGCGCTTCGCTTGTCATGATGGAAGGGGAGCCGCTTCCGGCTATTGAGGCAGCTGACGATAAGGAGGAAGAATGAGAAGCAGGGTTATTGCAGGAAACTGGAAGATGAATAAGACTCCGGCGGAAACGAGGGAGTTTCTGGAGTCCGTAAAGGAAAGAATAAGCCGGGCAGATGCAAGAGTGTTTGTGTTCCCTCCGCTCATATGTATACCGGAGGCCGTGGAAGTTCTTAAAGACACCGATGTTTGCGTAGGCGCCCAGAATTTTTACTACGAAGAAAAGGGTGCATTTACCGGAGAGGTATCAGCTGATATGCTTATCTGTGCAGGTGCAAAAGCGGTAATCATAGGTCATTCCGAGCGTCGCGATATATTCGGCGAGAGTGATGAGTTGATAAATCTTAAGCTTAAGAAGGCGGTGGAGAAGGGTCTTATACCTATCCTTTGCTGCGGAGAGTCTCTTGAGATAAGAGAAGCCGGTACAGCGGCAGCTCACATAGAAAGACAGATAAAGAGCGCGTTTGACGGTATTTCTGCCAAAGATGCAGCTAAGTGCATTGTTGCTTACGAGCCTATCTGGGCTATAGGTACGGGAAAAACAGCTACAAGCGATCAGGCACAGGAGATTTGCGCCTGCGTAAGGGAGACATTAAAAAGCATATACGGCGGGTCTGTTTCCGATGTTATACCGGTGCTTTACGGCGGCAGTATGAATGCAGGTAATGCTGCAGAGCTTGTAGCTTGTGAGGATATAGACGGCGGACTTATCGGAAGCGCTTCCCTTAAGGAAGAATTTGCGGATATTGTAAATGTGTAATTCAAAAAACGGAGGAATGATATGAGCAAGAGACCGGTTCTGCTTACCATACTTGACGGCTTCGGAATGGCGCCGGCAGGTCCCGGCAATGCTATAGAGGCTGCGCACAAGCCGAATTTTGACAGTCTTAAGGAAAAGTATCCCTTTGTGTACGGTTACGCCAGCGGTGAGGCCGTAGGGCTTCCCGACGGGCAGATGGGAAATTCTGAGGTCGGGCATCTAAATATGGGTGCAGGTCGTATAGTTTATCAGGATCTGACAAGGATATCCAAGGCTATAAAGGATGGCGCTTTTTTTGAAAATGAGGCGCTTCTTGCAGCTGTAAAAAACTGTAAGGAAAATGATTCCGCTTTCCATATATGCGGGCTGGTTTCTGACGGGGGCGTACACAGCTATAACAAGCAGCTTTATGCGATACTTAAGCTTGCGAAGCAGGAGGGACTTAAAAAGGTTTTTGTTCACGTATTTGCCGACGGACGTGACACCGATCCCGAGTCAGCCGACCGTTATGTGAGTGAGCTTATTAAAGAGATGGAGAGCATAGGCGTCGGTAAGATTGCAAGCATCACGGGACGTTATTACTCCATGGACAGAGATAACAGATGGGATCGCGTTGAGAAGGCTTACAGGGTTATGGCATTCGGAGAAGGCGAAAGGGGTGAGGATCCTCTTGAGGTAATTAGGGCGTCTTACGATGCGGGCGTGACTGATGAGTTTATTCTTCCTACTGCTATCTGCGAAGACGGAAAGCCGGTTGCGGTTGTAGAGGAAGGTGATTCTCTTATCTTTAATAATTTCAGACCCGACAGAGCCAGGGAGCTTACAAGAGCTTTTTGCGTCGATGATTTCGACGGATTTGACAGAGGTGAGAGAAAAAAGATCACATTTGTCTGCATGACCGATTATGACCCTCTTATACCTAATAAGCTTGTTGCATTTAAAAAAGAAGCACTGACAAATACCTTTGGGGAAGTGCTTGCAACGCACGGTCTTAAGCAGCTTAGACTTGCCGAGACAGAGAAATATGCTCATGTAACATTTTTCTTTAACGGTGGCGTAGAGGAGCCGAATATAGGAGAGGATCGTATACTGGTCCCGTCTCCTAAAGTTGCCACTTACGATCTTCAGCCTGAAATGAGCGCTGATACGGTATGCGATAAGCTGGTAGAGGCTTTGAAGAGCAAAAAATACGATGCGATCATAGTAAATTTTGCAAATCCCGATATGGTTGGTCATACGGGGGTATTTGAAGCCGCAAAGGCTGCTATTGAGGAGATAGATGTATGCCTCGGAAGGATTTATGAAGAGGTTAAGGGTTCGGATGTAGCTTGGTTTATTTGCGCCGACCACGGAAACTCAGAGTGTATGATAAATGAAAAGAACGGAGAACCGATGACTGCTCATACCACAAATCCCGTTCCGTTTATTCTTGTTAATTACGATGAGGAATATACTCTTGCTGACAGAAAGGGCGGCTTGTGTGACATAATCCCTACGCTTATGGAGATTATGGAGCTTGATCAGCCGGAGGAGATGACCGGAAGGTCGCTGCTTGTTAAGAAGATGTAAGTGTGTCAATCGGGGACAGTCCCCTGTTGACACACTTTCCTCTTAATTGATTTACAGGTTTTGTCATGGGAACGATAATAGTAACGATAATAATACTGGCCGCAGTTGTCGCTGCGTTTATGTGGACGCGCAGCGGAAACAGAAAAGTGGGCGGTAGCTGTTCAAAGCAGGAGGGCGGCTGCGCCGGTTGTTCTGATACGTCATGCCCTGCATCACAAGCGGTTGACCGGAACAAATATGACGATCTTGCTACCTTCAGACCTAAATACGATGCAGTGTTTTTTGACTTGGACGGTACGCTTCTTAATACGGCAGGCGATCTTACCGATGCGGTTAATCACGTTTTGGAAAAAAAGGGAATGGTATCGGTTTCAGAGGAGCAGGTTATTCCTGTTCTCGGCAACGGAGTAATTAATCTGTTGCATACATTTTTACCTGAGGATATTTCCGAAAGTGATTTTGAAGTCTGTTATGATGAATTTAAGTTATTTTATAAAGAGCATGCCGCCAATAAAACATATGCGTACGAGGGTATGAAGCCTCTTCTTGAGAGACTTAAAAGCTCGGGCTTTAAGACGGCGGTTATAACTAACAAAAACGATGATATCGCAAAGCTTTTAGTGAATGACTATTTTTCCGGGTTGGTGGACTTCACGCTGGGCAGAACGGATTTTTTAAGCCGAAAGCCCGATCCCGCTATGATGCATTTTGTTGCTTCCAAGACGGATACTGATATCAAAAGGATATTGTATGTGGGCGACAGTGAGGTCGACCGTGAGTTTTGTGCGTTAGCAGGTACGGATTGTGTTTTGGTCAGTTGGGGGTTCAGAAACAGAGAAGAACTCGTTGCCGGCGGCGGAGTGCCGGTGGTAGATAACCCGCATCAGATACTTGCTGCGGTGGGGTGATGGTTAGGCTGTCCCCATCTGACACACAGCCGGGTGAGTGCTGAATATTAACCCTAATGTATATTATACAGGATAAACTATGGCAGTAAGCAGGAGAAAAAAAGGTCTGTCCCACGCGCAGATCATGGCGATGGGCTTCATAATAGTAATAATGTCAGGCGCTCTTCTTCTTATGCTTCCTTTTGCAAGCAAGACAGGACAGGTCACACACTTTATGGATGCTTTATTTACCGCAGTAAGCGCGGGGTGCGTGACAGGACTTGTTGTGGCGGATACATTTTCCCACTGGACACTGTTCGGGCAGATAGTTATTTTGTGCATGATACAGGTCGGAGGACTCGGTGTTATCACTATATCGGCCCTTGTATACAGGATTTTCGGGCAGCGAATCGGTCTGAATATGCGGAACATGATCCAGGAGAGTACATATGCTTTCGAGCTGGGCGGCATAGTAAAGTCGCTTCAGCGCATATTCCGACGGACATTTATTATCGAAGGGATAGGAGCGGTTCTTTTGTCTATCCGTTTTATTCCCATGATGGGCGTGGGGCGAGGAATATGGTACGGAGTCTTTCATTCGATATCTGCATTTTGTAACGCGGGGTTTGATCTGATGGGTCGATATGAGCATTATTCATCTCTGACCCATGTTTATAATGACCCGTTGATTAATTTTACGATCATGGGGCTTATCATAATTGGCGGACTCGGTTTTGTTGTATGGGATGACATATTAAAGTACAAGTTTAAGATTAAAAGATATACTCTTCATTCCAAGGTTGTGCTTATCATGCTTGGGATACTAACAGGCGTGGGAACACTTTTGTTTCTTATATTTGAGCATAATAATCTATTTGCCGATATGTCGCCGGGGCAGGCATTTATGTCAGCGCTGTTTGCGGCGGTTACACCGCGAACTGCCGGGTTTAATACCGTTGATCTTGACAGTATGACTCAGGCCGGAAAGCTTTTGACCTGCCTTCTTATGTTCATCGGCGGAAATTCAGGATCTACCGCGGGCGGTATAAAGACCACAACGGTTATAGTTATGGGAGCCTATATATTGTCAAATCTTACCGGATCGACGGGGGTACACATCCTTAAGCGCCGTATCGGTGATGAAAATATAAAAATGGCCTCCATGGTATTTGGCCTGAATATAACTATGATTATCGCAGCGCTTATTGTTATCTCGGGATTGCAGAAGCTTCCGATGGATAATCTGTTGCTCGAGGTGTTTTCCGCTATGGGTACGGTAGGACTTTCTGCAGGTGTTACCCGGTCGCTGCTTCCGGCATCAAGGATAGTTCTTATGCTTCTTATGTTTGCAGGACGAGTCGGAACCGTTACATTTGCAGTATCATTCAGAGGAAACAGGCGGCAACCCTATATCAAGTATCCTGAAGAAAAGATAAATGTCGGATAGTTTTTAAATTTTTAGGAGAAAAAGCCATGAAGTCTATACTTATAATAGGAATGGGCAAGTTCGGACAGCATCTTTGCAGAAAGCTTTTGGAGCTGGATAATGAGATTATGATCATAGACCAGTATGAGGAACAGATAAGGGATTTCTTTACGGATGTTACAAGTGCCCGCATCGGAGACTGTACGAATCCGGATGTGCTCCAGGCGCTTGGTCTTAATAATTTTGATATCGTGATCGTTGCCATAAAAGAAAATTTCCAGAATTCCTTGGAGGTCACAAATCTCGTAAAGGAGTACGGAGCAAATTATGTCATAAGTCTTGCAAGCCGTGATATACAGTCAAAGTTTCTGCTTAAGAACGGAGCGGATGAGGTCGTATATCCCGAAAGGGATGTTGCTTTTAATCTGGCTGCCCGCTGTTCCGCTAATCATGTGTTTGATTATATAGAGTTGGATGAGGATTACTCTATATATGAGGTGCCTATACTGAATTCCTGGATAGGAAAGAGCATAAAAGAGCTTGATATCCATGCCAATTATGATATAAATATCATCGGCGTGGCCTCTGTAAATGAAGAAATGAATATAATGCCTCCTGTTGATTACAAGTTCAGAGAGGGAGATCATATGAAGATACTTTCCGACAAAGAAGCTTCTGACAGATTGTTTAAGATGCTTGACAAGGGTATGTAAAAAAGTACTTGTCAAATGTATATAGGTCTGTTATAATCGTTTTTACGTGTTTTGCGCGGATTAAGTTACAAAAGAAGGAGGTGCGTTAGAAGTGGCAAAGTGTGAGGTTTGTGATAAGAGTGTTCATTTCGGTATTGCCGTAAGTCATTCCCACAGAAGATCCAACAAGGTCTGGAAGCCGAATATCAAGTCTGTTCGCGTAAAGCAGAACGGACAGACAAAGAAGATGTATGTATGTACTTCCTGCCTTCGCTCAGGTAAAGTAGAGAGAGCGTAATTATATAATTTGACAGAAGCTGCCGCAAGGCAGTTTTTTTGTTACTATTTAGCGACCAGTCAATAGTGTGTCAAACGGGGACAGTCCCTTTGTGTCAACGGGGATAATACTTCTTTATAAAGCCTTAATTTTTGACACAAAGGGACT
>CACZTL010000067.1 GCA_902784165.1 uncultured Lachnospiraceae bacterium | reverse complement strand
GCTGGTGTCTGCGGAGTCGATATTTTCCCTTGAGTCGGCAAATGCGCGAAGTAACCTGATTTATGATCCGGCGTTCGGAGTGGAGGGGGCTGTACCGGCGATTTTGGCAGACGCGGCGATAGCTGCTGTTTGTCTTGCGCTGGCAGCCAAAGAGGGGAGATTGAAGGAGCTAAGGGGCAGGAGAGACCGGAGGGAGACCGTTTAGCGGCAATGACATTAAGATAAAGTGTGTCAGAAAGGAAGATGACATGACAAGGTGACAAAAGGGACGGTTCTTTTTTTCACCCTGTCATATGAAAGGAGTTTTTTATGATCTTGCTGGTTAATGCTTGTGTAAGAAAAGAATCGCGCACGAAGCGCCTTGCTGATGCGTTGATAGAGAAACTGGAAGGAGAGGTTGAGGAGGTTAAGCTGTGGGAGGCGGAGTTTCCGGCGGCGGATGAAGCCTTCCTGCAGAAAAGAGATGCCCTGATCGCGGGTGAGGAATGGTCGCATCCGATGTTTGAACATGCCCGGCAGTTTGCAGCCGCGGATACAATCGTGGTGGCGGCTCCGTACTGGGATCTTTCATTTCCGGCGGTATTGAAGCAGTATTTTGAGCAGGTAAATGTGACCGACATCACCTTCCGCTATACGCCGGAAGGCATACCGGAGCCCCTGTGCAAGGCAAAAAGACTCTTCTATGTTATGACAGCAGGCGGTACATTTGCACCGGAGAAATACGGATACGGGTATGTAAAAGCGCTGGCGCAGAGCTTTTACGGGATAGATAATGTGGAGCTGATAAAGGCCGTGGGACTTGATATAGACGGCGCGGATGAGGAGAGGATTATGGAGAAGGCGATGCGGGGAATTTAACATTATTGTTCCGGTTAATAGAAATATCAAAAACGTTTATAGTTGCTTTTGGGAGATAAGCGATGGGTAGATTTGAAAATGTAATAGTATTTAAAGATACTGAGAGACTTTGCAAAACGAATGCGGAGCTTTCGGAAGCGGTCAAAAAGGCAACAGCATCGCAAAAGCTTATACTTGAAAGAGACAGCCTGCCCGCTCAGAAGAAGGATATTTATGAAGACGCTGCCAATGTAACGGTATCCAAAAAAAGAAGCCTTGAGGCGGCAGCGGGCTATAAAGACTGCCATGTGGCAGTGCTTAATTTTGCGTCAGCAACCAATCCCGGCGGCGGAGTGGTAAACGGCTCAAACGCGCAGGAGGAGAGCTTATGTCGCTGCTCTTGTTTGTATTTTTGTCTCAATACCCCGGCTTTGAAAAGACAGGGGGACGTTGCTTTTGTCTTCCCAAGACAAAAGCAACGTCCCCTTGTCTCCAAAGCAGCGTCCCCTTGTCTCCAAAGCAGCGTCCCCTTGTCTCCAAAGCAGCGTCCCCTTGTCTCTGAGACAAAAGCAGCGTCCCCTTGTCTCCAAATCAAAGCCCGTATCTTGTCGCCGAAAGATATAAGACGCTGGAGGTACTGTTTCCGGGAAGACTTGATCTGGGCTTGGGACGCGCCCCGGGAACAGATATGAAGACCGCAAAAGCCATAAGAAGGACAGGAAATCTGTATCCTGATTTTGAAAGCGATCTGAAGGAGCTTACGGAATATCTGGATAATACGGGAGAGGTTTGCGCTTATCCTCACTCCGGAAATAAGATCCCTGTATATATCCTTGGTTCGAGCACGGACAGCGCATATCTGGCGGCAAAGCTGGGACTTCCGTATTCATTTGCAGCGCATTTCGCTCCGGCGCATATGGAAGAGGCTGTGCGCATATACAGAGACGGATTTCAGCCCTCAGAAGCCTGTAAAGAACCCTATGTAATCCTTGGTGTAAATGCGATCCTTGCGGACACGGATGAAGAGGCGCAAAGGCTTTCCACAAGCCATCTGCTGACAATACTCGGCATCGTGACCAGCAGATCCGACGGATTGCTGCCGCCAAAGGATAGCAAAGAAGAGGTGTGGAGGGATTACATAGCTGCCCAAAAGGTGCCCCATTTCGGACCCGTGGCATTTGACGATGAGAAATTCATAGGGCGTGAGAAGGCTATTGTAAATGAGATGACGGCAGTTTCACTGATCGGGTGCAAGGAATCATTTGCAGCGCAGTTGGATGAGCTTAAGAAAAGGGTGGAGATAGATGAGATCATGGTAAACAGCTTTATATATGATAAAGAGGCGCAGATATATTCCCTGCGGTTATTATCTGAAGTTATGAAGAAGAATTTTTAAGAAGCATGTGTCAGCCCGGACAGACTATTTGTCTTAAGATGTTTCAACGACGACGGTTTTACTGACACACCTATAAGGAGCAATAAATGAAAACCATATATCTTGCAGGCGGTTGTTTCTGGGGAGTGCAGAAATTTTTCGATCAGTTTGAAGGCGTGGAGTCTACAGAGACAGGCTATGCAAACGGTCCGGATGAAGAACCGGCGTATGAGGATGTGTGCCGGGGGAGCGGGCATGCCGAAGCGGTAAAGATAGATTATAATGAAAATGCTATAAGCCTGTCTGAGCTGCTGGAATACTTTTTTAAAGTTATAGATCCCTTATCGGTAAACAGACAGGGAAACGACGTTGGGATACAGTACAGGACAGGCATCTATTATACTGATGAGTCTGATATTGCTGAAATAAAAGCAGTATGTGCAAAAGAGCAGGATAGACTTGGCGCTCAACTTGCTGTAGAAATCAAATCTTTGAGGAACTTTTTTCCGGCTGAAGAGTATCATCAGAAATATCTGGACAAAAATCCCGGGGGTTACTGTCATATCCCGGAGGCACTGTTTGGACTTGCAGGCAAACCCTCAGAGGCAGGCGGAGGGCAAAGGTATTCTTTGCAGACCTTGAGGGAGGAGATAGGAGATCTTGCTTTTGAGGTAACGCAAAATGCCGCCACCGAGCACGCATTTTCCGGTAAATACGATGATTTTTTTGAAAAAGGCATATATGTGGATGTGGTAAGCGGTGAGGTTTTGTTTACGTCTGCTGACAAATACAACTCCGGCTGTGGCTGGCCGGCTTTTACAAAGCCTGTTACAGAAAGTGCGCTGACAGAGCATACTGATACTTCATATGGGATGATACGCACAGAGGTAAGAAGCCGTATTGCCGGTTCGCATCTTGGGCACGTTTTTCCTGACGGACCGGAAGAAACAGGCGGGCTTCGATATTGCATAAATTCCGCAGCGCTAAGATTCATACCATTTGATGAGATGGAAAAGGAAGGCTACGGGAAATATATAGATAGTATATAAAGAGTGTGTCATAACGGGAACACCTGGGGGTGTCATCGTAAAAATCTCATGGTGATCGTATGCGGAAGCGCAAATTCATGGATCCTGGACAAAATGATAAATAACCACGGATGCCTGTACAACAGAGTTACTTATGAGATCAAGCTTTCCCCTTTCAAGTTGGGGGAATGCAAGGAGTATTACGAAAAAAACAATATAAGATTTTCAGAATATGACATGGTGCAAAGCTATATGATATTCGGAGGGATTCCGTATTATCTGGGCTACATAGACGGGGAATACAGTCTTGCCCGGAATGTGGACGAGATTTTTTTTGCTGAAGGAGAAGAATTGTTTGTTGTTTATACTGAACGGCAGGATAATATAAGGTTGTTTTCAGCAAGGCTTGCAAAACCGGAACGGACACATCTGTCCGCCGACGGTTCCTTCAACACAGTAGAACCGTCCCTATCGACACACGCTTGTAAAGAGAATAATTCATGTAAAAAAGAACCCCTTGTGGGGTTCTTTTTTTGTCTTACTCATGTCTTCCCTGTTTCTTTTCCAAATCAGTATTACTTCCTCAATCGTAAACAGACTCCGAATTAAACTCTATGATACTGCCGTTGACGGCATCTATCTCAAACTCATATTCCATATTTCCTGACACGAAATCGATCTGATATACCTGACGCCCGTCATCATTTTCCAAATGAGCATCTGTAAATGTAGCGTTATTTTCCGCTATCCCTGCCTTTTCAAGTGCCTTGGCTTTAGCCGCATCAAGCGTTATTGCGGCGCTGTTACCAGAAACTGCCTGTGTGTCGGCATTTGTCGCGGCGTGCCCTTCGGCATCCTGATCAAATGAAACGATCTCCCCGGTGTATGCGTCTATCTCGTAATCATACTCCGTAAGATCTTTGTAAAACTCCACGTCGTACATATATCTGCCGTCATCATAATCCGGTCTCGATATGACAAATGTAACCTCACCCTCTTTAAGCCCTGCATGATCTAAGGCTATCTGCTTAGCCTTAGCCTCGCCGATATCAGTAGCGGCAGCAGTCGTCTGCTGCGTCGTCTCAACTGCTTCAACTACAGCCTGCTCCTGTGAGGCTTTTGTCTCCGCAGAAACGGTTGTCGGATTAGCACCGGTACCTGCTGTAGCTGCCGCTGACCCACAGCCTGCTATCACCGGAACAAGAGCAGAACAAGCAAGTGCAGTTATAATAAATTTTCTCATAATCGTCATCTCCTTTAAACAAAATATAACCTTATAAAAGAGTAATGTGTATTCGGAAGATATTATCCCGCCAAATTACACAAATTCATTAAAATCTCACATTTCAGAAAGCGATTATCCCTTTTTTCACGACATATCAAGCTTTCTTTTATTTTGAGCATCTGTTTGAGCGAAACGATATCATTGAGGAATTAAAAAAAATTTCTGTATTTATCATGAAAGCGGCAAAGGGCTTGAGATATTTGTTAAAGAAAATTCGGCAAATGAAGAAAGTCGTAACGAAAACAGAACCTACATCGTAAGAGATAAGGAAAGTGATGAGATTGCATATTTTTTGTATTATTTTAACCCCCCACGGGGGTTATTTTGTTGTAAAAAATGGGTATCATGTTAAAAGAAATTGCACAAAGTGTCTAACAACGTAAACCAGGGGGTATCTGATATCATGACTACAAAAGAAATAAAAACAGATAAAAGAAAACTGAATTCCAGAAAAAAGATAAAAGAGGCATTTATATCGCTTCATGCAAGGGAAGGATATGATGCCGTTACGGTTTCAGGTGTATGCAATGAGGCCGGTATAAGCCGGGGAACTTTTTATGCCCATTATAAGAATGTGATTGAGGTTCTTGAGCAGATACTTGATGAAGCTCTTGAGGGAACCGGGAAGTTTTGGGCTCGATATCTGAATATAGACCCTCAGGATGTGGCCGATGAGTGCAGGATGCCGTTTTGTGTTTTCGTCAGGGAAAATAAAAAGTATCAGAAGATATTTACGGATGATGCCTTTTTTTCGCGTATCGTTGATAAGCTGGTAAACAGATCCTTCGACAAATATTACGAGTATATATCGGAAAACAGCAGCCTTTCAAGAACTGAGCTTAAAGCTTTGCTCGGCTTCCAGACCAGCGGGTGTCTTTCTATAACAAAGATGGGTATCCGCGAGGGCAAGCAGGAGTGGAGCTGTATCCGCAAATGCATAGACGGATTTGTGAAGCGCGGGATAGACGGATTTATAAATAATAAGGGTTAAAAAATATGGGAAAAGAAAAGAAAACTGATCGAAGAACTCGTTACTCAAGGATGGTGATAAAAGATGCTTTTCTTGAGCTTAAGCGGTCAAATAAATTCAATGAGATTTCTATAACTCAAATATGTAAAGAAGCGGATATAAACAGGGGAACGTTTTATCTTCACTATCGCAACACCATGGAAGTGCTTGATGAGTTGATAGAAGAAGTGCTGGAAACGAAACTGGACTCGCCGGATTTTGCAGATATGGATTATGATTATTCGGACCCGTTTACTGATAATAAATGTAGGGTTCCGATTTGTGAGATTATTAGGAACAGCAAGAAATATAAATGTATTTTTCTTGATGAAGAACTTACATCATATATAGCTTCAAAGATAATGGATCGACATGTTGAAAACTTTGTAAAGTCTATGACGGAAAAGACAATATTATCCGAAACGGAATTATACAATTTTTATTATTTCAGACTTATGGGTTGTCTTGCTATGGTAAGAAAAACTATTGATTATGAAGATAAGGAGTGGAGGAAGGTTAAAGACTTCATTGACAATATACAAAGAACAGGTGTAACGCCTTATTTGAAAGTGTGAAAAATTATAAACTATAATGTATTTTTTGTACAAAAACGAGCAAAGTGTTGAATATTTTACACAGGATTCGTTATTGGATATTAAATTATCCCTATGGGGGGGATATGGCAAATTGCTTTTTTTAATAATATCTTTCTGAAGTTATATTCGGTAAGATTTGCAGAAGAAAACTGCACAGATACGGAGGTAATGGAAAATGAAAAAAAGCTTTATGATCATGAAATGTTCAGTTATTTCGGGATTAGTAGTAGGGGCAGGTCTCTTGTCTGCTTGCGGAGGGACATCAGTTTCAGGCACGGTTGAGACAACCGCTTCTTCGGGAACAGTTAGTACAGCTTCAGCTAATGCGGAAACGACTCAGGCAGATAGTTCCACGGATGAAAAAACATTAAAAATAAAGGATATGCTTGGCAGAGAGGTTGAGATACCCTCAGATGCTGACAGTTTTGCTTGCATAGGCGCCGGTGCATTACGATACTATACCTACGTGGCGGATATAAATCAGCTTGCAGGAGTAGAAAAGGTGGAAACTACATGGCTTCCTGAAGGCAGACCTTATTCGCTTGCTTTGGGCGATGTATCGAAGCTTCCTGTTATCGGAGAGGGCGGACCTCAGGGATCGGCAAATGCAGATGCGCTTATAGCAGCTGACCCCGATGTGATCATATCAATGTATAATACTGATCCGTCAGCAGCAGACCAGCTCCAGACACAGACCAACATACCGGTGGTTGTACTAGCATATGACGATGCGATATTCAGTGATGTTACATACAATTCAATAGCTCTTGTAGGCGAAGTTACGGGAAATGAAAAAAGAGCTGCCGAGGTAAATGATTATCTTAAAAGTATGGAATCAGATCTAAAAAAGCGAGCGGAAGGAGCCGGTGAAACGCCTGAAACTTACCTTGGTGCCATTAACTATAAGGGAACAAAGGGTATATCAAGTACGGCAGGAGAGTATATGCCGTTTGATGTTCTAAATGTTAATAATGTAGTCAAAAAAGAGGGTGTAACAGGAACACAGGTTGATATAGACAGAGAGCTTCTTATAACATTAAATCCGGAATATATCTTTTTAGATGCGGCAGGGCTTTCAAATGTAGAGCAGGATTTCAGCCAAAATCCTGATTACTATGGATATTTGAAAGCTTTTACAAATAATAATGTATATCTTCAGATGCCGTTCAAGAATTATTACAACAATATAGAGGTATCTGTAGCGAATGCATATTACATCGGAACGGTTCTTTATCCCGATAAATTTTCTGACATTGATCCCGGTGCCAAGTTTGATGAGATAACGGAAAAAATGCTCGGTGTAAAGTGCTATGATTCCTTTGTTAAAGCATATGGAGGATTTGATAAGGTTAAACTCGGAGGCTGAAAGCGGTAAAAAAATATGGACAAAAAAGAGATAAAAGAATATTTTGATAAAATGGCAGCTGATTGGGACAGCTTAGATGAAACGGATGCGGATATAGTAAATGTAATACTTGATAATGCCAATGTCAGGGGAGATGTACGAGTTCTTGATGTCGCTTGCGGAACCGGTGTAATGATGCCGTTTTATATCGAAAGAGGTGTCTTACAAATAACCGGTATAGATATTTCACCTGAAATGACAGGCATTGCAAGAGAAAAATTTGCAGAGCATATAGAGTCCGGAAGGATAAGGATTTTTACCGGTGATATTGAAAGTGTTGATGAGATACCGGATTTTCCATGTGATGAAAAATTCAACAGAGTTGTTTTGTATAATGCCTTTCCGCATTTTCCCGATTCGAAAAAAATAGTAAATGTGTTATGTGGTTTCCTTGGCGAAGGCGGTATATTAACGATAGCTCACGGTAAATGCAGAGAGAAGATAGATGCACATCATAAGGGGCATGCGTCACACATATCAAACGGTCTTATGAGTATAGAAGATTTGGAACGCCTTTTGCCTGATGGTTTGGAAATCATAAATAAAGTATCTGACAGTAAAATGTATCAAATAGTTGCGCAACGAACCCGATGAAAATAATTGCAGCAGAGTTCCTGAACGTTTTTTTACAATGTGTTCAATAACCTGTCTCTCGCATCCCTGTAGGGGGGTTAGAAAGCGGCTGATTTTCGTATAGATTAGCTTGCAAGGGAGGCAGGTTTTTTGGGTATGAAAGGAGGTTATGGTTTTTGGACAAAGAAACTGATGCGAAAAAATGGAACGGTGTCGCCGGTCAGTTCAATGAACTCCGTATTCCGATCTGGGAGGAGGATCTGTTTTTAAAGACGATAGAAAAGCTCCCGGTGTGGGGTAAGGACAGTGAGGTTCTTGATCTTGGCTGCGGAGCCGGCAGGTATTCGATAGCGGTGGCGGACCGGTGCGGTCATGTTACGGGAAGTGATGTTTCGCCGAAGATGATCGAATTTGCCGATAAAAAGGAGGAGGAATTCGGTAAAGGTAATATCACATTTGTCAATGAATGTTGGCATGATATCGATATCAGGGAACGGGGATACGAAAATAAATTTGATCTTATTTTCGGTCATATGACGCCTGCGTTTGATACAACGGAGGATATTGAAAAAGCTAACCGGGCTTCTAAAGGGTACTGCGCTCTTGCAACATTTGCAGAGAGGAAGGCGCCGGTGGCTGACAGATTTCTTAAATTCATGGAAACAGAGTCACGGTGGCATGATGAAAATAAGATTCCGGCGTTTTTCGAGTATCTTTACAAGACTAAAAAGCATCCGAGGGTGGATTATTATCTGAGAGATGATACTCAGGAGTTTGATGAGGAGGAAGCGGTAAAGTTTTTGAAGGATCGCTATATACTTGACACTGCGGTCGAAGCAGACGCGCGAATCGAAGAAAGGATTCGGGAGTTTGTAAGGAGTGAGATGAGAGACGGCCGGTTTGTAAATGAAGTGAAGGCTTTGATAGTTACGCTTGTTTGGAACGCGAAAGGAGATACTGATGGATATAGCGGATATAAAAGATGAGGATTTAAAAAGGTGCGCCGAGTTTCACGGACACATTTGCCCGGGTCTGACTATCGGTTTTAGAGCTGCACAGTATGCTAAAAAGCTTTTGGAGCTTACTTTTTCAGAGGATGAGGATGTAGTGTGTGTTTCTGAAAATGACGCCTGCGGCGTGGACGCCATACAGGTGCTGCTTGGCTGCTCGGCAGGAAAGGGAAACCTCCTGTTTCATATGAGGGGGAAGCAGGCGTTTTCGTTTTATAACAGGAAAACAGGCAAGTCCGTGCGACTCGTCCTTAAAGCGGATAAGGGCGATATGGAGCGCGATGAGTGGCAGCAGGAGCTGATGGCGATTCCTGATGAAGAGGTGTTTGATGTAAAGGAGGTTACCTTTAAGCTTCCTGAGATGGCGAAGATATTTGTTTCTTACCCCTGCGAGAAGTGCGGCGAGATAACGGCGGAAAGTTTTATAAGGCTTGAAGGAGGTAAGAAGCTTTGTCTTGATTGCTATGAGGAGTATTCAAGGTTTTCGTAGACTGTCCCCGTCTGACACACTTTACCCGGTCCAATACACAACATAAACAACAAGGAGAATATCATGATTAAGAGAAAAATAATTAAAACAGTAGCATTAGGTATCGCAGGTCTTACGGCGGCTCCCATTCTTGCGGCATGCGGGAGCACGGGTGGAGCGGCAGGTACTACGGCAGCTTCGACAGAAGCGACGACAGCTGCTGCATCCGAAAGTACGACTGTAGCAACAACATCAGGATCAGGAAGCGCATCACCCGGAACAAAAACCATTACAGACAACACCGGAAGAACAGTAGAGGTTCCTGATACGGTAAATTCTGTTATAGGTCTTAACAACGGTCTCCGTTACCTTTGTTATCTCGGATGTGTTGACAAGGTGGTCGGAGTAGAACAGGGTGAGCATGAGACAGATAAAGAAAAGATAAGTGTCGTTAAAGCTTATGGTCATACATATAAGGATACGTGGCAGGACAAGCCTATAGTTGGTGAAGGAGGATCAGGCGGATATACTCCATACGAAGAGGAGATCATAAACTGCGCTCCTGACGTGATCATAGCCGGTTATTCGAAAGAGGATGCAGAGTCTCTTCAGCAAAAGACAGGTATTCCGGTAGTTGCAATCAACTCGGGAACATTGTTTGGTGATGATTACGATGATGCTCTTGAGGTCATCGGCGAGGTGATGGATGTTGAGGATAGAGCGCAGGCGATTATTGATTATATAGATGACGTCCAGGATGAGATGAAGGAGAAAACAAAGGATGTACCCGAAGCTGACAAGCCAAGCGTTTATACCGGAGCAGTTTCATTTAAGGGCGGACATGGCATAGAAGGAACCTACAGCAACTTCCCTATATTTACCGTAATGAATGCAAATGATGTTTGCAAGGGTCTGTCTGATTCCGTAAGCGGAATGACCATAGATAAGGAGAAGGTTCTTGAGTGGAACCCGGATGTGATATTTATGGATCCTAACAACAAATCATATGTGAAAGAAGATATGGATGCAAATCCGGATTACTATAAGCAGCTGAAAGCGTTTGGAGATAATAGTGTATATACTTGTATAGGATATAACTGGTATCATACAAATATAGAAATAGCGCTTGCTGATACTTATTATGTAGCAAGCATCCTTTATCCGGAGCAGTTTAAGGATGTGGATCCGAAGGCAAAGGCTAAGGAGATATTTAAGTTCTTCCTGGATAATGACACTTATTATGATGATCTTGAAGCGGCAGGCATGGGATTCGGGAATTATCCGCTTGATTGATGTTGATACACTCTTCACTACTCCATTTGACAAAGAGAAAGAGGTGATAACCACATCATGAGTAATACAAGCGTTGCAGGCGAAAGCTTAAAATCGTATACAAGCTCAAAGCCGAGAACAGAGTACAACAGATATGTCAGGATAAAGGTGCTTGTACTCATTATCCTATGTGCCGGTCTTTTCGCGCTTGCCATATTTGCGATCGGGCAGGGTTCTGCGAAGGTGTCGGTTGCTGAGATATTTAAGACTTTTATCGGTCAGGGGGAGGCGAGATCTCAGACGGTGGTCATGGGCGTGCGTGTTCCAAGGGTGACTACCGCTATACTGGTAGGAGCAATACTTGCCATAACCGGCGTAGTTATGCAGAGTGTACTTAAAAATCCGCTTGCATCGGCGTCAACCCTGGGTGTATCAAACGGAGCCTCGTTTGGTGCAACGATAGCGATTATTGTATTTTCGGCAGGTATTCAAAACTCCACCTCAGCCGCTAATGCCATAAGCGTAACCAATCCCGTTCTGGTCAGCACATGCGCCTTTATAGGCGGTATAGGAGCGACGATCATAATCATCGCTCTTTCGAGAATAAAGCAGGTGGGGCAGCAAGGTCTGGTGCTTGCCGGAGTGGCGCTTAGCGCTATATTTTCAGGAGCGAGTACGCTGATACAGTACTTTGCAGATGATGTGCAGGTTGCAGCAGTTGTTTTCTGGACATTCGGCGATCTCGGAAGTACTAATATGAAAGAAGTGCTTATAATCCTTGCGGCGTTTGCGGGAGCATTTATCTTTTTTATGATAAACAGATGGAATTACAACGCCATGGAAAACGGTGAAGAGACCGCGAAAAGCCTTGGTGTAAATGTAAATCTGATCATGTACTCTACGATGGCAGTTGCTGCCTTTGCTACATCTATTGCCGTATCGTATGTAGGTATCATAAGCTTTATAGGTCTGATAGCGCCTCACATAATGAGACGTTTTGTAGGAAATGATTACCGTTTTCTGATACCGACATCGGCAGTTGCCGGAGCACTGATCCTTCTGGGGGCAGATTCATTTGCAAGGCTTATCATAGCGCCCATAATACTGCCTATCGGAGCGATAACATCATTTGTAGGAGGTCCTGTCTTCCTGTGGATTCTTTTTAAGGGAGCTAAAAGAAAATGATAAATATAAAGGATATCACGTTCTCTTACGGGAAGCGGGACATTTTAAAGGATATATCATTTGATATAGAGGAAAATAAATGTATTGCGATCCTCGGCAATAACGGGGCCGGAAAGAGTACACTCATAAAATGCCTGAATCGTATAATTCCCGTAAAGCAGGGAGCTGTTATGGTAGACGGTGCAGATGTGTTTAACATGTCAAGGAATGATGTTGCGCGAAATATCGCATACGTTGCCCAGAAAACCGAAACAAGCCGCGTGACAGTTTATGATGCCATACTTGTCGGCCGCAAGCCGTACATAAAGTGGGATATCACATCAGAAGACAGGCGCATAGTTGACGAGATAATAGATCACATGAATCTGGAGGATTTTTCCTTAAGATATATAGATGAGCTGTCGGGCGGAGAGCTTCAGAAGGTGATGCTTGCAAGGGCTTTGGTGCAGCAACCGAAATTTTTGCTTCTTGACGAGCCAACGAGTAATCTGGATCCCAGGAATCAGTATGAGCTTATGAAAAGAGTCCGGCATGTCGCTAAGGAACACGGTATTTCGGTTGCTGTGGTAATTCATGATCTTAACCTTGCGCTAAGATATTGTGATAAGTTTTTGTTTATTAAGGACAGTAAGATATTTTCCTACGGCGGGCATGAGACCATGACAGCCGGTATTATATCTGATGTATATAATCTAAAGTCGGAGGTCATAGATCATAACGGTATAAAGATGGTTGTGCCGCTGCCCGAAGAGCCATATGGTTATGAAGCGGCAGAGATGAAGCATTTAAGGGTTGTAGGGAACTGAATCGCAATTAACTCCCCTTCCGGCAGAATCTGTATATCAGGAAATTGATAAAATAAGTAACTCCTATCAGTCCTGCCAGCCAAAGGATGATCATGACTATTGGATAATCATAGACCTGAAAAAACGGATAGGGACCGTTTGCCATACGGGCGATATTAAAACCTATCATAATAAAGGCGTACAAAAGCGTAAGAGACAGCATGATAAGAGGCTGTCTCTTTTTTAGTAAGCTGTTATCCTCAAAAAACATAAACGACACAAATGAAAGAACAGGGTTAATGATATGCTGCACGGGAGCAGCTCCCTCAGTCAGTAAAAATGCTGTTCCCATGCCGGCTGCATGAGCGAGTGGTACAAGCATGGTAAATACTACGATAAATGTAAATGAAAGCATACATGTCGCATAGTATCTGAGCAAAGTCCGTGCCGTATTCAGGCGCTTAAAGCCCGTGATGGCAGAGTATATAAAGAACGCCGCGGCCACCATACCAAGCAGATTGCTCAGGACTGTGTAATAACTGAGCGCTGAAAACCCCCTGACCGGTAATTCAGTGAATATGATGACGATCTCTGAAAATAATATAAATAGATTAAAAACAATAGCAGGGATCAAAAAACGTTTAGCTGTCATATCAAATACCTCTTACAGGCTTTATTTTAGCACTGTAAGAATTAATATCATAGTAAAAATGCTTAATAATATGATATTAAGAGATTCCTCCATCTAAACATACTAAAATATGCAAAAACAGCATTAACAAACCCTGCAAAATATGCAAAAATAGCATTAACAGATCTTGTAAAATATGCTATAAATACATTGCTTTTTTTGAGTGTAACAGGAAAAAGAAAAGGTAGAGATGGAATATGTTAAAGAAAGGGCTCACGGGAATCATTTTACTGATTATCCCTCTTTGCGCCGCAGGATGCGATCAAGGACAAGTTGATACTTTAACGTACGCTGTTTTTCCGTATTTACCCGATGTTGAATACTATCAGGAAATCATTGAAGACAGGGGGACGTTGCTTTTGTCTTTTCAAGACAAAAGCAACGTCCCCCTGTCTTCCTATGCATATGAAGTGCCACGGATCATAACGGCGCCGATAGAAAACTCACTTTCCTTTATCCCGCATTAAATGATATAATCGCTTGGGAAATCAAAAATAATACTCACCTAAGCAGGAATGATCATATGAAACTAAAAGAAGGCGATATGCTTCAGGCGGGGAAGTATCTGCTTTCCTGCCTGACCGAAGCTATAGATACCGGACTTACGGCAAGGTACGGTCGGGTGTGGATCGATTTAGTAAGGTCAAATGAAAAAGAAGAGAAAAAGCCCATACTTACGGACGAGGAAGATTTAAAGGATTTTGATATACAGGTCTGTCTTAAGCTTTTTAAATTCCGCCCGGAGTACAGGGATGCGGTGCTTGATGCTTTCGGATTTTATGATCTGGGGACGGAAGAAGAAAAAAAGCAGGCGCGCAATACATTTACAGAGGCGGTAACGCGCCTGATGGATAATTACAGAAATAAGTATATGCACTTAAGCGCCGGAGTCGCCGGGACTGAGTGGAGCGCCGATGTCGACGGAAGGTCATACGGTGTTGAAGAAGCCATAAGCGACATGAAGGAGGTTTCAAAATATTTTCTGAAATGTAAAGACCCGTCGGGTATTCCTTATTACGACCGGATATGTGAGTGCGAAGCCAGCTATTCGGAAGATAAGAATATGCGAAGGTACCTGATCGCGGATGAATTGTCTTCTAAGGGCTTCAAGGGCTACACCGACGACGACTTCATACGCGCCTGCAATGAGTTAAATATTCCGGTTGAAAAGGAAGGTGCATTTTTTTATTGCAGCAGTGACCGCGAGGAGGATCTGAAGGCTTTAAAGCGGCAAATGTCAAAAAACCGTGAAAGCCGCGCGGATTTCCGCAGAAAAATCGCGGTAATTACCGGAGTGTGTGTGGGCGCGGCGGCGCTCGTTGCAGGGCTTTTGATATTTGCCTTCGGCGGAAGAAGTGCTGCGCAGCCGGAAACCGGTATAAGCGCCTCGGTGTTTCAGCCTGCGGCATATGAGGCAGGCAGTATAGACCCGGCAGATGCCGAGAAGCTTTTGACTGAGCTTAAGGAGAGCGCTGATAAGCTTTCCTTTGACGAGTATAAGCAGTTTTATACCTCCAAATACAGAGAGGATGAGCGTTTAGATGATTATATAGAAAATGAGCAGGAATGGCTGGCGGGCGTAAGTGATGCGCAAAATATGCTCTTTATCCCTGTTGTATCGGCAGAAGACGCGCTGGGTGTTTCAGCCGTGTTTTACGGGAAGCCCAGTGAGCCGGAATATAAAAAAGCGCGTCTTTTTACATTTGCAGAGGAAGACGGGAAACTGAAGTCCGCGCTTGAAAAAATCATGATCGTCAGCAAATATACCGGGGATTATCCGGACGCGTTTAACAGCGCGGCGGCGGAAGGGCGAAACGCAAAGGTTTTTGATGAAGCAGACCGCTCCTTCAGGGAGGAGACTGCTGTAATCCCGGACACTCAGACCTGCGCGCCTGTACTTGCCTGGGCAGAGCCGGACGGCTCCGTTTCACTCCTTTTACGGCTTGCAAACGGAACCGAAAGCGCTGCCGGATACAGTTCGGTCCATGTAAATCTAACGGCCGGTGATGATTTGCTCTACGAAGGCGATGCGGATCTGAGACGTAACGGGCAGCCGTACGCGCTTGAGCTGGGAAAGGGTGTGAATTTTATAGTGAATATAAAAAAAGACTCCCTTAAGGAGGGAGCAGCCGGGTGTGAGTGGAGCGGGCTGGTGGTAAGGGTTGACGCGCTATAACGAGATACCCATATCTTCCTCCGGCGCAGGAGTATCCTTAAAAAGCTCTTCCAACCTGCTGTCCGGCGTAAGCAGCGTTTCTATCTCCACTGAAAGCACATATGACAAAAAGGTAAGCTCTATATCGGTAACAAAACGGAGTCCGGCCTCGATGCGCTGGATGCCGTTTTTTTCTATGTCAAGACCGGCTATCTGAAGCCTGATCGCGAGCTCGCGTTGTGATATTCCCATTGTTTTGCGAAGGCGGGCTACATTTGCGCCGCATAAGTTGTTTTTTCTGTTTGGGGCTTTGTTAATAAACATTTGCAACCTCTGAAAATCATATTATAATATGTATATCACTTACAAGTAGTGCGTGTCAAAGTGTGTCAGGAGGAAAACTATGTCAGCAGCAGAGCGTATCGCAAAAAGACAAAAGCTCATAATAAATATCCTGAGAGATGCTGCGAATAACAAGGTCGTCGGCGCAAAAATCAGGGAGCAGATAGATCTGGCTTTCGGCAGGCCTGTTTCAAAGGGCACCTTAAGCTCGGATATAAAAACACTTACGGCTAAGGGTTACGAAATAAGTTCAGACACTGACGGCTACAGGCTGCATAACCCGGGCTTTGACCCGGATCAGGATCCGAAGAGAAGGCAGACCGCGGACTTTGCGCCGATCACGCCGGATACGGTCGCGCAGTGGTTTATCATGCACATTTTATCCGAAGGAGATGATAAATACTTAAGCGCGCAGGATATATGCTTAAAATATGGCAGTCTGTGCGGGCGGGTCAGCCTGAGCAAGATCAAAAGCCTGCTTAAAAATCTCGAAGAAAAAAAGTTTGTCAGCCGTCACTCAAGGGATGAGGCATGGGAGGCCGGTCAGACTTATTTAAGCGAAAAAGGCGAGGCCGGCAATAAGGTTTTTTATCATATTTCCGAAGCTGCTCCTGTAGTGACAATTGTTGACAGGGAAAGGATCATGGATTTTAACACATACTATTATGACGGAGGATATGCAGAGGATTTAAGAAGCGCTTTTAAGCAGATAAATGATAAGATTTCTTTTCTTTGTCCTGAAATGTATGCGGACGGATCGGGAGTATATAAATGCAGCGGCAAACGAAACGATATCCGGGATGGCTTAACTGACAGGCTCGATGAAATACTGTGTCTTCCGTTTCGAAAATACGCACTGAATATTAAATACCGTGAAAAAGAATCGGAGAAAAATTACATTTTCAAAACTGCCATGATCATCTTTAATGAGGAAACGAATGCATTCTATCTTTTGGGTGAGGTAAAAAGCAAAAACAAATGGATAAGAACCAACCTTAAGCTGTCCGCCGTAACGGAGGCGAGTGCCACCCCGGATATACCAAATGACATTTTCGAAAGCAGGAAATATAAGGATATCTTCAGGAAAATGTGGTCATCTGCCCCGGATGAGCCGTGTGAGGTCGAGGTGGTTTTTAAGGATACACCACGGATTAGGGAGGCGATAAAGGCGATGACGAAGGCGAGAAGCGACACGGCAGAGGTTACATATACGGAAAGCGGTTCGCAAAAGCTGATAAGATACAGGGATCATATCTCGGGGGCGCATGATTTTTTCAGATTTGTCAGGAGTATGGGGGATGAAGCGGTTATTGTCAAACCTGAAAAAAGCAGGGGGCATATGATCGCTAAGACTAAGGAAATGATAGAGGAGTATAAGGTGTTGTAGTGTGTCAAAAAAAGGAAGAATCGTTATGATGAACAATAATAAAGATGAATACAAAAGACTATCACATATTATGGAGCTTTTGCTGTCCGACAGGTTTTCGCAGGGGGTATCGGTCAGAGTGATAAGCTTGAATCTAAATGTGCCGATTGAGGTTGCAGCGCAGGATATGTATGCAATTACGGGAAATAAATATATACGGGATTGTCTGGAGCTTTCCGACGGCACAGATACGGATATTTGGCGGGCAGAGCTTAAAAAAGGCTTGTCGGGGGCGATTGAAACGCCTGTAAGAATAACTGCGGATATGTTTGTGCCGGAGGACGCCGGCGATGTGGTGGCTTTGAGTCTTTCGCCGTTTGAGAAGAATGTTTTTGCAGAGGTGACGGGAGATCCTTTGGCTTATGATCAGGTGTGGATCAAGGAGCCTGCATTTGCAAAGAAAAGACGGGCGGCTGAGGTGCCGGGAACTCTACAGATAGCTGCGCAAGAGGGGAATCCGGTAACATTTTCCTATACGGAAGGCGGCAAAACGCTGATTACCGAAAGGTTTATTCCGTGCAGTATATACACGGATCCTTTTGAGAAAAATGTATATCTGGCAGGCATGCATGAGGGAAAAAGACCTGTTTTGAAGAGGATTGATTTTATCAAAGATATTAAAGTTCATTATGATGAAAATGTCATGCGCCCGGAAAATACCGGGCTTGCGTTTCTGGATTATCTCTGGGGCACGGATATCGAACCGGGTGAGATGCCGGAAGAGGTCTCAGCCGGGCTTAAGCCTGATGAGCATAGCGTGACGGATGGCTGCGAAGTCAGGGTGGTTGAGCGCAAGAGATCGGAAGCTGATGAACATAGCGTGACGAATGGCTGCGAAGTCAGGGAGTTTGAATGTAAGAGACCGGAAGCGGTTGGGCAGCCTGAGGGGTATCGCATAGTGGATGGTTACGCAGTAAGGCATGTTAAACTCAAGATTTACAAGGAAACCGGCAACCTATATGAAAAAATAAGAACGGAAACTAACGGGCGTAGGTTCGGCAGGCTTTATGACGATCCTACAAAAGACGATGTTGCTTATTATGAAGATGAAGTGTGCGGAATGGGGTCATTTAAAAGCTGGCTGCTCGGGTACGGCGCGTCGGTTTATGTGCTGGAGCCGAAGGAGCTGGCGAGGGAGATGTATGATATCGCAGTGAGGAGGCTGGAAAGATATGAAGAGGGGGAGTGGTAAAGTGTGTTAAAAAAATGCTGTGTATTTTATGTGAAATAGGCTATACTGTAGCTATAGATATCCACCAACGGAGGATAAGCCTATGAAGTATAAAAAATTAATAAAGAACATAAAAAAGAAATTTCTCACAGGCTGTGCCATAGCGCTTACAGCTCTTTTTGCGAGTGTTCCGGCTGTTGATGCATTTGCAGCGGATACAGTATCTTCGGAAAGCAGTGAGCTTGAAGCACTCAGGATAAAGAAGGAAGCCGCGCAGGCGGCTTATGACGCGGCGCTTGCGGATAAGCTCATGGCAGAGGATGAGGTTGAGAATGCGAGGATCGCATTAAAGGATGCACAGGATAATTATGAAGATGTGCGCGAGAGGTACGCTACCGGCTTTACAGGATTTTTGCAGTGGGTGATCGAGACGGAAGATGATCCGGTAAAGGCAGAGGATGCAAGGCGGGTGCTTGAGGAAGCATTTGCAGGGGAGCAGCAGATATCGGCAGACGACCCTGCCAATATAACAAGGATGCTTTATATGGCAGACTGGCTTGAGGAGCTTGCAGAGTATTTCAGGAGTAATTACGGAGTGGAGTCGGACGCTTCACATGCAGCTATGAGACTGGCGCAGGCAGGTTTTGGCGAGTATTCGGGTGAACAAGCTTATTATGATGCGCTTTTTGAAAATGCTGATGATAAGGAGGCTTTTGAATTTCCTGATCAAGAGGTGCTTATGGAAAAGGCTTATGATGAGGTGGCTTTTGAAAATGAACGGATTCCGGCTACCAAAAATAAAGGCATTTTCAAAGGGTTTTGGTGTATTCATACTGATTTAGCGTCTGCGCAGCAGGAGGGTATGCCGCTTCTTGAGGGATTGTCAAAGCAGGTACAGGATCGACCCTATTTTTCATATGGGTATAAGAAAATAAGGGGTTATGATAGAGGGGATGGGTTTCTTTATGTTATTGAGGATGGTGAGGAAATGTACACAGGACTGCCGATACAGACAGATCCGCAGATGGAAACACTGCCTATTATAACGGTGCCTTATGTAGATTATGCAGAACCGTGTATCATAGGCGTCAAAGATGTTAATGAGGATTATATGGCAGAAATCCTCAAAACCGGGAACACATTTTTCAAAGGTGATGTTGGGGCCGGTGGTGAAACTAATGATTATTCCCTTATTTTTGAAAATCATCTTTTAAGTGTTATAAATTATTCCAAAGGTATAACTATAGGAAATGCTCTTGGCGTGGGAAGCACGGGGGAAAATGAGTCCTTAGGAGTAGTCTTTAACGGCAAGGGCACATATACTATTGCTGAGTATGCAAGCGCCTTGCGCGAGTATTATTCCATGACCGATCCGTTGGCGGCAAAGGCTTATCTGTCTTCAAAAAATGATGATTTAGATAATGCCCGCAGGCAGCTCGCAGGAGCAGAAGGGTTACTTGCTACGGCTTACGGAACTCTAAAGGGCGCGGAAAAAGAGTATGAAGAGGCTGTTGCAGGGCTTGCCGGAAGGTCTGAGGTTCCTGTAAATGCGGCCACCGCATCGGAAGCTGAGGAATTGATCGGAAAAGAAGCAGCAGGTTATGCCGATGTGGTCAGTGAGTTATAGAAAACGCCTTATTATGCGGCAGAAGCAGCCCCGGAGTCGGTAGTACCGGCGACTCAGTATATAACCGGACAAAGCCCGGCGGGCGCTGAGGCGCAAGAGACGCAAGCAACTCAAACAGCAACAAAGGCAGGGGGTCAGGAGGTGATGCTATCCCGGGAGGAAACATTAGAAAAATCACCCGTCGCTGAGGCGCAAGGAGATAGGGCACCGGAGGGTCAAGCGGTAACACTTTCCCGGGAAGATACATTTGCAGAAACCGCACAGGCGGCGGGTGGCGCTTTGCAGCTTCCGGTTTCCGAATATGAACCCGCACGGACTGACGAAGTTTACGAAGCGCAGCAGGAAGACTCCGTAAGCGTAAATGAACCGGCACTTACCGCGTCGGTTATGAAAGAAGAGCCAGCAGCTGCAGGCGCGCCGGAAAAAGAAGCCGGTTTACAAACAAGTTCAGAAAAAGAGAAGCAAAAAAACGGTGCAATGGCTGAGGTATTGTCATACATATTTAACGGAGGCGCGATTGCCTTTATAATACCGGCAGGGTTTAGGCGAAAGAAAAAAACCGGGGAAATGCTTCAAGGGGAGTGTTGACATACTTTAACGGCGTAAGCCGTTTTTTTTATGAGCTGTGGTGTTCAGTTTTTAAAAACAGCGGCTATGTTACGGTACAAATGGAGGGGACTATGCGTTAAAGAAAGGCAGATGATCAGTGTGAAACGAACCAGAACAATCGATGAGCTAATGCAGTTTATAGACGGCACCCTTGAGGACGAGGACTACATTTCAGAGGTCACACGCTGCCTTTATGATCTGAGCCTGAAAGATTTTTTGCAAAGCAGAGAAGATGATGAGGCGATGGGATATTTGCATAAAAAAGCTAAAGAGCACATTAAAGATAAGGGTGGCATTTCAGAGATGAGCTTCGGTGAGCTGATGCTTGCCGCTGATGGGGACGGCGCCGTAAAGGGTGACTGTCTTGTTACATTTTACTGTCTTTTTAAGGGGATTGAGAAAAGCTTTCCCAAGAGGTGATGCTTTATGACGAAAAGGGATGATATAAATAATCTTCTGCAAAAATGCCGCGCCGGCCTGCCGCCCGCTTTAACCGAATTTCTGCTCATTCGGGCAAATGTGTTTTTCAGGATGAATGCAAAAAAGGTAACAGAGAGTCTGGGTGAAAAAGAAGGTGAAAAGTACAGGAAATATATCGCGAAAGTCAGGGGGGTATTTAGCGGGGATGATGACAGGGATGATCCTTATATTGCGGATATAGTTGAAAAAGGGCTTAAGATCAGAGATGAAAGACTTTCGGAGGCGATATTGTATAGTGTGTTTATTTATCCGATGCGAGTGTAAATAGGAGTGATTTTTGTGAAAAAAGACATTTATCAGGATAGCTTCCGCATCCTTGCGAGGGGCGTTACACAATCAAATAACACGAGGAAAACCGGCATAAACAACAATGACCTTATTATCGGTCCGAGCGGTTCCGGTAAGACCCGCAGCTATGTGATACCGAATATCCTTCAGGCTGCGGAGAGCATGATTATCGCCGATACGAAGGGAGATCTTGCGGCTGCCTTTACGCCGTATCTGGAAAAGAAGGGCTTTAAGGTATTTGTGCTTGACTTTAAAAATACGCTGAACTCCTGCGGTTATGATCCCTTGGATAATATCAGGTACGATCCGGAAACCGACAGGTACTGTGCTCAGGATATAATCAGGCTAGCCGAGTGCCTTGCCCCGGGTCTTAGTGAAAAAGAACCGTTTTGGGATATGCAGGGCAGGATGCTTCTTGCAACCCTTGTGGCGTATATCTTGGAAAGAACAGAGCCGCAGGACAGAAACCTGGTTTCCGTGCAAAAGCTTTTTGGCGTATGGTCGAAGACTTCGGCTGAAAAAATATTTGCAGAGGTGGAAAGGACCGACCCGGAGAGCTTCGCGCTTTCCAAGTATAAGCTGATAAAGCGAAATCCGGACGCAGAAAAAATGAGCGCGAGTATAGAGGCATTTACCGCGCAGGCGCTTGATATATTTGCATTTGACGGGACAAAAAGGATGATCACAAATCCGGATAAAATAGACATCAAAGCCATCGGACGGGAGAAAACGGCGCTTTTCCTGAATATCAGCGACACCGACCGATCCATGGACAGGCTGGTAAATGTTTTTTACACTCAGGCGCTGCAGATGCTCTGTGAGGAGGCCCTGTACCACCCGGGCTGCCGCCTCCCCGTGCCGGTGCGGTTTATCATGGATGACTTCGCCACAAATGCCTGCGTTCCTGATTTCGACAAGCTGATATCCGTGATACGCTCCAGACAGATCAGCGTAAGCATAGTGGTTCAGAGCATAACCCAGTTGGACTCTCTGTATGGGTCTGACAATGCGCGAACCATCATAAACAACTGCGATACCATGCTTTATCTGGGCGGTCAGGATATAAAAACTGCGGAAATCGTATCCGTCAAGGCAAATGTACCTCTAAACGATATTCTTGATATGAGCATCAAAGACGCATGGCTTTTTATGCGTGGGGAGCCGGCAAGAAAGGCAAAAAAAAACAACCCCGCAGCTCATCCGGAGTATGTAAATGTAGCGGATGCCTTTGGGGAGGAAGAGGATTTGGGAATAGAAGACGAGTCTGAAGAAGAAGCGATAGCCTTTGGGTTTTGCTGAAGTGTGTCAGTCGGGGACAGTCCCTTTATGTCAATCCTGACACAAAGGGACTGTCCCCGACTGACACACTTCACCGTAAAGCAGAAACGAGTCTACAAATCAGGTGAGTAGTCTTGCTCTTGCTCTGTCTCGGGCTCTTTGTCCGGGGAAGGACCTAAATCATCATGTTCAAGAAGATACTCAACATCCGCAGCAAGGACATTTGACAAAAACTTAAGCTCTATATCAGTAACGAACCGCTGACCGGATTCAATACGCTGAACTCCGTTTTTTTCGATATCAAATCCTGCTATCTGAAGTCGGTCGGCAAGCTCGCGCTGGGATATGCCAAGAGCTTTTCTTAAGCGGCTGACTTTGGCGCCGCATATATTGTTTTTTCCGTCGGGTGCTTTGTTAATAAACATCTTGTGCCTCATTTATTTTGGATAATCTATGTATAACTATATACGCTTATTATAGGATAAACAAGGGATAAAATGACATTTAACAAGTGTTGCAATAGAATCAGTTAATTAAATAAGGAAAAAGGAGAACAAAAATGATGAATAAAAAAATTTTTTTTAAAAAATTAATCGCGGTAGGAACTCTTTCGGCAGCAGCTCTTACCTTTGCTGCCTGCGGAGGAAGTAATGCATCTGTTGCGGGCGCATGGGAGACAGATGATGGACATACAGTTGTTTTTGAGGAAAACGGTGAGATTTCAGGCACAGGAATGTACTCAGGATCTGCCAAGTATAAAGTAAACGGTAATAAGATTACTATGTATCTGGAGCAGGATGGTGAAAAAATGGAGATAGAGGGGACGATATCAGGTGATGCGATTGTATTTAAGGGAGATACCGGTACGGCAACAATGTATAAAAAATAATTTTTATGAAAGTTAGGTGGAAAGGGGATCTTTTAATGATGCAATGAAGGGCTTATAAATCAGTATAAAGAAGTGCTTAAGTTAATATTCGTAGATTATTCGAAATATAATAATGGTTGTTTATAATTTCATTATTTAGTGTTATAAAGACTTTAAGGATTCTTGATAATTTAATATGTAAATTTAAGTGGAGAATATATTAAGTGTGTTAAGAATCTGAGTTGCGATAGATTACTATACTTGTTAGATGAGGGAAGGAGGCGATTTGAAGAAAGAAATAAAAGGTTTTACGGCAGAGAATATAGGGTTGCAATAGGTTTAACGTAATATATTGAGAGATGCTTTATGATTGAATTTTACGATATTTGTTCAAAGGGGGGTAGGGATCAGAACCAGGACAGTGTGCTTTGTTTAAACAATGGGGACGCTTATCTGTTCTCCGTAGCAGACGGTCTCGGTGCTTATTCTGATAGTCAACTGGCCTCTTATATCGTACACGAAGTGATAAAAGAGATTTTTATAAATTATGAAAAATCTTTATCGGGAATGAGCAAGGAAGTATTCCTGCGAAAGTGCATAGACGTATGTCATGAAGTGCTCATTGAATATAAGAAAAAAAGCGATATAAGGGATTCATACACTACCGTAGTTATATTACTTATATCTGAAAATGAGGCTCAGTGGTGTCATATAGGCGATTCACGTCTGTACTATTTCAAAAAAAATAAAGTGTTTTTGAAAACTCAGGATCATAGTGTCGTACAGGCTCTTTTTAATTCAGGGATGATAAAGGAAGAAGAAACAAGAAAACATCCTGACAGGGGGAAGCTTCTTAGGGCTTTGGGACGGATAGATAAAAAGCCGGTGGCTGATGTGTCGGAGGTTTACGAAATAAGCCCGGGAGATGCATTTGTGCTTTGTTCCGACGGGTTCTGGGAGCATATCACAGAAGCGGAAATGGAGGAATCGCTTGGAAGTTTTATGAATGTCCGTGACAGGATAACAGCTATGGAAACAAGTGTTAAGGATGCCGGTATCGGTAAAAAAGCAGATAACTATTCGGCAATAGGTGTGTGCATAAGATGAAAAAATCATATAATCTAAAATTTTTAAATATATGGAAGTTGAAAAATGCAAAAAAATAATAATAAAAATGAAAATGAAGAAAAAACCGTACTGTTAGATGAAGAAGAAAAGACTGTTCTTCTGTCTGAAGAAGAAGCTGTCGGCTTAACTGAGGATACGGCAGACAGTAAACCGGATGATGATCAAAACATGAGGGCAGTACGGAATGATCACGTTCGGTGTATATCATGTATGAATGTTTTGCCTTCAGGAAAATATACATGTCCTGTGTGCGGATTTGACATATCAGGTTATAGTCCGCAGTTTAACCATTTGCCTCCGGGAAGTGTTCTGGATGGAAGGTACACGGTTGGAAAGGTTTTGGGTGAAGGCGGATTCGGAATTACATACATAGGATTTGATGAAACTCTTGATGTGAGGGTTGCAATAAAGGAGTATTATCCTACAAGCTTAGTATTTCGTGATACAAGCGGCGCAGGCGGAAATACAGTTGTACCTTACGACAACAGTAAAGAGCTGTATGAAAAATTCCGGAACCGTTTCAATGATGAGGCCAGGATACTTGCAAGGATCAAGGATGTAGAAGGTATAGTACGTGTCCAAAACACTTTTTGTGAAAACGGAACTGCCTACATAGTTATGGATTATGTGGACGGCAGAAACTTAAAGCAGTATGCAAAGGATAACGGTGGAAAAATAGATACGGCAGAAGCATTAAAGCTGCTGTATCCGGTGGCTCATGCTTTATCGGATCTTCACAAAAACAGTGTCATCCACAGAGATATATCACCCGACAATATCATGGTGACAAAGGAAGGTAAAGTGATTCTTATAGATCTGGGATCTTCCAGGGAATCTGACGGTGAATACCAAAACACGACTCTCCAGATAAAAAAAGGATATGCACCTATCGAACAGTATCAGTCATCTGCAAAAACAGGAAGGTATACGGATTTGTATTCTTTTTGTGCCGCATTCTATAGGATCATCACCGGCGTTACCCCTACCGAATCAATGGACAGACTTGGAGGGGAAGTACTTAAACGACCTTCGGAGTTAGGTGTAAAAATTGACAGAGAAACAGAAGATGCTTTAATGAAGGGGCTTTCGATAAAAGCGGAAGATCGTTTTCAGAGTATGGATGAGCTTATAGATGTTTTCTATTACAAAAAAAGTTTTGAAAAAAAAGAGAATGGGACAAAACCTGACATATCCGTCAAAAAGAAAAACAAGATTCCTTTGATAATAATATCTGCGGCTGTCTTGGCAGGTATAGTTACATTTTTGCTCGTATTTTTGCTTAATCAGAACAAAGTAAGTGAAGTAGGCAGTCACATAGCTGATAACTCTGCAGTTTCGGCTCAGGATGCAGATGATAAGGATGCTGTATCAGAAACTGCTGCAGATAATACAGATATAATAATTGATCCCGTTTCTGAACGCATTAAGTCAGCAGAACCGGCGCAAATGAAATATATAGATTGTCGAATTGACAGGAGCGGTCAGTCAGAATCCTTCAATTACAGTATTCCTCGTGAGGGACGATATCGGGTAGAGGTGACGAATATGCCTGAAGCTATGAGTGTAGATGTCAGTTTTTATGATTCCAAGGGCGAGGTGGTAGGGGAGGAAAAGGGATGCAAGAACGGACAGGGGGTAACGGTAAAGTATCTTGATCCGAAAAACACCTACACAATACAGGTTAAACAGAATTCCGGTACAGGAAGCTTCAGGCTTGCGGTATGGGAGCAGAAGCCGACTAAGGATGTTACTGAGCTTACCCGTATAGATGAAAGTGTTGAATATACTGATCAGAGAAACCTCTATAACTTTGAGGTTCCTTTGGACGGACGATACCGATTTGAGCTATCCGGTTTAGAAAGCGATACAGAGACTGATATGCTTATCTTTAACGATCCGGGAGATAAAATATCGGAAAAGATCGGTTGTGGGAATGGCGAAGGTCTAACACTTGATAATGTAAAAGCAGGTGAAATATATGAGGTACAGGTAAGGCAAAAAAACGGTTTTTCCGGATATAGCCTGAATATAGGTCAGCAAAAGGAAACCGTAAACATATCAAACAATTCAAATATTTTAGATAACTTTCAATATTCGGATCAAAGAAACATATATTCCTTTAATGCTTCATCAACAGGCAGTGTTACATTTACATTATCAGAAATGGATGCTGATATGTCTGCTGATATATTCATAAAGGATGATAAAGGTAATACCATGGCATCGGCAGCCGGCTGCTCCAAAGGGGAGGCTGTCACAATGAACAATATAAGTGCCGGAACCCATTATTTTGTGCAGGTGATACAAAAAAATGGGGTGGGAGATTACACATTAACTGTTAATTAAAATATTTAGCGACCCCAAATTAGCTGTTCAGTTTTTAAAAACAGCGGATTTGTTAAGGTTAAAGTGTGGGGAGAGAAAGAAAAATTGAAAAGGATGTGAAAAGGATGGATACTGTAAAAAGATACGATCTGAAGGGCTTGAAATATTTCCTGATAGGATTGATAATGAGCGTTTTTCCGATAATATCAATAGTGGGATTTATACTAATTATCATCGGATTTTTCAAGTTGGCGCATATTAAGGAATCCTTCAGAAGTTCAAGAAATTATTATATCGGCGCAATTATCTTCGCTATAATCTACGCTGCTTTGATATGGATGATGATCATACCGTTTTTGTCGCTGATACCGGCTATTATGTACGCACTTATGGTGCTGTTTGAGTATAAAGCCGATAAATATATGATATTCGGTTGTAATGAAATAGCGGTAGAAAATAACGATAAGCAGCTTTCCGAAAAGCTTATGAGGATTTATAGGATTTATAAAATCGCTATGATTGTTGGCTGTATATTATCATTTTTTCTGGCCTTTATACCTTTTTTCGGATATGTAGGAATAATAGTTACAGCTCTCGGTCTGTTGATAATAAAGATTTTTATAGCATATAGATTTTATCAGACATATGAAAAATATCATATCGGTCACGAAAACCGTACAACGAGTAGTTCGGCTGAAGGGAATGCGGCAGAAGTTACTTCCGGTGTCTCAGGAACTGGCGCGGCGGCAGCCGGTTTGATAGATGAAAATGAAAAGCAGTCAGGGTCAGCCGGTTCTTCAGGTGAAGAGGCAGAAGATGTAAAGAAACCGGATGAAGCTGAAGAGTCAACGGTAACTATGTTGCTGCAACCTGATGTAGAGCTTGAGTATATAATGAAGAAAAAGAAGTTGCCTAAGGATGATGAGAAAACGTTTTTGCTTGATACAGGCACTCCTGCTGTTATACTTAACGGAATAAGCGGAACCGATCGGATAGAGATAGATAAAGATGGATTCGTTTTAGGTCGCTCAAAAGAAATAACAGATCATCGCATAAATAGTCCCAGCGTAAGCAATGTTCACGCAAAAATCTTGATTTCTGATGATGGATGTTTCGCCGAGGATATGAACTCTTCAAATCATACATACATTAATGGAAAAATGATTGAAGCTAATGGTGAAGGGTCTCTGATAGGGAAGTTGGAAAACGGGGATGTACTTAAGCTTGCAGACGAGGAGTTTAAGGTGGAGATTTCCGGAAGTGCTCCGAGGACCGCAGAAAGTCAGGATACTGATATAGGCGGGTTTTTTATTGCTGAGTTATCTGAAACCGGAGAAAAGACTGACATCAGGAAAAACAGCTTTACATTGGGAAGAGAAAAAGGCAGCGTAGACTTGAAGGTATCAAATGATAATACAGTAGGACGACTTCATGCAACCATACATGTAGATCCTGAAACTGAAAAAATATATGTAAAGGATGAAAATTCCTCAAACGGAACCTTTATAAACGGCGAAAGACTTTTTGCCGGTGAGGAAAAAGAGGTGCAGGATAATGATGAGATAAAGCTTTCAGAAGTGGTCATGCACTTTAGGAAAACTAATGCTTCATAACATTGTTCGAAATAAAAGGCTTTGTTGATAAGATAATTGACATTGGCAGAAGAATATAATAAACTTTTTTCATATGACAAGCACTGAATGCCACAGGCTAAACCATGCTGCATATTATTTTAAAAAAAAAATAATTGATTTATAAGGGATAATATTGTGCAGTATTTGATAAAGATTGTTAATCATAACTAAAATAATAATTTCAATTTAATGAGAGAGAAATCAGACAGATGTTTAAAAGGAGGATGTAAAAATGAAGTATATTAAAAGAACAGCTATAGGCTTACTTGCCGGAGCGCTCTGTGCCACAGGAGTGGCTGCAGGTGCGGCAGCAGTACCCGTGACAGAAGCGCGGGCAGAAGTAGGGGTGGTGCAAAGTACTGATGAAAATAATCCAACATTGCTTAATCTGAACAAAGAGTATAACAAAAATCTTAGTACAGAAAAAGACGGATCGTATTATTACTTCGAAACCGATTCCTCACTGTATCCATACACATTTGATGTAAATTTTTATGCTTCTACCGATGATAGGACTGCTAATACTTTATTAATTGAATGCTTTGAAATAAAGGCAGATGGCAGTTTAAGTGATAGAAAGATAGCTGAATTGGTGAGGTTAAAAGACACTTGGATAACTACTTTTAGTATATTTAAGCCCAATAAAAAATATGCTTTAAGGGTTAGACCAACTTTTTACGGTGGTTATACTACTGATGAGTACCTAAATGTGAAGATTAATATCAAACACGAGGGAGTGTTTTTTCATAAAGGCAGGTGGACATATTTTAATGCCGCAGGTGACCCCGACTATGCTCATACCGGAGTAGTTCAAACTACTAACGGTAATTGGGTATTTGTCAGCAAGGGAATATTTGATACCTCCTTTACGGGCGTAGCTCAAAGCACAACAGGCAACTGGGTGTTTGTGAGAAAAGGACGCTTAGACAACTCTTACACAGGCGTTGCACAGAGTACAACAGGTAACTGGGTGTATGTAATAAAGGGCAGATTTTCAAAGGAGGCCAGAGAAGCCACAGGCGTAACGCTGAGCACCACGGGAAACAGTGTTTACATTACTGACGGAAGATTCACAAGCAAATATACAGGTTTGGCAAGAAGCCTCAGAACAGGGGATTTGGTATATGTGACAAAGGGAAAGTACGACCCGAAATTCAATGGAAAGGTCATATATGAGGGTAGAACCTATACTGTAAGGAAAGGCAGAGCCGTGTAATTATGGTAATGTGGGCGTATATCTGACTAAAACAGATTTGTAAAAGCTTTTCAAGTATTGTAAGACGACACCAAGTATATTTATCGTATCGTTAAATATACTTGGTGTTTTATATTCGAATTATGTTATCATCACAAAACACTTTTTGTCTTTAATACGGAGGGCATTAAGATGCAAGATATGCGCAAACTCCCTATAGGGATACAGAGCTTTGAGAAAATCAGGGAAGAGGGCTTTGTATATGTTGATAAGACGGAATACATTTACAGACTCATCAAAAGCGGAGCCTCATATTTCTTAAGCTGTCCGCGCAGATTTGGAAAGAGCCTTCTGCTATCTGTTATGAGGGCGTACTGGGAGGGGAAGAAGGAACTATAGGGACTGGATATTGAAAAGCTTTCTAAAGACGATCCGGAAAGCCTCATCCCGCATACGGTGTTTTGTTTTGATCTTAATCAAGATAATTTTCAGGATAAATTTGTCTTAGAAAAGGTTTTAGAGCGTCATCTTGTCGAATGGGAGAAGGAATACGATGTGGAGGATCAAGCGGATACGCTTGCGGCAAGATTTCAGAGGGAGCTTGACGGTTGGGATGTAGAATGTTAATTATATTCGCAGATTATACGAAAAAAACAAACCTATCTTTCAGCATAGTTTAAGAATATGATATATTACAATCAGTCACAGGAAAACTATATTTCAGTCAAGAGGAGGCTCATATGAAAGCGATAGAAGAATGGAACCCCATCAAAGGCTATAACAGCGTAATAAACTACTTCAGATCAAAAGATGAGACGCCGGAAGATCTCAAAGCTGATATAAAAGGTGCAACAGCCGGTTCCTCGCATTTTCAGAGTATACAACGGCTGTAATGAGCACGGCGCTTGAAAGTATTTATGACAGCAGCACAGACAGGGAAAACTATATCAGCGATGTAGAAGAAAGAGACAGGTCGCGAAAGCTTATTTATGACAACGTGATCTCCGCGTGCGCCTTTTTCAACCGGACTTGCGACAAGGCGGGGCTGCCGAGATTTTGTCCGGACATACCGGAAGACAAGGCAAGTGTAAACAGGGAGCTGATAGGGGAATTTGCAAGTTATGTGGCGATGTATGTCTTTAATAAAAACGCAGGGATTTCTGATGAAAAGAAGATAAAGGTCATGAAGGATCACATAATTGATATAATGAACCGGAGCTTTTGACCGATAATTATAAGTGTGTCAAAGGGACTATCCCCGTTTGACACACTTATGGCGGAGCGCTAAATAGTAATCAGATTAGGAGTCAGCTGACACATTTATACATCGTCGATTGTAAATGTAACATATCTATTGTAAAATAACACCAAAGTAATTTTCTATCCGGATAATTGCGTTGGTGTTTTTTTTATGGATTATGTTATCATCACAGATTAATTTATGTCAAAGGGGACGGTTCTGCTCAACATGCATTGTTATTAATATAAACTCAAAAAAGCGTAAATTGAAATAACAAGCTACATTGACCGATGCCGGTTCAAATGTTACAATATCCTCATATTTTTGCGTTTTACTTAAAAAATATCATATATTTTTTGTAGATAATATTGCATAACAAGCTGTATTTTTGTTAAAAATTCGCTATAACAGGCTTGTTTTATAGGAGGAGCATATGTATTTAAAAAGAAAGGCAGATTTGTTTTTAGAAAACTGGAAAAAAAATAAAGACAGAAAACCTTTGATTGTAAAAGGAGCAAGGCAGATAGGAAAGACGGAAACGATCAGGAGATTTGCAGCATCACATTATAAAAATATAATTGAGATTAATTTTGTAACAGATCCGAAATATAAGAAAATTACGGATGACGGATACAGTGCCGACATAATTATTAAAAATATTTCGCTGATTGATCCGTCTTTAAAATTTATTCCCGGAAATACACTTATTTTTTTTGATGAACTTCAGGAACATCCTGAAATAGCAACCTCGTTGAAATTTTTCAAGGAGGACGGTCGGTTTGATGTTATCTGCAGCGGTTCCCTGCTTGGAATACAGTATAAGCGCATAGAAAGCATAAGCGTTGGGTATAAAACTGATTATCTGATGTTTTCTATGGATTTTGAAGAGTTTTTAGAAGCAAGGGGCTATAGTGCGGTATCTGATGATTTGTTAAAAAAAATGACAGACCTGAAAGCGTTCACAGATTTGGAGTATGAGCTTTTTACATCGCTTTTTTTGGATTATTGTATTATCGGCGGGATGCCGGCGGTGGTTAAAGCTTACATAGAAAAAGGTACCTTTGAAGGTTCAGTAACTACCCAGCATGAGATATTAAATGATTATAAAGAGGATATAAGAAAATATGCGGACGGAGCAGATCAGACGCGCATACTTAATGTTTTCAACAGCATAGTGCCGCAGCTGGGCAAGGATAATAAGAAATTTCAGATATCAAAGGTTGCTAAAGGTGCGAGATTTAAGGATTATTTCGGTTGTATAGAGTGGCTTGAAGATGCAGGCATAGTTAATAAATGTGTTTGCTTACATTTTCCGGAATTACCCCTGAAAGGAAATACTGACACGGAAAAGTATAAGCTTTATTTTGCCGATACCGGTCTTCTGATATCGCAGCTTGATGATGAACAGCAGGAGGATCTTAGGGCTAATAAAAACCTCGGAACTTATAAAGGTGCCTTATATGAGAATTTCATAGCAGAAGCTTTTATGAAACAGGGGCTGGGGCTATATTATTATAAAAGACCGGATTCCGGGCTTGAGGAGGATTTTTTTGTGCGGACAGCGGATGAATTATTTCCGGTAGAGGTAAAGTCAGAAAATAACAGATCGAAGACCCTTTCTACTCTTATTTCCTCGCCCAAATATCCGGATATCAGACATGGCATTAAATTATGTAAAACAAATATCGGATTTGAAAACTATATCTACACATTTCCTCATTTTTGCGCCTTTTTGTTGAAGCGATGGCTACGTGCGCTTAATAAATGTGACGATTAACAAAAAGGTGACATTTAATTCTTGTTAAATGCAGTATAAAGTATTACAATAAGTTGGTGGCACGTACTGCGTGTTATTATTATTCTGTTCTTTTTCTGCCCGGTTTGTATTTGTAGTAGTCGGGCAGTTTTTTAGTGTTCAGTTTTCTAAAACAGCGGGGGTGTTACATTGAAAGTGTCCCCGCCTGACATTTAATGAGTGTTAAGAAACCCACAAAGGAGTATAATAAAACCAGACACGAAACTCTTGTCAATTGTGTCGCTTACCGCCCCCGCGGACTCTGTATAAGACATGCTTGGCATCTGATAAAGTAATACAAATGCGAGGTAATGAAAATGAGGAAATTAAAAAACAAGATCAAGGGAAATTTCAGGAAAAATGTAACTAAAGCGGCTATTATCGCGGCTGCGGGCTTCGGCGCCGTTTCGGTGAGTGTGCCGGCTTTTGCAGCGGAGATGCAGCACCACTGCTCTTGCGGGGAGAATCATGACGATCCAAACTGCACCTGCGGCTGCCAGGAGGCAAAGGCTTTAGTTGCTCTCACGCAGGGTGAGTACGAGACTTCACAGGCTACCTTAAGCGAAAAGCTTGAGATACAAAAACAGCTTCAGGAACAGCTTGATGCTGCAAAGAAGGTGCATGAGGAGTATGTGGAGGCTCTTAAAGCTGCTATAGCTGAAAATGAAGCAAAAGCCCAGGTGGCGCTTGATGAGGCGCAGGCGGTTCTTGACTCGGCTAATGCCGCATCCGAAGAGGCGCAGGCAGCTTTTACTGCAGCGCAGACTGAGTATGACGAGGCTCTCGGCGCACTTCGTGAGGCAGAGGAGGCTTACTCTGCACTTGAAGAGGCTAATCCTGATATCGAAAATGAATATAATGAAGCCATAAATGCCCTTGAGGAGGCGCAAAAGGAACTCGATCAGGCTGTGCAGGAAGAGGAAGAGGCGCAGACCGAGAAGGATGAGGCTGACAAACAGGCTGAGGAAGCAAGGAAGAAAAGAGAGGATGCGAGAAGCGCCCGCGAGAGAGCAAAGGAAGCAGCGGATGCGGCTGAGAAAAGAAGAGTTGAGGCAGAGGAGGCTAAGAAAAAAGCTGATGCTGCCAAGGATGAAGCGCAATCAAAGTATAAAGAAGCCGATGAGGCCTACAGCTACAAAAAAGGTCTTGCGGACGGAACTATCCCTATAGAGACAACGCCTGAGTGGGAGGAAGCCCAAAAGACGCAGGAAGCGCTAGACGCTGCAACAGCCGATAAGGAAAAGGCAGATGCAGAGCTGAAAACTGCCGAAGACGACCTCTCAGCAAAGGAAAAGTCATTAGAAGAAGCCAACGCTGATTATGAAGAGAAGTCCAAGGTCTGTGAGGAGACAAGGGAGCAGCTTAGGAAAGCAAGGGAGGAGCTTGAGGCTGCTCAGCAGGAGAATAAGGAGGACAAAGAGGCTCTTGATGCTGCAAAGAATGAGAAGGCTGCCGCGGATAAGGATGTAGAGGATAAGACAAAGGAGCTTGAGGCTGCGGATAAGGCATTAGAGGATGCGAAGAAGGCACAGGAGGATGCGCAGCAGGCACTGGCGGATGCTGAAAAAGCGAAGAAAGAAGCGGAAGAAGCGCTGCAGAAGCATAAGGATGAAAAGCGGAATTCAGTAGGATTCTTTAGGTGGCTATTAAAAAAGACTAGCGATGATAGTGTAGCACAAAATACGGATCCACGTTACCAAGGTTCAAATAGTGCTTTGAGTGCTTATGGTAGAATACCGGAGCTGCTTCAAGGCTATACTGATCTGACAGATGAAAAAGATGCAACTAATATAGATAATATGTTAGAAACTATAAAGTTTTACAAAGAATGTAATGAAATTCGCAAATTAGAGGGTCTAAATGAGTTATCAGTAAATTTGCCTTATGTAATGATAGCCCAGTTGCATCTAAATTGGTCAGATACTAATGAGGAGCATGCAAGAGGTAAGGGTGGTTTTGGCGTCACAGCTGAAAATCTGGCATGGGGTTCGCGTAATACGGCCAATTTGGAAGAAGATCTTGGAATTGATCCTACTAGTAAACAGATTGCGGGACCATATGCAGGATGGTATACAAAAGAAAAATATGCTTTTGAACATAATACCGGAGGTCAGACAGGGCATTATGAAAATATAATTAACCCTGATTTTGTAAGCACTGGGTTTGCTTATAATCAAGGGTCAGAAACATATGGCAATGCATTTGCTCAGAATTTTGATTTTAAAAGTCAAAATAAAATTTATAACCAATACATACCTGTTAGTGAATATGAACAGTTATTGAATGAATATGCTGATACCATACAAACAGAACAGTCTAAGCTAGAAGAAATATTAGAAAATGCAAAAAAGTCTTTAGAGGATGCGAATACTTCTGTAGAAGATGCTAAGCAAAATGTAACCACCAAAACCAACGAAAAAACCGCTGCCGAGAACGCTTTATCCCAGGCAGAGCAAACTCAGTCCGACAAGACCAAAGCCCTTGAAGACGCCACAGCAAAAGAAGCAACCTCCGCAAAGCGTGTGGCAGATGCCGAAACCGCCCTTGGCCTTCGCACCGAGGAAAATGACACGGCAGAGCAAGAGCTGACCGCAGCCGAGGAGGTTAAGAATACGGCTCAGGAGGAAAAGGATACCGCAGCCGGGGTTAAGGACGAAAAGCAGAAGGAAGCTGACAGTAAGAACGAAACATTTACAGAGGCAAAGGGCAAGGACGACGCGGCAGACCGGGCGGTTCAAGAGCTTTTGGACGGAAAAGAGGTTCCGGCTCTGGAACAGGAAGCTAATGCAGCAAAGGAGGAGCTCGATAAAGCAACCGGAGATCAGGCGGCTGCAGATACGGAGCTTAAGGCTGCAGAGGATGACAGCAAGGCAAAGTCGGATGACTCAAGCGCAAAGACTGCAGAGGAAGAGGCTGCCGTTAAGGATCAGGAGGACAAGGAGGCTGCCGCAAAGGCTAAAGCAGAAGCGCTCACCTCTGCCATCGAAAACAAGAATGCGAAAGAGGGCATTAAGAATGCTGCAGAGGAAAAGGCGGCTGAGACAAAGAAGCGCTTAGACGATAAAAATAATGCCGAGACTGCGAAAAATAACGCGCAGACAAAGTCTGACGATGCTAAGGCTAAGGCTGATGATGCTAAAAGTAAGGCTGACGCTGCCGCCTCAGACGCCGCAAAGGCAAACACTGACGCAAACAGCGCAAAGCAGGCTCTTGACGCAGCCAAGGCTCTTAATGCAGATGACGCCCTTAAGTCAGATGATGACAGCTATAATCAGTTTAAAGAGGCAATAGATGCCGTAAAGGGCGCCATCGTCAGTGAAGATGACGCCAATGCGAAATACACGGAAGCAGAGGCTGAGTCGGTTGTCGCAGAGGCTGACGAAAAGACCAAGAAAGAGGCTTATGATAACGCCGTAACGGCATATGCAAGCGTTCATGAGCATTGCGGTCACGATGAGATGCAGGTATCCTATAGCTGCACTCAGGGTAACGGCAATGTATGGACGAAAGGAAGCGGCGTAACATCAGACTTTACATTTACAAGGGCGCATATGGATGAAACGGCATTTGACCACTTTACCGGCGTGTCGGTAGACGGCAAGACTCTCGATAAGTCAGCTTACACGGCTTCGGCAGGAAGCGTGATCGTTAAGCTTTCCGATAAATTCCTTGAGACTCTGGCGGTGGGAGACCATACCATAAAGGCAGAGTTTGACGACGGAAGCGCAGAGGCGAAATTTACCGTAAGAGCAGCTTCCGGAAGCGGCACTGTTACAGAAACAAAGAAGACCACACCTGTTAAAACCGTAGGAGCGGCGCAGCAGGTGATAACTACCCCTTCCGCTAATGTGCAGACAGCCCAAAAAGCGCCTGCAACAGGAGATACAGGCGCCGCCGTTTGGATCATAAGTGCAGCTGCATCGGCAGCGGTTATCGCCGGAGCTGTTTTGTACAGAAGGAAGAGAGCTGACAGGGGATGATGTAGTAGCTTTACATCTCCTTAAGCCACTCATTTTTGAGGCTTCTCAGTTCAGAGCGTATTTCTTTTTTACTCATCAGCCATTCAAGATCCGGGAGGTCGGGGCTGATATCCGGAAGAGAGAAGTCAAATTTTTTACCATAGGTTTTCCGGATCATCTTATGATGATCGGTTGTGATGAATTGAAGAGCATTTAGCGCCTGATTGTAATCATCAAAAACACACTCGCCTTCATCAGGAAGAGTGAGAGTTATGTTACCGCTTGCCGGATTACTGCTTTCAAAAGCCTGCTTCATAATTATGTAACGGCAGGCTTTTTTTGATCCTATTGCGTGCTCCGGCATGAGATTTATTTGGCCTGCGATGATTATCACATTTCCAAAGCAGTCAGCTGCGACCGGGATATATGCTGAAGCCGCAGCATTTCCGGCTTCCAGCAGTTTTTCCATGATGCCTTCGATTACCTCATCATCTGCCAGCTTCGCAACCTTACTGACAGGCAAAGCTATCTCCCTTGCAAGGCTGTCAAGCGTGGATATAGTTTTGTTTCGGGCAGCCTTCGGATCATTTTCATTGCCGACCTTTGTGGCATTATAGAAATAATCACGGATCTTGTTATGGACCGCCACCTTTGATATAAGTACGGTTATATCACGCAGTTCATCCGTTGAAAGCTCATTTATAAGGGATATCAGCTTAGGACGGGACAGGGGGGCGGATTTCTTTTCAGATGAGCTTAAGCTTTTATTTATTTCTTTTAAAAGGCTGCAAATGTGTGAAATGCTGCCGTCCCTGCTTTTGCCGGGGGAAGTGCTCTCCCGGCTTCCCGCTGAAGCACCCTTAATAAGATCTTTTGCGAGTCGGGTAAGCTTTTCATATAACTGTTGCGAGGAAGGCGCAACAGTTTTTCTTTTTTTTTCATTTTTTCCGATGGAAACTACGGAAAAACTGAAGTGTTTGGAATTTTTTGAGAGTGTACCCGATAACTTTTCGATAAAATCCTGTTTAGCTTGATCTGTCTGCTTCCTGCTTAAATCTTTTTCATACATTTTATTTATCAGCTTCATCAGTTCAATGTAAAAAATCCGTGAATCCTTTTGATTTTCCAAAGCGCAAAAGCTTTTTTGTCCTTCATCAAATTTCGGCACTCTCGATTCAAACTTTTTGAAGATCCCGGAGTTCTCTATGTTTTCTTCATATTCCTTTTTTATAGAGTATATAAGGGTAGAAGGATCGTTAGAAGTCATATTATTTTCCCTCCATTTTTTTGATTGCGACATCCCTTACATTTGACAGCAGTTGATATATGTAAATGCTGCCGTCAATGTCACTGAAGCCGCACAGATCGTTTTCGGATATATATTTATCTATGGCGTATCCTGCTTTTTCATTATACTTGGGATAACCCGGCGCATTCAGATAAAACCTGAAAAGCTCGCACTCTTTAATAAAGCGTTCAGGCTCCTCAAAGTCCGAATAACTATCAAAATCGGGAGTATGCTCCACGGGCTCATCATAAGAATTACCGGGAAGATCATTATCGGCATTTTGTAGCATTTCCTCCCTGAGCCTTGCCGCATATTCGTCATCCGCATCATATGTGCCTGCAGCAATGCTGTCCATATAGTCCTGCGCTGCTTCTATGGCCTCCATTTCATCCGTTTCCTCTTCAGTAAGGGAAGCCGCAAATTTATCCTCAGCAGCCTGACTTTTTTCAGCTAGCTCTCTCTCTTTTGCAAGAGCCTTCTTTCTTTTTTTCAAGAGCTTGTAATGGGCGGGATCTGTTTCCTTGTACCCTTCTATGTCACAAGCAGCGGGAATGCGTCCTTTATTAAGATACAGGTAATATAAATTGATCTTATCGAAAATACTTCGTAATTCAAGGTTAAAGTAGTTAACAAGCTCCGAAGAAGAGGAGTTATAACGATTATATGTATGCAAAAGGATACATTCCCTCGGATCAGCGTCCGCCCCGGCATCCTCTAAGGAAGCCTCATACGCTTCATATAACGGATTGTCGTAAACATACTTCAGAGACCTGATGCTCTCTAAAAGGCTCTTTAAGGTTGCAGGCTTAAAGTCATTGCCTTGGGCTTTATTTTTTTTGTCCTCATAAAGAGCGATCCTTATACAGCAGTATAAAAGGCTTTTAAAGAAAATGATTTCATTTTCATCAGTTCCTTTTGGAAGAGCTTTTTCAGAGCCGTCTGTATCAGGGTCATAAAAAAACTTTTTAAGAGCAGCTTTACAGTCATCTGCCTGCAGGTTAAGGAAATATTTCTCAGTCCTGTACGGATCCTCGGCAGGATCGTCACCGTAATCCTCTGAGTACCTGTAAATCCCTAAAGCTCGCAAAAACTCTATTCTGTCGTAATGAAGAATTAAGTTTATGAGCTCGACGATAAATTCACGTGTAGAGTCCTCGTTGTAAAAAAACTGCCCCGTAGAAGAGCTTAACCCCGTGAAGCGTGTCAGCTCCAGACCGCGTCCCGTAATAGTGTCGTTTAATTCCTCCAGCTTAGAAAGGATCTTTTTGCGGTTGAAACGCTCGCTTTTTTTTAAATCTATGTCTTTTTTATTCATGATCGGATCCTCCTTTTTATAACGTATATGTGTCAGATGGGGACAGTCCCCGTCTGACACATTTAATTACAGTATAAGCAAAAAAAAATTAATATGTCAAATAAATATAGAATAATCGTAGATTATACGAATAACACAAACTCCGCTTGAATACCTCTCCCGATTCCCTGCATAATATATTCGGGAGGCGGGGAAGGGCGGTTAATATAAAATGGAGGTGTTTGTCTTGAAAAAAAGCATAACTAATCTTATGGAACAGTTGGAGGGTAAGTGGGAAGACAGTGAGTACATAGCAGAGGTAAGTCAGAAGCTGTACAACATGACCATCGAAGATTTCTTTAAGGGGCGGGAACGTAAAGAAGACTCTATTGAATACTTATATAACCGGTTATTTGATATCCGGACTGAAAACAATAATGACGAGGAAGATATATTTTTACAAAGAAAGTATGCCGCCCAAAAGATGACCATGGAAGAATTCAGGAAAATGAAATTCGGTAATGCGCTTATTTGCGGAGATAAGATATGACCCTATGGATCATGCGGAATATGAAAATGTCGCCGATTATTTCGGACGTGAGAGAATTGAGTGGGAGAGAGATGAAAAACCGGAGAAGATTACCTTTGGATTTTGCTAAATAGTGGACAGTCCGCATTTGACACACGGATTAGTAAAAATTGTAATATTATTTTTGTGACTGTTATGATAAAATGTTGTTGGCGGCGTTAATATTTATTTCAACTATATATGGACGGAAGAAGTTATGAAATATTACATAGATCAATCATTTGATCTGCCCTGGAGCAATTATGATATCCTAAAGGAAGACGGAGGCATAGCCTTTAAGATTGAGACTGGAGCCACGCTCGGGCATGAGCTTGAGGTGTATAACTGTGACGGTCAGTGCGTCGGTCGTATCGTCGAACAGCTTGCTGCTGTACCGACATATCTTGTTTGGGAAAACGGAGTTCAGTGCGGAAAGATCATCAGAAAGCTTGCGTTTCCCAAGCCTAATCTCGTTGTCGATTATAAAGACTGGATAATCGAAAGGAAGGTCGGATTTTCTCACATAGAGGTCAAGGATAAGAAAAAGAATCTGGTGGCTGTGATCGATCGTGAAAAATGGCGCATGACAGATCACTTTGTTTTAGATGTAGAGCATGAGGAGGATGTGATTACCGTTGTGCTGCTTATGCTTGTGGTGAGCGCCTTCCGCGAGGAAGCCAATGCGGCGACGCTGTTTAGCGCATTGATCTGATGAGTAAAGGAGGCTTGTATGGTAACTGATACAATAAATGTAAGCTCGGACGGAAGCGGTCGTGAAGAAGCGCTTCTTGAAACCGAAAAGCTTGCAGATTACATATCCCTCGGCTCCAAGCAAAGGCTTAGGCTTAGGCTTCTTGCCGAGGAAACACTGGGGCTGGTCGCGGCCATATCAAAAGATTTTACTGCCCGCTACAGGGCAGAGTCTTTAGAAACGGGAAAGTGCATTATTCACCTTGAAGCTGACGCAGATATGGATTACGGTAAAAGAAAGGAATTTATTTCGGTATCCACAAGCGGCAAAAATGAGGCTTCAAAGGGATTTATGGGCAAGATAAGATCGCTTTTTGAGAACGGTCTCGGACACGGTTCCGAAGAGCTTTCCGGGGTTCCCGCATATATGGAAATGGGGATGACAGGTTCGGCAGATATGCAGGGAGCCAATAACATCATGTATATATGGTCCTTGGAAAACTACCGCGAGGGAATAAGTGGCAGTAGTGATACAGGAGAAGATGAATTTGGAGCCGGCGATGAACTGGAAAAATCTATCGTCGCAAGTCTGGCTGATGATGTAAAGGTAGCGGTAAGCGGAAACAAGGTTGAACTTACGATCGAGTATACGCCTTGAGAAAAGAGGCTTGAAAAGACAAGGAGAAAAATCATGTTGAATATAGAAAAAGCAACGGATGCAGATATAATCACATATAAGCTTGAGGGACGTCTTGATACGGCAACGGCCCCCGATCTTGAAGAGGAGGTTAAGGGAATCTCTGAAGATACAAAGGAACTGATATTTGATTTCAAGAATCTCGAATACATTTCATCAGCAGGTCTTCGCGTGCTTTTATCGGCGCAAAAAATCATGAACAAACAGGGGGAAATGAAGGTCATTAATGTAAATGAAACGATTATGGAGATATTTGAAGTAACCGGATTTACGGATATCCTGACTATAGAGTAAAAGCGGCATGTCACAAAAGGATGATTCGAAAAAAGGCATTTTTACCCAATTCAGGCGGGTATTTCAGACAGATGAAACCTTTCACGAAACACAGGTACAGGCGAATCGGCTCGGAACGGCGGTAATGATCGCAAGCGGAATTATCCTTGCGATAATTCTCGGGTTAAATACTGCGGACATTTTCAAGATGGATTCATCTGTAGTTTTTGCGCCTTTAGTGCAGGGAATTATCGAAACGGCCGTTGTGTCTGTTATTTGTATATTTTTAAGATTTGACAAAGCTTGGCTTAAGTGGATACTTGTGATTGCTATGGCGCTTGTTTATGCAAGGCTGGACGGCATATTTACGCATAAGGCCTGGATACTTATGGTCATACCGGTGATTTTTTCCGCGAGGTATTTTTCCCGTAAACTGACGGTGTTTGCATCTTCGATCACCTCGGGGCTGTTCTTTTTATCAGCGTTATGGGGGTCACAGAACGGACTGTTTGACTTAAATCTCGTTTCTTTGCCGTCGGGAACGCAGATGGTAACAGAAGGCGGCTTTCTTGATCAGGCAGTGTTTGATACGGGCTTTAACCGCGCTGATATCATGTGGGATACTATTATTTATAATTATATCCCCAAATGGATGCTGTTTTTTTTGGTGACTCTTATAAGTTTGAATATCGCGCGTCGAGGGCGTGATATGGTACTCCGCCAGCATGAGAGAGATAAGGAAAATGCGCGTATAGAGTCAGAGCTTGAGCTTGCAAGGCGTATTCAGGCAGACATGCTTGTTGATGAATTTCCTGAAAGCACTATCGAAAATCCTTACGAGATATATGCCTCCATGACGCCTGCAAAGGAAGTTGGCGGGGATTTTTATGACTTCTTTGATATAGATGAAACCCATCTCGGGCTGGTAATAGCGGATGTAAGCGGCAAAGGTATACCTGCGGCTATGTTTATGACAAGAGCTATGGCGATTATCAAGGGAAGTGCGCGTCCCGGTTGCCTGCCTGAAGATGTTCTTGCCGAAGCTAACAACAGACTATGCGAAAACAATGATGAGGAAATGTTTGTGACAGCCTGGTTTGGCATACTTGATAAGGCAGCAGGCAGGCTTACGGCAGCAAATGCAGGTCATGAGTATCCTGTAATTAAGCAGGGCGGGGATGTGTTCGTACAATTAAAAGATAAACACGGATTTGTTCTGGGCGGTATGGAAAATGCGAAGTATAAAGGCTATGAGATTCTTACTAAACCCGGAGACTGTATATTTCTTTATACCGACGGTCTGCCCGAGGCTGAGTCCCCGGAAAAAGAATTTTTCGGGATGGAGCGCATTATTGAAACGTTAAATAAAGAACCCGGAGAAACACCGGAAAAGATCATCGCGAACATGACCGGTGCGGTAAGATCCTTCACCGGAGACGAGCCTCAGTTTGATGATCTGACCATGCTTTGCTTAAAGGTTTACGGGAAAGTGTGCCCGACACAAGATTCCAAGGATTCTATAGAGTATGATGAAAAGGATATGACTAATGAGAATGAAGGCTCTGAGACAATAAGCGGAGCAGATACGCTTGTAATAGCTGCAAGGAATGAGAACATAGACTTAGTCACCGGGCACATAAGTAAATCTCTGAAAGGATCGGGATGTCCCGATAAGGTGAGAGACCAGATAAATATAGCAGCCGATGAGATATTCAGCAACATAGCAAATTATGCGTACAGTCCGGGAGAGGGAGAAGCCGCTGTAAATGTAAAGCTTGACGAAAATAAAAAACAAATATGTATTACATTTACAGACAAAGGAAAAAAATTTAATCCGTTCGAAGCGGATGACCCCGATGTTTCACTTTCTGCCGACGAAAGGGGTATAGGGGGTCTCGGGATATTTATGGTAAAAAGAATTATGGATGAAGTTAAGTATGAATATAAGGACGGGCAAAATATCCTTAAGATATATAAGAGCTTCTGAAAGCATACTTCTACAGAATAGCCGAGCGGGCGTAAAGCAGCAGTGTTTTGCAATCGCGAGCAAAAGATAAGAAATATTTTTTTAAAAGACAGGAAAAAGATATAAAAACCTGATAAATAAAAGAGAGCAGTGTACTTATGGATAATACGACTATAAAAGAAATAACGATGAATCCTTCGGGTTTTGTGCTTTTGTCGGATTTTGTACCCGGCATAGTGCAGGAGATACGGTATTTTTCCACCTTTAATTTTATAGGAGAGCGTATAGACGGGTATGAGGAGCCATGTGCTCTGCTTACAAAAGAAGCTGCAAGGGCTCTGAAGTCGGTAAGTAATGAGATGATGGTCAGAGGTTACAGACTCAAGATATTTGATGCATACCGTCCCGTCAGCGCCGTTAAGCATTTCGTTTTATGGGGCATAGAGGATCAGGATGTACGCATGAAGGAATATTTTTATCCGGATCTTGAAAAGCAGGAGCTTTTTTCAAAAGGATATATCGCAAAGCTTTCGGGACACAGCAGGGGGAGTACTGTGGATCTGACACTTCTTGACATGAAGACAGGCAGGGAGGTCGATATGGGCAGTCCCTTTGACCTGTTTTCGCCGCTGTCACATCCCGACTGCCGGGAAATAAGCGAAGCGCAGTTTGAAAACAGGATGCTCCTTCAAAAGGAGATGGTTAGGAACGGATTTAAGCCCATAGACTGTGAGTGGTGGCATTTTACCTTGGAGGATGAGCCTTATCCCGACACGTATTTTGAATTTCCCGTTTCATCACAATATCTGAAGAGGCAGAACTGAATGCCTGTCCCGGATGGTTCTTTGTCGGCAGAACCGTCCCCATTGACATACATGAGAAACATAAATATGCTCACACAAGACATAAAAAAAGAATTGTTTAAACTAAGGGATAACCCGTACAGAGATTTTCAGAGCAGGCTGATACCGACAATAAAGCCCGGAAGTATGATAGGTGTAAGAACTCCCGCATTGCGTACATTTGCAAAGCGCTTATATAAACAAGAGGATGTGTGCTTGTTTTTGAAGGACCTTCCGCACGAATATTTTGACGAAAACCAGCTTCATGCATTTATCATTTCACTGATAAAGGATTACGATGCCTGTATCGCAGAAGTGAAGCGTTTTCTTCCCTTTGTAAATAACTGGGCGACTTGTGACCAGCTGTCACCCGTGTGCTTTAAAGAGCATCGCGACAGGCTTAAGGAGCAGATAAAGCCGTGGCTTTCTTCAGGACATACATATACCGTCAGATTTGGTATAAGCATGCTGATGAAGCATTTTTTAGACGGGGATTTTGACGCAGCATATCCGGGTATGGTCGCAAGTATAGTTTCGGATGAATATTATGTAAATATGATGATAGCCTGGTATTTTGCAACTGCGCTGGCAAAGCAATACGATGCGATCCTTCCATATATAGAAAATGAAAGCCTTGAAATGTGGACGCATAATAAGACGATTCAAAAGGCGGTTGAAAGCTTAAGGCTTAGGAGGGAACAAAAAGAGTATCTGAAGTCACTGAAACGAAAAGGGTGAAGAATGGAAAGAGTAAGTAAAATAACAGACAAGGACAGGCAGCAGAAGCTCGTAAAAGAGTTTAAGAAAATATATGGAACAGGCGATGCTAAAAAGATTCGCTGTTTTTCTTCTCCGGGACGTCTGGAACTTAGCGGAAATCATACAGATCACCAGGGCGGAGTGGTTCTTACGGGGGCGGCAGACCTCGATATAATAGCCTGCGTCTCGGGAAATAATACCGACAGGATAGAAATATTCTCAAAGGGGTATGATCCGGTTTCTATAGATTGTAAGGACAAGGATATTTATCCGGAAGAAAAAAACAGGACAGCGGCGCTTGTCAGGGGCATGCTTAAGAGCATTTCGGATAAAGGCTATGAAATAAAAGGCTTTGATATGTATGCGGAATCAGACCTTCCGGCAGGACTTGGGATGTCATCCTCTGCCTGCTTTGAGGTTCTGGTCGGAACTGTTATGAATGAGCTTTTTTGTGACGGGAAGTTAAGTAAAGAGGAAATAGCTTACTGCGCGGTATATGCCGAGAATGAATACTTCGGGAAGCCCTGCGGACTTATGGATCAGATGGCGTGTCTCACGGGCGGGATAAATCTTTTTGATTTTCGTGAACCGGACAAACCTCTGATAGAAAATATAAGCTTTGATTTTAAAGCGGCAGGACTTGATATAGTCGTTGCGGATACCGGAACCCACCACGCCGATATGGCAGAGGAGTTTAATGCCATACCGGAGGAGATGTTTTCTGTGGCAAATGCGCTTGGTGGAGCAAGGCTTTGTGATATAGACGAAAGCGTCTTTTACCGGGAATTACCGGAGCTTAGAAAAACTACCGGAGACAGGGCTGTACTCAGAGCCTTGCATTGGTATGATGAGATAAAGCGCGTGAGAAATGAAAAGAAGGCTCTTGAAGAAAATGACACGCAAAAGTTTACGGAGCTTGTCAGAGCCTGCGGCAGATCATCTTTTATGTATCTGCAAAATATAGATAATTATAAGGACAGCAAATACCAGCCGGTCGCGATAGCTCTCGCCGCAGCAGATCATATGCTTTCCGGGAGGGGAGCGGTTCGCATACAGGGCGGAGGCTTTGCCGGAAGCATAATAGCATTTGTGCCGGAGGATATGACGCCGGACTTTATTAAAAAAATGGATCGTTTTCTTAAAGAGGGAGCGTGCAGGAGGGTGAGCATCCGCGAGTGCGGAGTTTATGAAATAAGCATTTGACTAACTTCCTTACAGCCTTTATTAGAAACAGGTGTCCCGGGTAACAATAAATTACAGAAGATTTATTAACTTACTTGCGCTGAGAACGGCTCAGGAAATCGTATATAGTGATATATCAAGAGATCTGGGTATAAATTCAGAGACATGTAAAAGATGGATTTCAATCCTTCAGACATCCGGTATCATTTACCTTCTGGAACCGTACATGGCAAATGCTTCAAAACGTATCATAAAAAGTCCCAAGCTTTAT
>CACZTL010000066.1 GCA_902784165.1 uncultured Lachnospiraceae bacterium | reverse complement strand
TCTTGTCAAAAATTAAGTTATTGTTATGATTAAAAAGTATAGTTTTGAATCAATGGGGTCCGATTTTAAAAAGCCTTATTTTCTGACAAATATCGCTGGTTTTACTAAAAAAATTATCAGAAATTATTAAAAGGACTTGTATAAAATCCTTGATAATGGTCAGATTTTTTTATGTCTGTTTTGGGTCAATTTTGGGTCAAACGCAAAACGAAAACCCCCTGAACCCGCATAAACAGGGGCTTCCGGGGGTTAGCGGCATCATTCCCACTCAATTGTCCCGACAGGCTTTGGCGTGAAGTCATATAATACTCTGTTTATACCATCTACTTCTTTAGTAATACGCTCTACTATCTTACCCATCACCTCAAACGGAACATCCTCAACTGTTGCAGTCATGGCGTCTACGGTATTTACGGCACGGATTATAACCGGCCATGCGTAGCTTCGCTTTCCGTCCTCCGACACTCCGACCGATCTGAAGTCAGGTATTGCTGTAAAGTACTGCCACACCTGACCCTCCAGTCCTGCATTTGCAAACTCTTCGCGAAGTATCGCATCCGACTCACGTACTGCCTCAAGCCTGTCGCGTGTTATAGCACCAAGACACCTTACACCGAGGCCGGGACCGGGGAAGGGCTGGCGATAGACCATGCTGTCGGGTAATCCCAAAGCTTTACCTACCACCCTAACCTCATCCTTATAAAGAAGCCTTACCGGTTCAACAAGCTCAAACTGAAGGTCTTCAGGGAGACCGCCCACATTGTGATGCGCCTTTACACCATCGCTTTCAAGTATATCCGGGTAAATGGTACCCTGGGCTAAAAACTCAATCCCCTCAAGCTTTTTTGCCTCTTCAGCAAAGACCTCTATAAACTCGGCGCCGATTATCTTACGTTTTTGTTCAGGCTCTTCTACACCCGCCAATTTATCAAGGAACCTGTCCGTCGCGTCTACATATACGAGATTGGCATCAAGCTCCTTTCCGAAAACCTCAACCACCTGCTCAGGCTCTCCTTTTCTGAGGAGCCCGTGATTTACATGCACACATACAAGATTCTTTCCGATCGCTTTTATAAGAAGTGCTGCTACCACAGAAGAATCAACTCCTCCCGACAGCGCAAGCAGAACCTTTTTATCACCAACCTGTTCCTTTACCTTTTCAACCTGTTCGTCAATAAATTTTGTAGCAAGCTCCGGTGTGTTTATCCTTTGCATACTGTCCGGCCTTAAATTATCAGACATATCTACCTCCGTTTATTATCCCTTATCTTCAAGCAGCTTCTTTGTACTCTCTATCGCCTTGGTTATCTCTCTGTCCGACATCCTCTCCTCGGCTGTTATCGTGATAGACTGGAAATTACCGGTATCAAGATCTTTAGCCGTAACCTCAAGTATTCCGTCTGCGTTTATGTCAAATGTAACCTCTATCTGAGGAACACCGGCCGGGGCTCTTCTGATACCTCCCAGACGGAAGCGGCCGATAGACTTGTTTTCTCTTGCGTTAAAGCTTTCGCCCTGTAAAACATTTATCTCCACAGTTGACTGAAAAGGAGCAGCCGTAGTAAAAATCTTAGAATATCTTGTCGGTATCGGTGAGTTTCTTTCAATAAGCCTTGCAGCCACTCCGCCAATTGTCTCGATCGCAAGACTGTAAGGCGTTATATCAAAAAGTATCAGACTGTTACCCGTACCGGCGCTTGTAAGGGCATTACCGGAAAGGGTGCTTCCCAGAACAGCTGCACCGATAGCAACGCACTCATCGGGATTAATATTTTTTGACGGCTCAAGACCCGTCATCTCACGAACGCGCCTTTGCACGGCAGGAATCCTTGTAGACCCGCCCACTAGCAAAACCTTGGAAAGCTGGTTTTTGCTTACTCCCGCATCAGAGAGAGCACGCATAAGCGGCTCCTCCGTTCTTGCCACCAGATCCTTTGTCATCTCTTCAAATGCGCTTCTTGTAAGCATCATCTGTAAATGTATGGGACCGTCCTTGGCTGTCACGAGATAAGGAAGATTTATCTCCGTCTGATCAGCTGTTGAAAGTTCTTTTTTAGCAGTTTCCGCCGCTTCCTTAATCCTTTGCATAGCCGCAAAATCTTTAGAAACATCTATACCGTGCTGCTGTCTGAAGCCGTCCGTCATCCAGTTTACTATACGGAAATCAAAATCATCTCCGCCGAGCCTGTTATCACCGGAAGTAGCCATAACCTCTATATTTCCGTCTGATATGTCGATTACGGATACATCAAAGGTACCGCCGCCCAGATCGTATACGAGCACCTTCTGGGATTCTCCGTGATCAAGTCCGTACGAAAGAGCTGCCGAAGTAGGCTCGTTGATCATACGAAGCACATTTAACCCCGCTATAGTACCGGCATCCTTTGTCGCCTGTCTTTGAATATCATTAAAATAAGCAGGAACCGTAATAACGGCGTCCGTTACCGGCTCGCCAAGATACCTTTCGGCATCTTTTTTTAACTGACCTAAAATAAGAGCGCTTATGGTTTGCGGCTTGTAAACCGTTTTATCGATCTTCTTTTTCCAGTTCGTACCCATCTCGCGCTTCACGGAACTGATAGTTCTGTCAGGATTTGTTATAGCCTGTCTTTTAGCAGCCTCACCCACAAAGGTTTCACCCTTTTTTGAAAATCCTACTATACTGGGAGTCGTTCTGTTTCCGTTGCTGTTCGGAATAATAACCGGCTGACCGTTCTCAACAACAGACACACAACTGTTTGTAGTTCCCAAATCTATTCCAATAACCTTACCCATTTCATCACCGCTTTCTGTAAAAAATTTTTATAACTTAGTCATTATAACATTTATTATAAGTGATATGTATAAAAGTTTTATTATTTTTTGTTACTTAGTCACAAAAGTCGAGGTGTGTCAAATGGGGACAGTCACTTTGTGTCAGGATTAACACAAAGGGACTGTCCCCATTTGACACACTATCATCTTGTAATACATAAAATACAGTTATATAATCATATCATGCAGCCACAATACAAATGTATCAGTTTAGAGAGCAGTATAAGAAGATTTCACAACAGCAAAGCAGGTATTTGATAATGAACAAAACTGACAGAACTAATTACGATGTGATCATAGTAGGCGCAGGACCAAGCGGTATTTTTTGCGCATATGAGCTTATAACAAAAAATCCGTCCCTTAAAGTTCTTATGCTTGAAAAGGGAAATGATATCAAAAACAGGATCTGTCCTAAGCGAAAGACCGGCATATGTGTTCACTGTAAGCCCTGCAATATAACAACCGGCTTTTCCGGGGCCGGCGCATTTTCAGACGGAAAACTCACGCTTGCCGCCACGGAAACGGGAGGAAATCTTGATAAGCTGATAGGTGAAGAAAAGGTAAAAGAGCTTATTCAAAAAACAGACGACATTTACCTGAAATTCGGAGCTGACAGCTATGTATACGGACTTGATAAACCTAACGAAATAGCTGCCATAAGAAAAAAAAGCGAAGACGCCGGCTTAAAGCTTGTGGAAAGCCCCATACGCCATCTGGGCACTGAAGCAAGCTATGAGATTTATTCAAAATTCCAGGATTATCTGCTTTCAAAGGGTGTGGAGATTCTTTTCAAAACATCTGTTAAGGATTTTTTGATCAGGGATGGACGTGCCGAAGGCGTAATATGTAAAAACGGTCAGGAGTTTTTTGCACGGCAAATAGTAGTTGGCGCAGGAAGGGAAGGCGCCTCGTGGTTTAAAGCCATATGCGAAAAGCATGATATAAATTCTAAGGCGGGAACCGTAGATATAGGTGTAAGAGTTGAATGTCCTGACAAAATAATGCATGAGCTAAATGAAGCGCTTTATGAATCAAAGCTTATTTTATATACAAAAAACTATAATGATAAAGTGCGCACCTTCTGTCAGAATCCTTCGGGAGAGGTTGCCCTTGAAAACTACCATCTGCCGGACGGAAAAGAAGTTACTACCGTAAACGGACATGCTTATAAATCTAAAGAGTTAAAAACCGATCTGACAAATTTTGCACTGCTTGTTTCCAAAAATTTTACAGAACCCTTTAAAGAACCGCTTGAATACGGAACTATATTTGCGCGCGCCGCCAATATGCTTGCAGGAGGATCAGTTCTTGTTCAGACATACGGGGATATAAAAAAGCACCGCCGCTCTACCCCTGAAAGGATAAAAGCAACGGGCGCTTCTCCTACCTGCCCCGACGCCGTGCCCGGAGATCTGACTCTGGTTTTGCCCAAGCGCATCATGGATGATATCATCGAAATGATAGAAACCATGAATAAGGTAGTCACCGGACTTGCGGGAGACGCTACACTGCTTTATGGAATCGAGGTAAAGTTTTATTCAAATATGGTTCTTATAGATAAAAAATGCGAGACTAATATAAAAGGTCTTTTTGCCATAGGCGATTCCTCATCATGGACAAGAGGACTCTCCATGAGCTCAGCTATGGGGCTGTATATCGCTGATATCTTACTTGACTCTGAAGTATAAAAATAAGTCAAAGTGTGTCAAACGGGGACAGTCCCTTTGTGTCAGGATTGACACAAAGGGACTGTCCCCGTTTGACACGCTTTGACTTATTTATACATCAATGCTGCGCCAAAAATGCTATAACGATAAAGTAAACAACCACCACTACTCCTATTCCGAACAGAATAAGACTGTACGAGAGTCCGTGAGGCAGCTTACTGGGCCTCTGTTCCTCATTAAACGTACCAAACTCATTATTCTCAGGCGGTGAAAATCTCTCACCCCTCTTATAGAACAATATCTGCTTAAAGAAAAGCACAAACCAGTCTACCACGCTCGCAAGGCTTCGTGCGATAAACGCGCCTATAAAGGGAAGAATCGTAAGAAGCGCCGGTCTGTATACTTTACCCTCAAGATCAAGCTTTTCCGGCCAGGCATTTATGTAAGCCTTCTTTCCATCGGCCTGCTTTCTCCTCATGCCGAGCCTTACTATGATCAGATAAGCTGCAACACCTCCGGCAAGCGATTTTAAAGTACCTGATATATTTACCCATGAGAAATAATGAACTGCATGCTCGGGACTGTGTCCGTGAAGGAAGCCCTGGGCGACGTCTGCTATACCGTCTGATGTTATATTCGGAATTACTCCGAGCACGGGCAGTATTGCGGCTGATATGATAAGTATTGTCGTAAGCGCGGGTGACATATATTTTTTATTTGCATCAAACTCTGCCTGCTTTGCCGGATCGTTATTCTTTTCAACGAATACCGCAAAGAACAGCTTGAGCATATAACAACACGTCATACCTCCCGCAATGATAAATAATATCTCTAAAGACTTAAAGCCGTAAGCCCATCCGGTGCCGTGTGACATTTCTATAAACTCTACCATAGACTCATGGATAAGCGTCTTACTCACATAACCGTTCCAAAGAGGCACACCGATAACTCCGAGGATCGCAAACCCGGCTGCAAACATAAGCGCAGGCTTTTTACGCCCGAAGCCTTTTATATCATTTAGCTTAAACTTGCCGAGATTCATAAATATTACGGCCGCTACCATAAACAGCGTAAGCTTGATCAGCGAATGATTAAGCAAATGTAAAATACTTCCTCTGACCGCAAGCGCATTGTGATGTCCGAGAACGCCCTGCATGCCGACACCGACTATGATAAATCCTATCTGTGACATGGACGAGCAGGCGATAGTCTTTTTAAAATCATCTGACAGTATACCCATGATACCGCCGAGCAAAGCACTGGCGATGCCAAAAAGCACAAGCGCAAGTCCCCACGGCAGATTATGCAGAAGTATCTGACCGGTAAGAACAAACATACCGAAAATACCGGCTTTACTAAGCACAGCTGAAAGAAGCGCTGTGGCAGGTTCAGGCGCAGCCGGATACGACTGCGGCAGCCATGTGTGAAGCGGAAACATACCGGCTTTAACTCCGAATCCTACCAGTACAAGAGCACATGACCACATAAGTGTAACATCACTGACGCCTGTAGTCTCAATAGCATGAATCATGGCATCCATCTCAAGAGTTCCCAACCGCGCCTGAAGGAAAAACAATCCCATCAGTGTAGCCAGGCCTCCGAACACCGCAAATGCGACATATGACTTGGAAGCATCTATGACCTTAGGCGTTTCATTATGTATAACAAGCACATAAGAGGTAAATGACATAACCTCAAAAAATATAAAGGTGGTATAAAGATTAGCTGATAAAAAGATACCCATGGTCGCGCCAAGAGTCCAAAGCATGAACATATAGTATCTGTTCCTGTTCCTGCTCTTGATCCTGTTGAAATACTCAGGAGAGAGTATCGTAGTAAATAACCATATGTAGCCGGCTATCAAAGCCATCACTGTTCTGAAGCCGTCGCCTCTCAAATGAATACCGAGTCCGGCAAAGGCATGCCAATGAAAGTCGTTTGAGTCACCGACAAAAGGTATGAGCACTAAACATAGCGCCAACTCTATTGCCGTTGTTACTATGATCAGCACATCCCTGCCCTTTTTCGACCCGCGACCTGTAAGCCAGCTTATAAGCCCCATCGCAAAGGGGAAGAAAACTAATATCATTAATATAATATTGCCTTCTAACACTATACCACCTCATTATAATCGTATTGATCAATAATATTTAAAAAGCTCCATAGGAAATCAACTCAAATATCTTAATAAACGGATCAGGCCAAATTCCGAACAAAACGGAAAATGCGGTAAGTCCCAGCATCGGTATCGTCATAAGACCGTTGGGATCCTTTACGTCCATATTAGCTTCGGCAAGCTCTTCCTTAGACTTCGCCGGGAAATAAGCCTTTATAATTATCTCAAAAAGATAAAGCGTAGTAAGGAGCGCAGATACAATAAGTGCTGCTATACCTACTATAGCCAGAGGTATCTGACTCTCCACCGCGGCCTTTGATATCAGCCATTTACTGGTTATACCCATCAGCGGCGGTATACCGATAAGACCCATAGAACATATCGAAAAAGCTATCATGGTCTTAGGCATAGAACGCCCGAATCCTTCAAGCTGATCCACATATTCTCTTCCCGTTTTATAAATAATCGCACCTGCTACAAAGAACAATGTAATCTTCAAAACAGAATGGAAAAGCATATGCGCAAGTCCGCCGACCATACCTTCCGGAGTCATGATCGTCAAAGAAAAAAGCATGTAAGACAGGTTACTTACTGTAGAATAAGCAAGCCTTCGTTTAATATGATTCTCTCTTAAAGCCATCGAGGATCCGAAAACTATAGTGACTATCGCCATAAACATTGTCAGATACTGCGCCCACGTTCCCGAAAGGAAGTCAGCACCGAAGCAATAATAAATAACCCTAGTTATGGCAAATATACCTGCATTAACAACCGCAACTGCATGAAGGAGCGCAGACACGGGTGTAGGCGCCACGCCGGCGCTCGGAAGCCAGTTATAAAAAGGAAATATAGCAGCTTTTACTCCGAAACCGAAGAATGCGCATATATAACCTATCTGAACTATAGGCTCATGCCCCGTGAGAAGTGCCATGTTGGTAAGGACTCCTCCGTAGGTAAAGTCAAGCGAGGCTCCGAAATTCATCAGGATCATGATCGCAATAAATCCGAACGAAGCTCCTGTAATCGAAAACGCCACGTATTTCTTACCGGCCGATGACGCCCGCTTATCCATGGCATGCATAACGAGCGGCAGCGTTGCAACAGTCAGAAGCTCATAGAACAGATACATAGTTATTAAGTTAGCCGAAAATGCAATACCGCAAACAACTCCGAAGGACATGGTAAAGAATGAGAAAAACTTATTTTCTTTACCCTCGTGCTTCATGTATTCAAATGAATAAAACGTAGCTACCACCCAAAGTATCGACACGATCATTCCGAATACTATCGAAAGACCGTCAAGCTTAAAAGATATACTTAGCTTATCCGTGAACCTTACCAGTGTAAATGTAGTTCTCGGAAGAGTGAGCATAAAAACTATAGACATGACCATATTTGCGATAATTACTATCGACACATAGATCTGTCGCTGCGCACGTTCTTTGAAATTCAGAGCTAATAGTGCAAGTCCCATGGCTATCGGGAAAAACACAGGTATTAACAAAAGAAATGGCATTTTAAAGTCTGCTCCCTTCGCTTGATTTAAAGATGAATACTAAAACAAAAAGTTACTTATATGACTTATGGCTGCAGTAAGCGGTGCAGGAATTATACCAAGTCCGAGCACTGCAACAGACAGGATGATCAGCGGTACCGTCATAAGGCGATTAGGCTCTTTTTTCTCAAGAGATCCGTAATCAAAATCCTTACCCGGGAAAAAGCCTTCCTGAATGATAGGAAGCACGTAACCTGCGGTTAGCAGCGCGCTGACGAGCAATACTGCTGCCCCAACTATACCGAGCGGTCCGAACTCAGGTGCAAGCGCACCTGTCGCAAGGAACCACTTACTGAAGAAACCTCCCGTCGGCGGAATACCTATCAGCGAAAGGGATGCAAGCGTAAAGCACCACATAACGACAGGCATCTGCTTACCTATTCCTCTGAGTTCATAAACATAAGTCTTATGTGTTTTATATATGATAGCGCCGGCGCAAAGGAACATAATATTCTTTGCAACAGCGTGGAAAATAACCTGAAGCAACGCTCCCAAAAGCCCTTCGGGTGTAAACAAAAACAAGCCGAAAAGCACATAGGAAACCTGACTGACGGTCGAGAATGCAAGCCTCTTCTTAAACAGCTTCTCTTTAAATGCCAGCATCGATCCGACAAATACCGTACATATGGCAAGAATCATCAGAACCATCTGAACCCATGTACCGCGCAGGAAGTCAGTTCCGACCATAAAGTAACACACGCGAATAATTCCGAGCACACCTGCCTTGGTAATAAGTCCGGAAAGCACTGCTGAAGCAGGCGCCGGAGCAACCGGGTGAGCTGTAGGGAGCCATGCCTGCAACGGAAGCATACCTGCCTTACAGCCAAATCCGATAACCATAACTAGCGTCATGGCAAGAACCATATTTTCATGACCGGCAACCAGACTCATATCCAAATTACCGCCGGGAGTAAAGGCAAGCTGTCCACCCATGTAATAGTTCATGAAGAACAGTCCCATAAGCCCTAATCCGGCGCCGAATACTGAATAACCGAGATATTTCATACCGGCCTTAAAGCCATCCTTAGTCCTTGAGTGGATAACAAGCGGCACCGTTATAAGTGACATAAACTCAAAGAACATATAAAAGGTGATCAAATTGCCGGAATAGCAGATACCTATGATCGTTCCTATCGTCATAGTATAAAAGCCGAGAAATAAGGACTCCTTGCCCTCATGAGTAATATATTCATAAGCAAAGAATGCAACAAGCACCCATATAGCAGAAACTAAAACAGCAAAAAACTTCGACATTACATCCTGTTTAAATGTAATAAGCATCGTATCTGATATAGACCAGACATCAAATGAAAGATCAGGGATGAAAGCAAGACCGATCACAAGAGCCGCGTTTATGATAACTATTGCAGATACAAGGCTGCGCATAGATTTCCTTGTTTTTGTACGAAAAACAAAGAGACCTGCTATTACCGGAAAAATAATCGGTATCAGAAGTATCCAACCTATCACAAAAAACTCACCTCTCTTTAATAATCATTATAAACGCTTATAAAAGCTCAAGACCTTTCCTGATAGCATCCATTACCGGTCCGTAAAAAATCCCGAGTCCGAAATTGGAAGCGATAAATACCACCATAGATACAACAAATGCAGGAGTTATTCCTGTCTTGCCGTGATGCATTTCGTGCGCCCCATCTGTATCATGTAAAAGCTCATGCCCTCCGGAATCAGCATGCCCGGCGTCCGCAACAGCCGCAGCTCCGTGAGATACCGCATGAGATATGCTTCCGTGACCGAGCGCTTCTGCATGAACGGCATGAACAGCCTCAGGCTCACCGCCGTGTGATGCCGAGTGGTCATCAGAACCGTGTCCGTGTCCATGTCCCGGCTCATCCTTCATGCGCCATATATTAATGCAAACAGGCAGATAATAAAGCGCGTTCAGTGCCGTACTTACAGCAAGAGCTATAAGCACCAATGGCATCCTGAAATAATCCGAATGCAGGGCGCCCGTTGAGAAAAACAGCTTTGAAGGAAATCCTGCAAAAAGCGGGATACCGATCATAGACAAAGCGCCTATGACAAATGCAACACCTGCTATCTTATTTCTGTGAGCTGCCCCTTTCAGATCCTTAAATTCATAGCTGTGTCCGGATACATTTGCCAGACCACCTGCAGCAAGGAACAGCATCGGCTTCGTAATAGCATGAGACAGTATATGGAAGCTTGCCGCCATCATGCCTACCTCGGAATTAAGGCCTATACCCATGAATATATATCCTATCTGGGCAACAGACGAATACGCCGTCATCCTCTTAATATGCCGCTCTCTTAAAGCATGTATAGAGCCCATGATCATTCCGATAATACCCAGAACGAATATGGCGTCGGTTATATGAAGCTTTGCAAGAAGCTCCGGGGTATATACCCTGTACATCATCTTCATAAGAAGAATGATATATCCCTTCAGAACAAGACCGGAAAGGATCGCACTGGAGGACGACGTCGCCGAACCGTGAGCTCCGGGCAGCCATGAATGAAAAGGATAAAGCGCACTTTTTACGCATAAGCCCAATGTTGTTACCGCAAAAACAACAGTAAGCGGCAGATAATACTGTTCACTCTCCGCCATCTGCAAAATAACAGGCTGAAGACTCTCCATAAGAAGATGTCCCGTAATGTTATAAAGCAGAGCAAGCCCCATGAGAAACAATCCCGAACCGAGCAGACTCATGATAAGGTACCGTATGGTAGCAACAATAGTCTCACCCGAATCCTTAGACATAACAATCGCACAAGCGGCAAGCGTATTGATCTCAATGAATACGTATGCAGTAAACATATCATTCGTATATATGAGCGCGATCATAGAGCTAAGAAGCAGATTCATCATAAGGAAATAAAGATACTGCTTTTTCTTAGGCACATCCTCGTAAATGTTAAAGACTCCTCCGAGTATGGCAAAGCCCATAACAAATGCAAAGACCGTAGCCATAAGAGCCTCAAACGGACCTCCTCTGATCTCATTTCCCCAAGGTGCGGGAAAATGACCCATCATATATGTAAAATGCTCACCCGTGGAAACGAGATTACAGAACAAAATAAAGTTCATTACTCCCACGGCAATTATTATCCCCATATTAATCTTCTGTGCTACCCTGCCATTCCTGAAGAATGGCATACTCATACCGCCTATCAGCGTCAGAAGGATACTAAAGAAGGGGAAATTGTATATAAAAGGCATATCATGCATACCTTAAACCTCCTTAGCCGTTAATGAGTAACAGCCTTCTCTTTGTTTTCTTTCTCTTTCTTAGACTTTAGAAGTATCTCATCTAAATTAAGAGTATGATACTTTTTATAAAGTCTGTGAGTAAGTGCAAGTGAAAATGCACTGACACTGACTGATACAACGATACCGGTTAGCACAAGACCGGCAGGTATCGGATTTATATACTGCTCCGCAGAGGGCGTAAGATTATCTCCAAGTATAGGCGCAACCCTCCCGAACACCATGCCTCTCTGAGCAAGCAAAAGATAGACCGCAGTATCCATAATATTTAATCCTACGATCTTCTTTATTAAATTATTATGTAAAAGAAGCCCCATAAAACCGATACCGAAAAGTACAACGGCGGCTATCTCATAATAATGATCCGTAAATAATCCCACTTTCAGATCTCCCCTTTCGTAAACAGAGAGTAAAAACCAAACATGGTACAAGCAACTATAAGACCGACAAATATATTAAGAGGCAATATAAAGCCGGAACTGAGGATCGCACCGGGTATACCGTGAGGAATTCCTGTTTCAATATGGTGCGATCCTGTATAAAACGAATAACACTTAAGCGCCGCATATGAAAGTAATGAGCAGCTTGTTATAATAGTAAATACCTTAAAGTTAAAAAACTTCTTTGTTTTTGCCGAGCCGAATCCCTGTGAAATAAGGATAAGACCCGCACCTATGATCGCTCCGCCGGAAAAACCTCCACCCGGAGAAATATGACCGTTAAGCACTACATAGATACCGAAGAGAATAACAAACGGAGATATGATCCCTGCCATAGTTCTCAAAATAACGTCCCTGTGCTGTACGGATATCTTCTCTTCCTTTGCGAGAGCCGCATCCTCAGCAGGATCATTTACAAGGCTTCCGTCCCTGTCCTTACGCAAAAGGATCATGACACTCATAACCGCCGTAAAGAGAACCGATGACTCGCCGAGAGTATCGAACGCTCTGTAGTCAAGGATCATACCCGCAACTACATTGGTAGCGCCCGTATCTGCAAGACCATCTTCTATGTACTTAAATGAAACTTCATTATTTGTAGGTACATCTGTCGCTCCGAATGGCGGAGTATATAAACACACAAACACGAGTAATGCTATAAACGCACAACACAGCACTACGGCAAGCGGCTTATAGACTTTGTTAAAACGCCTTGCCCTCTCTTCCTCCGTAATTACCGGTTTTTCCTCTCTGACGTATGTCTCGCCTGCCCGCAGGGCTTCAAGCTTCTCTTCCGTCCACGGTGCCTCTTCGGGAGTAGGATCCGCATTCACCCAGGCAACAAAAGGATTTTTACTGCCTTTATATTCAGTTTCGGAAGTTTCATGAGATTCATGCTTTTCACTCATTTTCTTCACCTTCCTTAAGCTTCTTCTTTTTACCCTTTTTATTTGTATGCAGGGCCCCGATCTTCTTTAAAGTAATAAAGAAAAGTATCGTTGTAACACCCGCGCCTACAGCCGCCTCTGTACCTGCAAGATCCGGAGACTCGAGCACTATCCATATGATAGTCATCACGAGGCTGTAGGACATAAATATGAGCACTGTAGTAAGCAGATTTTTTGTAATCATAGATGCCACGGCACACGTAATAAGGAATCCGAGGAGTATCCAGACAAGAACTGTTTGTGTATCAACCATCTTTTTCTTCCTCCTCTTCATCATCGTAAACGACCTCGTACTGGTCGATATCATCCTTATCCTGCGAATCGATCTCCATCTTGGCGAGCATATGACTCGAGACAGGACCGGATAGCCAGAACAAGACTATGATAACCACAAGCTTAAGCGTTGCAAATGTAAATCCCGTAAGAACCGCAACTCCGGCAATAACAAGCAGCAGACCCAAAGTATCACTCTGCGCTGCTATATGCATACGGTTCAGAACATATTTGAACTTAAATACGCCGGCGGTAGCTACTGCAAATATAAAGATACCTGCACTAATCAGTATCGCGGCTATTATAAAGCGAGCCAACATATGATCACTTCTCCTCTTCGTCCAATTCGATTATCTCAGGTTTGTCCGTTTTCATAACATGCTTAGCCGCCTCTTTCTTGGAACGTATCAGAATTATCCTCGAAAGAACCACAACAGCAATAAATCCGAGCATAGCATATATAATACCTACATCGATGAGAAAATCCTCTCTCAGGAAAACAGACAGCATACAGATAAAGGCTATGATCTTGGTGCTTATCATATTTGCTGCCACTATCCTGTCCGTATACCTGGGTCCCAGAATAGCCCTGATAAGGCAGAAGACGATAATAACCGAGAGAACTATCATACATATTATGAAAAACATATGAGAATAAGGTGTTCCCTGAAACATATATCACTCCTCCATCTTTTTAAGACGCTTTACAAAGACCGATTCATCAAGACCCTCCGCCATGCTCTTATCAAAAGCATGAACGCAGAAAACGTCCTCGTCTTCATCAGTCCATACGGTAATCGTACCGGGTGTTATGGTTATGGAATTTGCTAAAGCTGTCTTTGTAACATTTCCTTTAAGTCCCGACTTGAAATATACAAGACGGGGCTCTATCTTTGCGCCGGGCATGAACACATATTTCATAACGGCGATATTAGCTTTAATGATCTCCCAAAGAAGTATCGCAAGATATAAAAGTATCTTTCCGAAGTTCTTAAAAAACTTCCCGTCCATCTTTGCGCTGTAGCCGAGCGCTTTTATGGCAAAGATATAAATGAGCGTGGCAAATCCCGCGCCGAATATCGCTATCTCGATCGTAAACTTGCCGTTAAATATGACCCATGCAATCCATAAAAAAATCCAAAGCATAGCTGTACACTCCGTAAGATTGTTTTAAAAAAAGTACAATCCCTAAAATAGGTAATTGTACTAATTATGCTTGAAACAGATAAGAAAGTCAATATAAAAATTTAAGAAAATTAATAAAAAATTAAATTATATTATATTGTATAAGAATGGTAACACTATTTTTGCTGGTACACTATACAGGAAATTCCAGTCAGTATGAGATGTATTCATCCGATAAAAGCGCTGTCACTGCTGACGGTTCAACAGCTTCTTCAGACAGATACTGTATACCTGCATATGCACTTACAGTCTTTCCGGCGCCGATATATCTGTAAGCAGTCACGTTGTACCCGAAATCGGTCTTACCGCTTGTATAGAGTATATCGCCGATTCGCCCCATATCTACATCCGAAAGACTTGCAGCCTCACTGTCAAGTCTGGACTCAACCTCATGATTGCTCACATCATTAAGTACACTGTAGGTATACTCTGCCGAAGGCGATGAATAAGACAGTCCGCCTGCGCTTTCAAACCCGTCAGCTGCTTTTTTTACTGTAAGAGAATAGTCCTTACCGGTATCAGCTTCAGCAGTACTGCTTCCGGTTGCAGTTTCCGTAGTAACACTTTCAGTCGCTTCAGTTGTTTTTTCTTCTGTTGTTGCCTGAGTCTCAGCTGCAGTTGTCGTCGCAGTTGTTGTTGTCGTAGTCGTACTCTCAGCAGTTGTTTCTGCCGTTGTTGTTGCTGTGCTCCCGGCGTCACCTCCGCCCCCGCAGCCTGCTATAGTGATCGCAGATGCAGCCGCTCCTAAAGCTATGATCAAACCTTTCTTCTTCATAATAACCTCCATAATAGTTGTAAATACTTCACTCATTCTAAACTGCTTTGAAAAGTAAAACAAGTAAAAACATAAAACTTTCAAAGACTACATTGAAATCTCCGGTATCGGTTCTATGCTTCGTTTTAAGATCCCGCTCATATAAGCCATGGCAACGCCATAGTTGACCACCGGAACTTTGGCTTCCACAGCCCTGTTTATCCTGCTTTTTACCTCACTCTCCCCAAGCATGCACCCGCCGCAGTGCAATATGAGCTTGTATTTATCAAGATCCTCAGGATAACCGTGTCCTGAACTTGTTTCTATAAATATATTCTTACCCGTGTGCTTTTTTAACATATTCGGAAGTTTTACCGTTCCTATATCCTCACAGGTTTTATGATGCGTACACCCTTCCGCGATCAACACGGTATCACCATCCTCCAGCAGATCTATCGCTCTCGCGCCGGTCACCTGCTGCGGCAACGTTCCTTTAAAACGCGCCATAAGTATAGAAAAGGATGTAAGAGGTATTTCTTCCGGCACTATATCAGACACTTTCTTAAACACCTGAGAATCCGTTATAACAAGCGCCGGCTTAAAAACTGATGAACTGACCGATCCTTCTTTAGAAGCATAAACTACATTTTCAAAAAAATCCTTAAGCTCTGAGTCTCTTATGCAAATGGCATTGCCTCCCGCATCCAGTATATCTCTTATCACCTGCTGCTGGGGAAGGATAATGCGTCCTGCAGGAGCGGCCTTATCTATAGGAATAACAAGGATAACACTGTCTCCGGGTGAGATAAGATCTGACACAAGCTTTTGATCCAGGTTTGTTTTTAAGCTTTTGCCGGTCTTTATGATCTCAGCCTTAAGCTCTTCAATCCCGGCCCCAGCAGCTGCGCTTACCATAATCACCGGAGTATCCCCGGCCGGAAGCCTTTTTTTGTCTTCCGTAAAAGAATTAAAAAGATCAATTTTGTTTACCGCTAAAACATAAGGTTTTTTATGATCTTTACATTTATTTATAAAATCCTTTATGCAAATAATCTTTTTTCTGTATGTCAAAGCTTCATCGGATAAACCGGTAATTTCTGAAGCCCCTTTTTTCACCGAATCAATCCTAGACAAAACATCTGTAAGGTCGGGAAGCGAAACACCCCTTAAACTCAGCGCACCTGCATCAATAACAACAACCGCTAAATCTATACGGTTAAAGATATCATTAGTCCGCTTAATCCTGAGAGCGCCTATATCAGTATCATCATCAAGACCGGGCGTATCAATAAGCACGACCGGACCGAGCCCTCCCATCTCCATAGTCTTAATGACCGGATCCGTTGTAGTTCCTTTTTTTTCAGAAACAACCGAAACCTCCTGCCCGGCGATACGGTTAATCAAAGAAGACTTCCCGGCATTTGCAGTGCCGAAAAAGCCGATCTGAAGCCTGTTTGCAACAGGCGTATCATTTAAACTCATATATCTTACCTCTTTATTTTTTCTTCTGAACTTCTGAAAGTTTATTATAATTCATATAACAATAATTTCAATACCGCAGAGCACTTTTACAGGAATCCGAACCACTTTTACAGAATAAATCGATCAGGCAACCACTGTCACGCAAAAAAAGTGCCACGAGAACCAGCCCCGTGACACACTTTTTATATTTATTTCTTACTTTCCTTCTTATTCTTCTCCGGGCATCTTCCATCCGTGATGATCCGTATGAAGAAGATGATGTGACTTCTCTGAAAGAGGCGCCGTAAGATAATCCTTGTAAATGTTTACAATAGAAGGATTCTCGTGACAGAACCTAAGCTGCATATTCTTGTCCTGTGTATACAGCCAGTCCGCTCTCTCTATCTGTCGGCTGAAGCCATCCACGATAGGCTGGCCGCCACCGTTTACACAACCTCCGGGACAGGCCATGACCTCTACAAAATGGTACTGAACCTCTCCTTTTCGCAAAGCATCAAGAAGTCTGTCTGTAGCCGCAAGGGTATGAGCGACTGCGATCTTGAGAGTGGTGCCTGCGAGTTCAAACTCATACTCTCTCCAGTCACCCTGACCGCGGACCTCCTTAAATGCATCAGGATCACAGTTCTCTCCTGTTACAAGGAAGTAAGCGCTTCTGAGAGCAGCCTCCATAACGCCGCCTGTAGCTCCGAATATATTACCGCCTCCCGATCCTATGCCTAAGGGCTGATCAAGCTCAGTTTCCTCAAGCTCCTGAGGAATAAGATGAGTCATCTCGATAAGACGGTCAACCTCACGGTTTGTAAGCGCAAGATCCACATCCTGATCACCGCACGCGTCATTAAGATTCGGAATATCGCACTCATGCTTCTTAGCAAGGCATGGCATAACAGATACACAGAAGATCTTTGAAGGATCCACTTTAAGGATATCTGCATAATAACTCTTTGCCACTGCGCCGAACATCCCCTGGGGAGACTTCGCTGTAGAAAGCTGGTCAACAAAATCAGGGTAAAATGCCTTTGCATGTCTAACCCATGCGGGACAGCATGATGTAAAGAGTGGGAATTTCTCATTTTCAGCGTTTTTGAGCTTCTCTACAAACTCGCTGCCCTCTTCCATAATGGTAAGGTCGGCTGTAAAGTTTGTATCAAACACATAGTCTATGCCCATAGCCTTAAATGCAGTACAAAGTCTCTCTACCGTGGCAAACTCAGGCTTAAGCCCGAAGGGCTCGCCCCATGCCGTCCTGATAGACGGAGCGATCTGCATAACTACGATCTTTTCGGGATCATCTATAGCCTCTAAGAGTCTGTCAGTGTCATCGCGTTCTCGAAGTGCGCCTACGGGACAGTGTTTTATACACTGACCGCAAAGAGCGCATCCGGAATCTTCGATCCGTCCGTACTTAGAATTAACCCCTACAGTTGTTCTGGAGCCTGTGTTGATAACATCCCATACATGAGTGTTTTCTATGTTATCACACACTTGCACGCATCTCATGCATTTGATACATTTGGAATCATCCCTGATAAGGGGGAAGTCCTTGTTAAATTTGGGAAGAGGAACTTCCTTGTCAAAAGGAATGTCCTGATCCTGGATATTCAGTTCATTTGATATAGTCTGAAGGGCACAATTACGGCTTCTTACGCATGAAGCGCAGTTTGAATTGTGCTGTGAAAGGATAAGCTCCACGTTGGTTCTTCTTGCCTTTCTTGCCTTCTTAGAGTTTGTACGGATAACCATACCCTCTTCTACCGTGTTGTTACATGCTGTGAAAAGCGTATCATAGCCTTCAACCTCTACAACACATACGCGACACGCTCCGATCTCATTAAGACCCTCCCAGTAGCAAAGTGTGGGAATCTTAACTCCTGCCATGGCAGCGGCGCGCAAAATAGTGGTATTCTCAGGTACCTGCACCTGTTTATTGTCTATCGTTATATTTACCATTTTGTCCTCCTGCCATTTCTGAATGCCGCATAACCGAAGTGATCACAATGCAGGCATCTTCCTGATTCCTGACATGCTTCTTCGTCTGTCATGCCCTCTTCCATAAGTATAAAGCTCTTGATACGCTCATCGGGTGAAAGCTCACGCATATTAACCCTGCCGCAGGGCTCATGATCGGAAAATCTTACTCTGGGCATATCAATATCGTTGACTATCTCGTGATTAAATCCGAGATATTCATCGATATTAGCGGCAGCTACCTTGCCTCCTGCGATAGCTTTGATAACGGTTGCAGGTCCTGTAACACAGTCACCGCCTGCAAATACTCCGTCAAGCCCTTCTATATCACTTGTATCAAGAGCGCTTATACGTCCGCCTCTCTCGACCTTGATACCTTCTCTCTCAAGCTTGTTAGAGTCGATACCCTGACCGATAGCTACAATAACCAAATCGCACTTAAACTCTACCTCTGAAGCAGACGCGTTCACGGGCGCAGGACGTCCGTTGCTTATAGCACCTACCATCTGAGGCTGTGCAATAAGTGATTTAACCTTTCCTTGCGCATCCTTCTCTATGCGTACCGGAGCATGAAGGTCTACGATATCTACGGTATCGGCAATAGCGCCTTCTACCTCTTCATCAAGAGCAGTCATATCCTGCTTTCTTCTTCTGTAGATAACCTTAACGCTCTTAGCGCCGAGTCTTACGGCTGAACGTGCCACGTCCATAGCCACGTTTCCGCCGCCGACAACGACTACATCAAGACCGTTGTAATCCGGAAGCTCATCATCTCCGATGGCTCTGAGCATGTCTACAGCAGATGTTACACCTTCGGCGTCTTCACCCTCGATGCCTATCTTCTTATCAATGTGCGCGCCGATAGATACGAATACCGCATCATTTTCTTTTCTTAAGTCAGCGATAGTAATGTCTTTTCCTATCTCTGTGTCAGTAACCGTCTTAAAGCCTGTCTGCTTAAGACCTTCGATCTCTCTGTCAAGGATCTCTCTGGGAAGCCTGTAGCTGGGGATACCGTAACGGAGCATGCCTCCGAGCTGCTTTCTCTGCTCGTAAACAGTTACATCATGACCCATGATAGAAAGGTAATATGCTGCTGAAAGACCTCCGGGGCCTCCTCCTACTACAGCAACCTTCTTTCCTGTAGACTCAGCGATAGCCGGCGTCTTGATATCGCCTTCATGCTCTACCGCATAACGCTTAAGACCGCGGATATTGATAGCGTCATCTACCATGTTACGTCTGCAGTCCGCCTCGCAAGGATGCTCACAGATCATGCCGCAGGCAGCAGGAAAAGGATTATCCTTTCTGATGAGGTTTACTGCATCCTCGTATCTGCCTTCATGGATAAGGGAAATATAACCCGGAACATCCACATGAGCAGGACAGAGAGAAACACAGGGAATAGCCTGATGATGCGAACCGCCGCAACGACCGTCACGAACATGACTCTCATACTCTTCCCTAAATCCTCTGATTCCCTTAAGAACCATCCTTGCCGCCTCTGAGCCTATGGCGCAATCTGCGGTAAAGAAGATTCCCTCAGCAGTCTCCTCGATTACCTTAAGTGTAGCTTCATCAGCCTCTCCGTCAAGAACCTTGTTTATAAGATTCTCTAACTGACCTAAACCGATCCGGCACGGCGTACACTTACCGCATGACTGGGCATGACACATATGCACGAATGATGCCGCCAAATCTACGGGACATAATCCCGGCTGGCTCGCATCGATCCTTCTCTCAAGATCCTTGTACAATGTCTCGACAGTCATCTGTGCCTGATTCTTAGTAGTGATACTTAATCTGCTCATATCTCTCCTGTCTCACCTTCCTAAATACTAAAAATACCAAAATGCAACCTTTTCATCTATACATACTGTTACAAGTGTAACATAGTAATATGCGGTTAGTATAGCGTAATCATCTTTAAATAGGGTCAAGAAGGGGACAATCCCTTTCTTGACACACTTCACAAAACTACCCCCGTACACACGACGATATACGAAATCAGTATAAAAGGAGCCAAGGCTATATGGTCCTTCTTTCTTACCCTTTTAAAGATACTAAAAAGCAATGCTCCTGCAAGCATGCCGAAAATCACAAAAATACTTCCCCAAAATCCCACACTAAGCCCTATGACAAAAAGCGCCTTTTTATCACCGGCACCGAATTGTTTTTGGGTGAGCATTTCTGCAGGAAGCATCACAAAAAAAGGAGTGGCTGCTCCTGCTATACAGTGAACCAGCTGACCGGCTCCTGGAGATACTCCTGTTATTAATACATTTACAGCGATGAAACAACAAAGAAAGCTGAGCATACCGAGCGTGAGTTTATTCGGTATCCTTTTATATTTTATATCGAAATAGCTTGAAACGGAAAGCAGAGCTGCGTTTCCGCACAATAAAAAAACTCCCCCCATCTTTATCCTCCTATAAATTTTGGGTAACTACCGGTTCGGCTGTCCCGTCCGGATTAATCTGCAGTGACGTCTTATCACCTGACATAACCACAACCTTTACAAAGTTCCATTCCCTTGCATAATCAGCATAATCTGTATTTTTAAGATTATCTTCTTTTTTGACCATGCCGGTTCTGATTCCCCGTTCCCTTAAGCGGAATGCAAGCTCCTTTGCTTTTACGAGAGCCGCATCGTCATATATCAAAAGAATACTGCTATCATCATAATCATAGCTTATATTTTGCCTGATCAGCGCTTCTGTCAGCCTGTCAACTACTACCGAAAAGCCGATAGAAGGTCTATCACTTCCGAACTGGGATAAAAGCTTATCATACCTTCCTCCGGAAAGAACCGCTTCACCTGTTCCGAAAGTATACGCATTAAAAATAATACCGGTATAATACGTATGATTACTTAGTGACCCCAGGTCGAAGGAAACATATTCCTCATATCCGAATTCCTTTAGCTTATCATAAAGCTCACAAAGGCGCTCTATCGCATAAAGACTGTCTTCGTTGTCCGTCATGGAAGCCGCCCTGTCTAAAACCTCCCTTGTTCCAAACAACTCCGGGAGAGCTTTAAGCGGTCTTACAGCCGGACTCTCAGGCGCAAGCTCATCAAGTATTTCCTCAACTCCGAGGAAATTCTTTTTATTGATAAGAGAAACCAGCTGCTCCTCGTCATCCCCTCCTATTCCGGCTTCCTTAAGAAGCCCCTTAAAGAACCTTATATTTCCTATCTCAACCTGAAAATTCTTAAGTCCGGCCTCTTTCATACACTCTATGGCCATGCAAATGATCTCAAAATCCTCATCGGGATCATTCTTTCCTATAAGCTCCGCACCTACTGTCGTATTTTCCTTAAGCTGCCCTCTGTAAGCATTTTCATGGTTGATATATGTGTTGGCCCCGTACCACACCTTTACAGGCAGACCACTGTCAGAGAAATACTTTGCCGCCGTCCGCGCTATGGCCGGTGTCATATCCGGGCGTAAAACAAGTGTGTTCCCGTGATGATCGAAAAATTTGAACATTTCATTTGACGGAACGCTTCCTCGCTCGCTGCTAAAAACATCAAAAAATTCGAAAGACGGTGTCTGTATCTCTGAATAACCGTATCTTTTACATACATCCTCCAAAAGCCTTGTTACATGACTCTTAAACCTGCACTCGGCTCCGTATATATCCCTTACGCCCTCAGGCGTATGAAGTAAATCCTTTTTCATAATAATGCCTCCGCTATCATAAGCTCCACTCCCGTTTTATCACTAATCATACCTGTCTTTATATCTTCCTCGGTGCGCGCAAATTCCTCCACTAATTCAGCAAGTCTGTCCTTTGTAAATGCCCCTGCCTGCTTTTGATACCTTCCTGCCACAAAAGGGGCTACACCCTTCAATCCTATGCCTTTTGCCAGCTCTCCGACCGGCATAGGCGGAGAACTCTTTACCTGAAGCAAGCCGTTAAAATGACGTTCCATCAGTATGAGTATCTTCACAGGAGATTCTCTCACTGCAAGGAGGTCATAATACAGCGAAATTGCCCGACGCTTATTTTTATAAGCAATAGCATCGATCATTTCAAAAACTCTTTCCTCGATGCGGACACTGACTATATCCCCGACATCCTCTAAAGTAATAACATCTCTTTCGTAAGTGTAAGAAAACAGCTTTTCCAGCTCAGCCACGATTAGCCCAAGATCCCCGCAAGTCCTTCTGTATATCTCCCTGATGGTATCGGTGGCAATCTGCTTCCCCTCTCCATCGCACTTTTCTTTAATAAACTTTGACACGTTCGCCTCACTTTGGGTTTTCATCTCACAAATGTAGCCGATTTTTTTAATATCTTTATACAGTTTTAACCGCTTATCTGCGGTATTCTCTATGAGAACGATAACTATATAATCCGGAGGGTTTTGTGTGAGGAAAGAAAATTTATCTTTTGTTTTGAATACATCACATCGGTCTATTACTATCAAACGCCTTTCAGACATAAACGGCGGTGTATTTATGATTTCTTTAAGCGCTCGTTCATCCGGTTTTTCATTAACAACAGTAAGATTGAATGAATTATCTCCGACTATGGCTGAAATGAGCTTATTTTTAAACTGATTTATCAGATAACCTTCGTCGCCGTACAGAAAATATACAGGTTTAAATGTATTATTTTTTATATCCTCAAGTATGTTTTTCATAGTTTGTTATTTTATCATACCTTTGTTTTTATAACAATAGTGTATCCCGGGGACGGTTATTACTTCCAAACTCAATCAAGTAATGTCCTGACCTTTCCGTCCGCAAATGACCCTTGCTTCCCCCATGTGATGTTCTCTGATATACTGCGACTCTCTTCTTATGCGAGAGAGGACATTATTGTAATGAGAAGCTCGCACTTGAAATCGATCGTCCAGATATTTTCTTTATGGACTTTATAAGGAAATAGTCAAGTCTGAATACAATGTGACAAATGTTGGATTGTATTTTTCAATGAAGCGCTTTTCTATCTTCCTATAATCCTCATCTGTTATAACGCCGTCCTTAAGTAACGTTTTTGTAAATTTCATTATGACCATATAATTTGCTTCATTCATTTTCCAAACCTCTCCTTTATGTAGCACTCATGACTGCAATACTTCCTTCTCTTCTCGCCATAGGTTTGAAACTCACTGCCACAGTGAGGGCATATGAAGGAATAGTATGCCTTGCGTTTTACAAGGTGCAGGTGTGAATTCCACCACTCATTTCTGCACTTGTCACAGCAGAAGCGTTTTTTCCGGTTGAGTGGCTTACCGCAGTTATCACATAAGTCTGCCGTATTCTTTGCGGCAAGATTATTCCTTCGACAAAAAGCCTTTACAGTATTGATGTTTATATCCATCTTCTTTGCTATGCTCTTATAACCAACCCCGGATGACCTTAATTCGTTAATTCTTCTCTTCTCGATTTCTGTCATTTTTATATTCACTCCTCTCAGAGGGTGCTTTTTTATCCCTCTACTATATGCGGACAGATACAAGCCCTTTGTCCACCG
>CACZTL010000065.1 GCA_902784165.1 uncultured Lachnospiraceae bacterium | reverse complement strand
GTACCCAAGAGGCTGAAGGGGCTCCCCTGGAAAGGGAGTAGGTCGTTAACGCGGCGCGAGGGTTCAAATCCCTCCTTCTCCGCTCTGAAAATCCCCTGCTCTTGCAGGGGTTTTTTGTTTGAATTAAACGAACCTCTTGTCACATAGCGTCCTGTCGTGCTATACTGGGAATAATTTGTTTTTTCGGAAGTTTTAGCTACAATCATACAAATTAAGGAACTGACATGAAATTTATAGAGGTTTTAAGTCTGATACTGGGCATCGTCGTCGCGGTGGCGTATCTGTATCAGATAATATACTTTATCGTAGGTATGTTTGCCGAGGCAAGATACAGGCTTGTCACATCGAAAAGACCGCCTCTTCCGGGGCCTGCCGGCGCGGGCACTTCACGCTACGGATTTATAATAGCCGCGCGAAACGAGGCCAATGTTATAGGGCAGCTCGTGGACAGCCTTAAAAAGCAGGAATATCCCGAGGAGCTTTTCGATATATTTGTGATTGCCGACAACTGTGATGATAACACAGCTGAGGTGGCAAGAAGAGCAGGCGCGATCGTTTACGAACGAAACAACACAGAAAAAAAAGGAAAGGGCTTTGCGGTAAATACTCTCCTTGAACACATAAAAGAAGATTATGGCAGTTACGGCGCATACGACGCTTATATAATTTTCGACGCAGACAACATCGTGGAAAAGAATTTTCTCACAGAGATGGATAAGGAATTTTCCAAGGGCGAGTGCCGCGTTATTACAAGCTACCGTAATTCCAAAAACTTCGGCGCAAACTGGATCACCTCCGGATACTCCGTGGCGTTTATGCGAGAAGCGCAGTATCTTAACCGCCCGAGACGCATACTGCGCTCTTCCGCAACCGTTTCGGGAACCGGTTATCTGTTTAGCCACACACTCCTTGAGGAAAACGGAGGCTGGCCGTATCATTTGCTTACAGAGGATCTTGAGCTTTCCGCCGACTTGATAGTAAAAGGCGAAAAGATCGGATACGCAGGAAGCGCCATGTTCTATGACGAGCAGCCGACTAAGTTCAAGCAGTCATGGACACAGAGAGTGCGCTGGACAAGAGGCTTTTATCAGGTAATATACCATTACGGCAAGGATCTTATAAAAAATATGTTTAAGGACAGATCCATGGCTCTGTCGCGTTATGACATTTTCATGTTCCTTGCGCCCTCTCTTATGTTTAATCTGGCTACGGTTGCGCTCTCAGTCCTTGCACTCGTGCTTAACATAGTAGATATGAACGGCGCCTCTAAGCTGGCGCCCGACGTGGGGCTTTCGTTCCTTTCGGGACTCATAGGATACTATGCCTTAAACTTCGTACAGGGCTTTATAACTGTCATAAGCGAGTGGAAAAAGATACGGACGACTTCGGGCAGAAAAATAGCGAGTATGTTTACATACCCGCTTTACATGTTTACATATATCCCGATATCGCTCGTAGCGCTTCTGGTACGTCCCCAGTGGACTCCTATCGCCCACAGTGTGACGACCTCCATCGAGGATATGAACCGTGAAAATGTGCAGACCGTCCGCGAGCTTTCCCATGAAAATGTACCGCCCCATGAAGAGGCGGTTTATTCCGAGGAACCCGCGGAGTAAAATGTGTCAAACGGGGACAGTCCCTTTGTGTCAGTATTGACACAAAGGGACTGTCCCCGTTTGACACGTTTTTTATATCTTCAACTCCATGATATAGTCCTGCGCGATGAAGCCATCTCCCAGATCCGCTTCAACTTCATCGGCTATAAAAAAACCCAGGCGCTTATAGATTTCGATAGATTTTACATTTGCACGATTCACATTTAAGAAGATCTCATGCAGATCTTCTTTTTTTGCTTCTTCTTTGACAAAAGCGAGTATCTCCTTAGAAAGCCCGCGTCCGCGATAATCCTTATGAAGATAAAGCTTGCTTAAGTACATCTTACCACCTTTAGGGTAAATGCAAAAAAAGCCGGCTCTGTCCTTTTCTTCGTTATCTGCCATGACATAGTAGAATCTGCTGCCCTCCGACAGCTGCCTGTATAGTGCATCCTCAGACATATACAGCGTAAAGACAAGGTCTGTGAGACCTTTATCTACGCATGTGTAGTAATGCTCCTTCCAGATGGATTCGGCATAAGGAACCAGATTCTTTACGTCTTTTTCCGTTATCGGGATAAATGTGCTCATACTTTACCTCTTTCTTTTTAAACTCACCGCCACCTCTTTACAAACACAAGCATACTCACGGCTGCTGCGGCCGCAGCCATCCATACGCCTGTCGTATTTATATCTCCTGTCCCGGCTGCAACCGTCTGTATTTTTTCTTTCTCAGACGAACCCCCCTCTTCTTTGCTGCCCGCAGCATCATTCATCTGAGCTTTGCTTACGGGAGCAGAACTCGCCTGTGCTTTTCTTCCCGCCGCCAAAGCACCGCCCTTTGACGATGATCCGTATGCGCCGGCATCTGCAGATCTGTCTGTGAACGTATCTTTTTCTGAGCTTTCACCGGTATCGGTCGCTTCCGTATCCTTTCTTATTCCGGTATCCTGCGCATCAGCTTTTTGTTCTTCCCCCGACTGTGTTTCTGCGAGTATCGTAAACGCCTTTATCAGCGCATTTCCGAAGTTAAATATCCCGCCGCCGAGCTCCTTAGTCAAGGCCTCAGGCGACATCCATGTATAGACCCCGCCGCTTAAAACCTTTGCAAATGTCTGACCCGCAGCCGAGTATACATATGACCTTGCAGCGCCCATATTGGCTTCATTTTGTTTATCATCATTAAGAACGGTCTCGACATTTAAAAAGGATACGGCACTATCCTTAAATCCGCTGTCTGCCGCAATCGTTTCCACAACCGCAAACCTTTGCCCGGACTTAAGTGTAACTGATTTCGGCAGCTTAAGCGTCGTAAAGCCCGCAAGCTCTATTTCGGCGTCGATCTCGCTTACGAGCTCTCCTGCCGTGGGATCACCCTCAAAAGCGCCATCATCTAAAAGATAAACCTTTACATTTACACGGGAATCATGCTCCGTGGTGCGCACAGACACGGCGTCAAGAACCTCCTGCTCCTCTGCCGTAAAAATATTGGCAACGGAGGTTTCGGAGTCATACATACGAAGAACCAACGGGATGCTTGCCATGTCAGAGTAGTAATTATACTGGTAAATGCGGTCGTGATCCCACCCGTCATCGGGGATGTCGACGCCAAACGCCATCGCGGAGCTTATGGACTTATCATAATACGAAAGCCAAAAACAGCCCGTTCCTACACCCGTTTCCCCGGGGATTCCCCACGCGACATCATCCTTTTGGAATTCCTTCAGATGCTCGACAACATTTGTAAATGTATCACCGTACTGATCCTCATACCAGTCATAAGAGCCCCAGCTGTTCTTCACAAGCCAGGCTCCGTTACCGGGAGGCAGCGAATTTTTCTCTGCTTTAAAATTCTCTGCCGGATAATCATCGTTCCAGCCGACTATCGCTACGGAATGATTTACCTTTACACTTTCGGAATCATTGTACTGAGACCATGTCTTGTGATTAAAATAATCGCGGTTTCCGCTTTCCGACATATCCGACTGGTCGGCAGCGTAGCTTATAGCCACCGCGCCCGTTTCAACAAGCGTTCGCTTAATTAGGTCTGTGGCGCCTGAATCATATCCGGTCCATACATTGGCTCCGTCTTTATACTCTATGATCGCGGGTGCAGGCAGCGTAATTACCTTATTGGCGCGCGCCGGAGCTGTCGGGTCACCTGTAGGGTATACACGCCCGGAAAGACTCCACTGCTCAGGCAGCTTGTCCGTTGTCTCGCCATACTTAGCTTCAATATAGGAATCCGCCCTGTTGTCCGGCTTGTAAGGCTCGTCAGACTCATTTACAATACCCCGCCACGAGGTCCAGTAGCTGTCCGGAAATCCGAACAGACCCCCCGCGCCGAGAATATCGCTCCCCGTGCGCTCTGAGGAGATGCCTTCATTTTGCGCGCCGTCATTTATCTTGTGGTCATAAGCAAGCCAAGCCAGATATTTTTCGGAAATATCCGGATCTGTTTTTAACCCCTCCAAAACCGGCTCACCCTCCGTGGGCGCCGTGATGTCGATACCGGAAAGCTTGAGACGTTCTTTTAACATCGCACTCTCTAAAGACGCCGCCGTTGCAAATGCCCAGCACGTGCCGAGCGCCCCCTGACTTTTTACATATGTGGCCTGTCCGGCATTGTTTAAGTAATACGACGAAAAGCCGGGCGCCTCTGTTTCTTTTGCGCTTACGAGCGGTCCGTACAGGATGCGCGCAAGCTCGCCACTTATTTCCTGACCGTTATGATCCTTCATGTCATAGCTTGCGATCAGCCGCGACAGCAGCTGCCCATCCTCCGCAGTCGTCACCCCGTCACCGTTTAAATCTATGTAAATGTTGCCGAAAGCGGATGTCTGAGATGCCTTCTCCCTGCTTACAGGCGAAGATACCGCTGCGGTGTCAGAATCCGAATCTTGCAACTGTGTTGTACTTTCTTCTTTCTCGGTATTTAAACGTGTGGTTGATGGGTTTTCTTCTTTCTGTGTCCCCCCGGAAGATGCGCTTTTGTCTTCCGCTGTCATCCCGCATGATACGCTTTGCCCATGGTAGAGAATATCCGAGTCTTGATATGTCGCAGTTCCTTCTGATACAGCTTCACTTGCAGGCTGAAAGACCGCATCCGCTGCCTCATCTCCCGAAGTCCGGAAATCTTCACCTCCCTTTACATCTTCATCGGTAAAACATGAGATTCCGGATTCTCCAGTGTTACCTGCCAATAAGCCACCCTCTGACCCTTGTGGCTCCCCGGTGGCTGGACTTTGTTCCGACCCGGACAACCCCGTATCAGTCGAAAGGCAACTTACTTCACTCTCACCTGCAAATACCGGCGCATTAAAAAACGACGCCGTCACACCGGCGACAAAAATACCGTATATTAATTTATATGTTTTTTTCTTTTTCATTGACATACAATCAGATAATAACTCCATCACAATGGTCAAGCTCATGCTGTATAATCTCCGCGATCCACCCCGAAAACTTTTCCCTGCGCTTATTAAAGTTTATATCATCATACTCTACTTCTATATTCTTAAACCGCGTAGCCTTCCTGCTTCCCTGCAAAGAAAGACACTCTTCCTCCGTATCATACGGTCCGCTTTTCTTTACAATAACAGGATTATTCATAACGATTATCAAAAAATCCGTATTTATAGCTATAATCCTCTTACGCACGCCTATCATATTGGCTGCAAGCCCGGCGCACTCGTCTGCGTGCGCGCGAAGCGTATCCACAAGATCGTTTATAACCTGCCTGTCAGCCTCCGTTGCAGGATCAGACTTGCCTGCGAGAAAGAATTCGTCTGTTACTATAGGTTTTACCATGTTTTTATATTCTCCTTAACATTTTGTTATTCTGACACATCACAACGTCTCCATCATAAGGTGCACATCCTCTCTGAAGCCGTCCATCGTATACCCGAGCCCTACGGCATCCCAATAGTGCTCCGGATCGCCGTGGTTCGTAGCTATCCCCCTCTCATTACCCTCCTTATGGGATATCACTACGCCATCCTTTAGGGGATTTAACCCATACTCATCACACAGCTTCGCAAATAGCTTTACCGCAGAATCATACGTTGTCTTACAGTCCTTTTTTGCCTGCGCCGCGTCCGTTATGATAAGCTCATTCCCCTCATAATACCCGGCTTCCGTCTCGCACATTTCCACACCGATATGCGTAAGCATACCGTCGCCGCCGCAGTGCCAAGCTACACGGTTCCAGGGCAGAGTATGATAAACAACTCCCGTATTCGAGTCGATAAATGCGTGCACGCCGGCTCTGTTATAATCCGGCGCCCCGAATACATCCGCGAGGTACTTTGCGTCGGTCTCCGCCATGCCTATTGAGTGCAGCATAAGCCCACTTACCACAAGCCTGCCGCTTCTGTTATAATTAGGAGACTCTGTCAGCGTATACTCAACCACCTCAAGATCCTCTACGCTGCCTGAAATATCCACATTTCGCGAACCGTGAAAATGTCTTCCCACCAAGATACATACGATCACCGCAGCAGCGGCAATGATGCCCAAAGCGATGAAGCCGCCCTTTTTGGAACGCTTTTTATAATTATTTTCCTCTTTCATTTATCCCCTCATACACCATTAACAATAAAAACTAATCTGACCAAACTTTTCAACCCACCTTTTTGCTATATCCCTGTGTCTTGCTTCTATTACTTCCATTATTATCCTCAGCTTATTTGCAGGAATCCTTGAATTGTTATTACACAACAAAGTCTTTCCTGTCTTTGTGAGCCATATCTTCGTAGCATCATTTGAAGGAATTCCCATATTTACATGAACATGTACAGGCTCTAACGGTTTACCTTCATTTAACCAAAAATATACTACATATGACCCGACTTTAAAAACCTGAGGCATTTTCAAAACCTCCTTCACGAGCCATGCGTATAATAATATGAGCCAACGACTCAATTATTTCCTGATAATTTTCTATCTCTTCCGGCGAAAATCCCTGCACTTCTGACCATGTATACTCAGGCAAAAATATAACCGCTGAATCAAAACCTCCTTCACGTGGTCTTTCGATTTCCACTCTGACGACCTCTTTTTCATTTTCTATATAAGCTTCCGAGTGAACTAACTCCGTTCCGTCTCCTAAAGTCATAAAAGGATAAAGCATACTTACCACCTCCGACACAACTCTTGCTGATATAAAATATAGCATATTATAGGTAGTATTATCAATTATTATATGTTAAACCGGAGCGCGAGTGTGTCAAACGGGGACAGACCAAGTGTGTCAAATGGGGACACACTTGGTCTGTCTGCCGACTGTCACAAGAAAAAAATCCGCCGAAGCGGATTTTTTTATCTTGTACCCTCAGTGCTGCAGCAAATATTACAGCAAATGCCCTGAAAGCATCGCGATATCGCTCTTCATATTCCTTGAATCGGAGTAGCTTAAATTACCTTTCTCGTATTCATCCTGGATAAGTCCGGTCTCGATCTGGATAGCCCTTCTCTCAACCTGGGTAAGGATATCTTCATCTATCGGAACACCCTCATTCTTATCTATATTGTGCTGGATATTGCTCAGGTAATACTGATACTTCTGAATGGTCGCATCTACTACATCCGAAGGATCCGTTACCTTCATGCGGTTGAGCTTCTTTAAGACGTACTCTGCATTTGCCTTTGAGCCTCTGAGGAAAATGTCGTCTTTTCCGTGGCTGACCTTGTCAGCTTCCTTTGCAAGCTTACGACTCTTAAAGAATCCTGAAATAGCGGTTCCCGTAACGCCTCTTGATATCTTTTTGCGGCGATCCTTATCAACTGCTTTGATATAGTAATCCGCCTCTTCTTTTGATATCTTGCCCGCTTTTTCAAGGTTCTCGAGATTCTCTATCTTCCAGTCGACGATCTTGCGGTTTAGTACATTTATCTCATCATTTACAGCGGAATTTCGCCGCATGGTCATCTGGATATCATCAGCGCGATCTCTGTAACGATATGCGATAAGGTTGGATTCCTCTTTATTCTTTACAGTTGCCTCGGCCTCCAGAGCATCCGCTACCGCTGTAAATATATTCATCTGAACCTGTTTCAGCTCATCCTGCTTTTCCTGTGACACGTGCTTAGGCGCAATAATAGGCAGCACCACATAGGATATGATGACGGAAACTATTATCACGCCCATCGCAATGCACATGACAAGCTCGCGATGCGGGAACTCCAATCCATTTGCCAAAATGACAGGTATGGACTCGACAGATGCCCAGGTTATGGCACCTCTGGCTCCCGACATGGTAAAGAGCGCAGCCGCCCGGGATCGTGAAATGCCGTCATCCTTGTATGTCCGCTTCGGAAGCGTAAGCAGCGACCAGAAAAATCTTACCGCCATGATAGCTCCCATTACGATAAATATTACCGCTATGACCAGTCCCGGCGATACTCCGAGGTGATGTGAGAACATGTGCTCTATGATATGCGGTACATACATTCCGAGCATAACGAAGATAAATCCGTCAAGCGCATACGCAAGAAATCCCCAGACGTGTTCCGAGCCTTCCTCCAGCCGCTTCGTATCCGAGGTTTCTTTCCTGAACTCAAGTGTCGATATAAGTCCCGCAACAAAAATGGCCACGATACCGGAAACCTCGATATGCTCCGAGAAAATGTAAGCAAAGAAGGGAAGCACAACGCCTATGAGCGTATGCAGCGCCGCATGCTTTATACCGTTGGTATAAAGAAGCCTTACTATCAAAAGCTTTGCAAATCCGATCGCAAGACCTACAGCTATACCTCCGAGCAGGAGTCTCACAAACTCTACCGTGATGTGCCCGAAGTGAATGTGCTCGCCGCCCGCAACCCCCAGACATGTCTGAAGGAAAATGATGGCGGTTACTTCACCGAACACCGACTCATTTTTCAGAAGCTCCATAAGCTTGTGCGGTATATGAGAGTGCTTCTCAACCGTATCAACAGCCACGTGATCCGTAGGTCCCAGAGCCGCCATAAGAGCGACACTTGCCACCAGCGTAACCACCGGGATAAATCCGTGAATAATAGGACCTACGGCAACTCCCGTAATAACTATCAAGAGTACCGCAAAATTTAAAATGGCCCACTTATTCTTCCACAGCTGCTTCCTACTTGTTTCCATACCCCCGTAGTACGCAAGCGGAGCAATGAACAACAGGTGGAAGAATTCGTGCTCAATCTCAAAATGCGCCGCCATCGGGATGCATGAGATAGCAGCCCCGAGGCCTATCTGCATGATGGGTGCCGGCAGGAACGGGAAAAAGTGGGATAACACGTCCGCAAGCACGACAGCGAGCGCGATGATCAACATAACGACTAAAAATTCCATGTTATCATCTCCTCTCCGGTAAGAATAAATAATATAGTTTTGTTATAAAAATAACATTACACTTTATTATAGCATATAAGGGGAGGGGGTGTCCAGAGAGACGCAGAGGAAAAAAAGTGTGTCAAACGGGGACAGTCCCTTTGTGTCAGTACTGACACAAAGGGACTGTCCCCGTTTGACACACTATACATCTATCTTAAAATCAAATCTCTTCGCTATCGCCTTCAGATATCTTTCATCGTGAGATGCCGCAAGCAGCATGGGAGCAGCGGCGTCGCGCCCGGATATATTCATCATGTAAGGGTAGTCCTTAAAGTGCGAGTGATAGTCGTGCACAAAATCAAGGATACCTTTTTGGATGCGCTTGATGCCTTTAATGTTGGCGTCGGGTTTGCCGAAGAGTAAGTTGATTAATTTGTCACCTGCTTTTATACTCTTTATGTATTGAGATCCTGCATCGTGCGCTTTTTCTTGAGCAACATATGCGTCGCTGCTTACGGCAGCCGGCTTGACCGACAAGCCTGTATCATCGTTTTCAGTACTCGCCACCTGAAACCCCGCCAGCTGCCTCGTCGGCGATGAAAACAGCAACTCCCAAAATACATTATATCCCTTATTCGGGTCATGCTTTTTCATGATGTCACGATTTAAGCTCTGCGAAAACACATAAGGCACCAGTCTGCCTGACTGCAAAAACTCTTCCGCTGCGTCAGGCTCTGAATTATGAAGCGTATTAGTTCCGGCAACAAGACCTATTATTTCTGTTTCAAGCCCCCAGTCAGTTTTTGCAAGCACCGAAAGAGATACTGCCGCGCTGCCGGCCCAGCCGATATCTACTACCGCTGCCTTTTTTACTCCTGCCAAACAAGATGTATAATAAGCCTTTGCCGCTTCATCAAAACCGGCAAGCGCCTTATCAACTAACTTGTAATTTTTGATAAGCATCGCTTTAAATACATCAAGATTTTTATCCGTAAGCACATCCTCAGGTCTTATACCTGCCTTTTTTCCAAAAAGCTTTATCAGGCTCTCAAGGCCCATTTTCCCAAGTACATCCGCGATACTTAAGCCCTGATTAATAAGCTTGTCTGCAAATCTAAGCAAGAAGTCATAACGATTACGCTTACGCATAAGCTTCGTCACGACTGACCTTGAAATATACATATACTCAGTATTCTCGCCCGGATAAAGAAAATCATAAGCCTGCTTTATGATATCTCCGTCTCTTGACAGGAACAAAATCTTATCCACACCATGCGTCCTGCAGTATTCACGGATAAAAGAACAGTACCCGAGCACAAGTATACCACCGTAGATATATCCGTACTCATACTCCGACGGGTATTTTTTAAGCCCGGTATAGAGCCTCGCATTTACCACGCCCCTGTAAGCGCCGCCGATCAGCGGACTCATATCGTAAGCTCTTGCCGGTTTGCCGGCTGCATTTACATTCGGGTAAATATAAGCCGACAGCCCGGCTTCTTTTGCTTTTTTAACGTCGCTGTACTCGTTGTCTCCTATGTGGACGATGCGCAAAGCTTTCGCATACGTATCCTTCACCACGCCGTACAGATCCCCCACCGACTTACTCTTCCCGTACTCACACGACATATATATCTTTTCAATCCCGGTAAACCCGTTCTTCTCAAGCAGCCTTCCTACAAAATCAGACGGCAGATACATATCCGAAACCGCAATAATGGTTTTACCCATTTCTTTCAACGCGTTAAAAAGCTCAAGCATAAAAGGATTAGCGAAGCAAAAACGCTCCTCTGCCTCCAACTCCGCCTTCATGCCTTCATTTGCCGGGATTCCGACCTCACGTTCCATCCGCTCCCAGATCTCGGCAAATGTGACCTCATTATCTCCGTATTTTTTTTCATGCTCCTTACGTGCAAGAAACTCCTGCTGTATACGTATCCGCTTAAAGTCCATGATGCCAAGCTTCTCTCCGAGAAAGAAAAAAATATCCGTCGGCTCTGAAAACGGACGCAAGAGAAGTGTATCGAATACATCAAAAGAGATGATGTCGTAATCCTGCAGCTGATAAGAGCCGCTCAGCACACTGCTTCCGGCATTTTTCATGTGAGCTGCCGACTCACTTAAAGAAAAAAGCGGTTTATCCTCATAATACTTAACATCAGCAGAAGTCCCGAAATCCCTCTTTCCCATCAGATAATACTGCGCATTCAACCCCAAAAGAGCGGCATAAGATTTTATCTTACCCGCTCTGTCTGCGTTATCGTGAAGACGATGGTAGGACTCACGTATGCCGCTGTGTTTGTTTACGAGGAAATTGTAGAGTTTGAGTTTTATATCGGACATGTAATCACCTTGCCTTTTTTGTATATATCAAGAAGTGTGTCAGGATGGGGACAGTCCCTTTGTGTCAAAATGGGCAAGCCCATTTTGACACAAAGGGACTGTCCCCATCCTGACACACTTCCCCCTCACACCGGCGCTCCCGTAAGCATATGTCTCACCCTCCTAGGCACCGCCGTGATCGCCCTTCCGATCTTATACGTCACTGAATTCCTGGTTTCATCAAGAGAATTTTGCAGAAAATCAATCCTCTCTTTATAATGTATACTATCCTCCACACGTCCGGCGGGACCTACAGCTGCGGCAGAACGCTCTATCCCTTTCTTTCCGTAGGCGAATTTCCTCATAAGACGATCATACCCCGGTATCTCCCTAAAATACTTCCAAAAAACATCTGCCAGCTTAAGCCCCGGTTCATTCCACGGTTTTTTATAAGAAGTATAATGAATGATCGCCGGTCCATCACTTAGCGTCTTATCATATCTTTGTTTGTAATCCGAAGTAAATCCGCCGATTTCCACACCCGGTATCATATGATGCCACTGGAAATTCCATTTATCCGGCAGCCTGTATATATGCCCTTTACAGCATACATTTATCGCATCCTGATCAGGGCACAAAAGATCCCTGTCCCTGTTTATATATTCAACACACTTTTCCTTGATATGCTTTGCCGTAAATGCTTTTGTATTAAAAAGGATTACTCCGGAGTTAAAGTAATCATCGACCGGCAGTCCGAGATTCTCCTCGACATAATTCTTAAATGATGTCCGTACCGTATTATTTACCATACCTACATAGTTTTTACCTATCTCGATATCATAGAGCCCTGCTACATCCTGCCTGATCGCCAGATCACAATCCAGATACAAAACCTTATCATATGGAGCAAAAATCTCAGGGATCAGCCAGCGATAATACATCTGCATCGAATAATGTCCTGAAAGATAAAGACTTTCCTGCTCGACACAGTTGCTTACATCGATCAAGCGCACCGAAAAACCTTCACCCTTTATCTCGTTTAAAATCCGGTACATCCCGTAAGTCAGGGAATCATCATACATCACATATATACTGTAAAAGCGATCTGCACTTTTGTTATCAACAATAGATCTTATTACCGCTGCCGCAAATGGCGCATAATTCGTATCTGTGGCAAAAACAACGGGGATCACGGGCTTACCTCCAGTCTTTAAGCCTTTGCCCATACGCTTTATTTCACGCTTTAACTTCTCTATTTCTGAATTCTTTTCATCCCCTTTACCGCTCGTTGCTTCCGCCGGGTCAGCCTCTTGTGTTATTCCGAGCTTTTTAAAATATGCCCTCAGCTCATTTTTGGTATTCTCTTTTGTTGCAAATGCCCTGTATCTTTTGCGATTTTCCTTACCGGCCTCAGTGATCAGAGCCGGCTCCTTTAGAAAAAGCTCCATTTTTTCCCGGAGTGCTTTTGCATCTCCGCTTTTGAACCGGTATTTCTTATCGCAAATATATGATGCCCCGACATGAGTCGATATAATAAGAGCTTTTCCAAGCATCGCCCCCTCAAGCGCAAACATTGAGCAAGCTTCATCTCTTGATGAAACTATAAAGACATCTGTTTTTTTGTAATACTCGAAGAGTTCTATACGGTTCTGTATTTCGTTTCGATAAAAAATACCATCGCCGAAATCAAGGCTCTTAAAATATTTCTGCGACCATGTCGGTGCTTTGCCGACAATATAAAAAGACGATATTGCACGCATCTCCTCCGGCAGCGACTTAAAGGCAGCGATTGCTATATCCTGACCTTTTCTCTGTTCAACGGTTCCCGATACGATAAATCTGATCTTTTTTTCATCGGGTTTACGAGCCTCGCCCCTGTGATTATAATTTTCTACATAATTATGCAAAATTGTTATATCATTTCTGTCTAAAAACCTGCTCAGCGCTTTCTTAGCATAGACACTTACACAAGCAATATTTTTTACGGCTTTAATTTTATCGATATCTAAGGAATGGTCGCTTACTATCCTTTTTATGTTTCTTGCTTCACCAAGTAACAACACCGTTTTTGTATACTTTTGAGCTTCGTACGCGGCCGCTGCGCAGAATACGGTGTTGGCGATCACAAGATCAAAGCTGCTGATGGCTTTTTTTACATGTTCACTTTTAAACTCTTCGTAATCTATATAGGTCACATTAATACCCAAACCGGTAAATTCCGCAAAAAAATCACCGGTCTCAAAAGACCAAACGGTGACGCGATGACCTTCTTCAAGAAGACATTTGGCTAGGTTATAGAGGCTGCGGGGGGAGCCGGTATATGTAAGTTCATGGGTGATAAGCAAAATAGAGTTTTGAGACAATGGAAGTACCTCTCTTTATTTTTTTCGTTTTTCAGAGAAGGGACGATTCTCTGTCTGAGAGAACCGTTACCTATCTGACATATGCAAATATGACTCCAGTCTGAGCATATTCAGTCCCCCTGCTCTTTCGGTCAGCTTATTATAAGATCTGTCATCCAAGCTTTTCAAAAGCTGCGTTATCTCTCTTAGCAAGCTCTTATTTCTCTGTCTTGCTTCGTTTATTTCTTGGTAAAAATCCGGCTCCATTGCCGATATATCACTGATATATTTAAAAGCTTTTTTTTCTTCACTTGTTTTAAAGGTGTTTTTTTCTGAATTTATATTTCCCTCTTCATCCCTTAAAAACTCCAGCCACTTTTTTGCTTCTGCTATCTGAAAAGGAAACGGAAGCTTGACGAGTTCATCATAAAAACAGACTAAACTCCTTTCAGCAGCAATTTTACGGGCTTTTGGTGTTTTAAGTCTTTCTATGGGAGTAATAATCTCATATATACACCGTTTCTTTTGCTTGTCCGGAAATAATACTTTTTGCGTTAACAACTCACAGCCCCTTTCTTTGTAAAGCTTTTTATCAAATCTCTGTCAATCTGCATTTGCTCATATTGCCTGTTGCAATCATCTATCGTTCTCTCATAATAATACATCTCAGGGCAGTCCGATATCCTTAACATCTCTGTAAAGGCATGCTCATCAAGCTCTTTATAATCGCATCTAAGCGATTCCAGATCTTTTGAAAACTCCTCCGCGCATTTGCGTATAAAATCAAGCCGGAATTTCCCGCCAATCCTCCTGTATGCGTCCATATATGCATAGTACTTCTGGATCACATATATCTTAATGAACTTCTCATATTCGGCAGGATGGGATAACAAAAATCTTTTTATAAAATCGTATTCCCCAACTATGTCATAAACCTTTGACCTGTCATTTACCGATGATTTGGGGTTATCCTTTCTGTAACGATAAAAGGCCTTGTCGATAAACATAATCCGCTTTGCCATACACAGCGCCTGAAACCAGAATCCGTTGTCCTGAAAGGCGGCTCCGGGTGATTCATTAAACCTTATATTATTTTTTAAGATAAAGTCTCTCTTGTAAATCCCCGTCCAGACATTCATAGTGACATAATTAAACACATTACTGTTATCACAAGGCGCGATAACATTATCATACATTTCAACGGTCTCAAAGGATGTTATTTTTTTTCGGTATATTTTGCCGCGATAGCTTCTTATCTCATAAAAATCAGATTTAATGAAGTCAAGGTCATGCTCGCGAGCTTTCTTAAAAAGCTCTTCATACATTTCCGCGGATATATAGTCGTCAGAATCCACTACGCCGATGAACTCGCCTTTAGCATTTCGTATGCCGGTATTGACAGTATGACCGTAGCCTGCATTACTTTTGTGAATAACCTTGATGCGATTATCCTTTTTTGCAAAGCTGTCAAGTATCTTCGGAGAAGAATCCGTGGAGCCGTCATCCACGCAGATGATCTCTATGTCGGTAAGGGTCTGCTTCAAGATGCTTTTTATGCATTGTTTTAAGTATTTTTCGGTATTGTATACCGGGACTAAAACGGAAACTATTGCCAAGACGGGTACCTCGTACTCTTATATTTCAAGATTCAGGATCTTATCAACACGAACTCTTTCTTCCCCCTC
>CACZTL010000064.1 GCA_902784165.1 uncultured Lachnospiraceae bacterium | reverse complement strand
TTGTAAAAGACCTCGCCACGATTCATCTCTATTGCTGCTCTCGCGCCCGGAACAAAGGAATACCAGAAACGGTACATGCTGTCAGTTTCCAAAAGCTCGCTCACTACCCTTTCTGCCTCATCTTCATCTGCAAATGTAACGATTATCATACAATATTTCATACTGCTTCCTCCTGGAAAAAACATAGCCTTATTAATTTCTCAACCTAAAAATTATACTAAAATTACACTATCTTTACACTAATTATAATCCGTATTGTTACTATTCAGCGATAATTATAGTGTGTCAAACGCCGCTTATATCTCCCATAACCCTAAATGTCTTTTTAAGACCGAAAGACCTAAGAGTCCTCCGAGTATTCCACCGACAAAGCACGCCCCTGCAAGCGGTAATAAACTCCAGTCAGGAACCCATTTTGTCAGACCGTCGAGATATATCGCATCCATTCCCTGCGCTGTAAGCATTTCATAATAGCTGTCCCTTGCAACTATGATCGGAGCCATCGTTCCTATAAGAAAGACCCAAAAAACTCCGGAAGTAAGAAGTGACCTTGATTTACTCTGATATTTGCCGCTAAGCAGTATAAGATCCGCGCACAGTGATGTTATAACGGAAATAATAGCAACCGGAAATCCCATTCCGCCTATAAAGGTTATTACACCCAGTATTACACCTGTTATTGTTAACATACCGAATCTTTTTATCTTTGTAAGATATAACATGAACGGTATACCTGCTGCTACAGGAATGATTATCGTTATGAGCGGGATAAATACCGGTATCGCGGTGAGCATACCGACACCCATGGTTATGAATATGAAAATAGCGGTAAATATACCTACCATAATCAGATCCTTGGGCTGCATTTTTTTGTTTTCTTCAACATATTCTGTCATTACAAAACCCCCTCAATTTTTGGTTTTTTTACTACTATATCTGACGCACTAAGCTGACTGCTTTGTTATTATATGGCAGCCTCCTTCAGCGCCATCCCCATAGGAACCTTTTTTATCTTTATCAACTCCAGCAGTGCCACGGCTGCATATGAGCAAATGCCTATAGCCGCCATCTTAATATAGACTGAAGCATCTACCACAAGCGGCATCCAGCCGCTCATACTCTTTATCATCATCTCAGTATATAAAAAATCCACAACAAACCTTGATAACACTATGGTTCCGAGAATTCCGGCAATTACCACTAAGGATGTTGTTGCCAGATATAAGCCCCCTATTTCTTTGTTTTTGTATCCCAGTATCTTTGTAAGAGATATAGACTTTGAACTTTTCTCAATTATGAGGCGTGAAAGTATATATATGATTATCACAAACATAACTACGGAAAAGACTCTGATCACACCCATTATACTTCCCATGGAAAGCTCAAGCTGCCTTGCGGCCTTTGTCATCTCGTCCTCGTCTATAACGGAAGCTATGAGTGCTTCATCGATATCCTCTATTTTGTTATCCGAATAATATCCACTGAAGCTGCCGGCTTCTTCACCGAAAATATCATTTAAATTATCAAGACCGGTAAAGAGTGCTATTTCACCTTCGTAGTCATATATACCTTCAACCTTGAATTCATATTCTTTATTCTCATACTTTTCAGATAATTCCAGGACATCTCCGGGTTCTAAATTGTATTTATCAGCGTATGCTTTTGAAATATATATTTTATCGGCATCATCAACATGGACATATCTGCTGTCAGCCTCAACTCCGTATACGGTAATATCCTCCGGTTTATATCCGTTTTCCCCTTTTGTTCCGAGAGTATGTGCCGCAAACTTCTCAGCACCTTCCGTTACCGTTTCGGCCGGAGCCTTCAGTATGTAAGTGTTTTCACATATCATATTTTCATGCATCATACTCTTATGGCTGTCGAGCGTACTCGGCAGCATAAAACCGAACATCAACAATATGTTTGAGAAAAATATACCGATAATTATTACTGCATAGCTTCCGATATTACTTGCAAAAATCCTCTTCCTGAAGCGCGAAGATATAGATGAGCCATAGGAAAGCTTCCTTACTTTTTTTCCGCTGCTTCGACTGAGTTCTCCTCTTAAAAAATTCAAAGGAGGATACGAAAGACTATATCTTATAATGATAAAGTTTATCGCCATAACTATAGCAACCGGTATAACGGTTGTCTGAATAAAAGCACCCGGATTCCACAAGGTTTCATAGGTCGGAAGGCTGTAGCTGCCGTAATAAGCAGCGGCGTTTATATCCTTCATGACCGTATAGCCGAGAATATTACCGGCTATGGCTCCGGCAATAGTTATGAGAATCGGAAGCGCAGCATAATGCCTCAGCAATTCACCTTTTTTGAAGCCCGAGGACAAAAGCGTTCCTATTACTGCCGATTCTTTGTTGATCATGTTTTTTACCGTTACGGCAAAAATAAATGCGATGATTACAATTATTATGTATAACAGAAGCTGTATCATTGCCCTGTCTTGTCCGAAGTCCTCGCCGGTAAACATGATCGACTGATTTAAGTATCTCGGAGTATAGTCAGTAAGCATCACTTTTGTACTTACATTTTCAAGCAGCTTATCAGATAATTCCTTTTCTTCCTTTTCATCAGAAGGTGAAATATTATATTTCCAAGAATATCTGTAGTTTATACTGTTCTTATCTATTTTTTCCCAACCTTCTTCCGATACCACGCTTACTCCGAATCCTGTAGTATCAAACATCATATCGGTATTGTTTTTAAACAATGCGCTGTAATCAGATAAAGCAACCAGTCCCGTAACCTTCCATTTATCGCTGCCGTGACTTATCTCGTCACCGATTTCTATCTCATTATTTTTTGCATACAATCTGTCAAGAGCTATCTCCCCGGCAGCATCAGGAAGAGTTCCTTCATGTATGCTTGCCAGATTTATATCTTCTCTGTTTTTAAATATGCGAAGCGTGGTATCGTTATCCATCTCTTTGTCTGAATAAAAGTTTTCAAATAGGACCACGCCTTCATTTTCTGTTTCCTTTCTTTGTTCATCCGAAAGCTCCGCTGCCGAAGTAAAGTTTCCGTCCTCAACGTTATATTTTTCAAAGCTGTTTTCATAAGCTGTTATAAGGCTGTGGTCAACTACAAGAAAGCCTGACACCTCACCGATCGACAGAAACAAAAGCAAGAATATAACAAGATATCTTCCAAAGCCGTTTTTTATTTCTCGTTTAAATCTTTTATTTAACGGATTCCTCATCACCAGTTCAATGCCTCCGCAGAAATCTTATCTTCATTTACAAACACTCCTGTGACCTTACCGTCTTTTAGAGTAAGCGTCCTGTCAGACATCTTCTGTATGGCATCGTTATGTGTAACCATAATAACCGTAGTATTATACTTTTGATTCACATGCTCTATAAGCTTTAGTATTTCCTTACCGGTATTATAATCAAGAGCTCCCGTAGGTTCATCGCACAACAGTATCTCAGGCTTCTTGATAACTGCCCTGCCTATAGAAGTCCTCTGCTGCTGCCCGCCTGACACCTGCTTGGGTAATTTGTCCTGCTGCGCTTTAAGCCCCGTATCCTCTATTATCTCATCAATATCAAGCGGCTCCTTGCTTAAATAAGCACCCACCTCTATATTTTCCCGAACGGTAAGATCCGGTATAAGATTGTACATCTGGAAAATATATCCTAGGTTTTCACGCCTGTACGCAGTTAGCTCCTTGTCGTTCATTTTGCCCATGTCATCTCCGTTCAGAAAAACACTGCCGTCATCAGGTCTGTCTATACCTCCGATAATATTAAGGAGCGTTGATTTACCACAACCGGAAGGACCGAGTAAACACAAGAACTCACCTTTGTTTACATCTATGTCTATGCCGTTTAGTACATCAACACGACTTTCGCCTTCACCGTATGATTTTTTTAGTCCTTTAACTGAAAGAAACATATCTGCCTCCGTTTTTTTATATTCATAGCTTTGATTACTTTTCAACTACCATGGCAGCTGCGTATTCATTATTTACTTTTATTCTTTTTAACAGCAGCTTGTCCTGTATACGACCGTCTATTATTATGTCGTCTCCTCTGACGGTAAAGCTGTTAAGGCTTCTTGCCAGACCTTCGCCCGTATTTTTTATAAAAGCTTCCTTACATACCCAGGTATCATAAAAAACACGATAATCACATGAGCGCTTTATAAGGCTTTCCTCTTCATGGGCAAATAATTCCGACATGCCGTAAAAATCTGCTTTAGAATCTTGTTTTTCGACATCAACCCCTATCTCTCTTCCGAAGGTAAATGCCATCATTATATATTCGCCGGAATGTGATATATTAAACTTAAGATCAGAAGCCTCACCGCTGAATGCAGGCTTGCCGTTATACCCTTTTATTATGTCTATGTTTTTAAGATTTATCCCTGTATATGAGGCTCCTAAAATCCTGACAAGTCCTCTCGACAAATAACTCCTGTACCTGTCGTCGGGAAAATAATATTTTAAAGATCTTGCAAGCTCCTCCGGGCTCAGGGTTCCTCTTAAATACTCTGTAAAATCAAGATTGGCCGGTTCAAGAAAATAATCCCATCTTATTATCCATACACAAACCTTTTGCAAGTCTATACAGGATTTCTTTACAGACTTTATATCTTTTTCCGAGAAAAACTAATAAGTGATCATTCTTTTAGGTTAGCATTGTCTAACTGTTGTTATTAAAAAAGTTGCATTAGTTAGCATTAACTAACGCAACATACTAAATATTAACACTTAACTATATCTATTGTCAAGAATTATTTTTTGGTTTTTTATTTGTGGAAAACAGGGTACTGTGTCAAAGGGGACTGTTCTACTGACACATCCGTAGGTGTATCAGTAGAACACATCCCCTTTGACACAGTACCTCATTTTACACTAAAAAGCGGTGCATACATACAGTTACCTGTATGTATGCACCGCAGCGTCATGTTTGTGTTTCTTATCCTTTGCTCTCCCCGGTTTTGTCTATCAAAATAAGATAAACGAGAGAAAGCATAAATGACCTTCCGCATTTTGGGGCAGCCGTTTTACACAAACGGAGCTAAAGGTTAGAATGTGTAAATCCTGTCTGCTTACGACATACAGCAGAAGGAACTATATTTTAAGAAAGTCGCAAAATCATGACCTTCTCTATTTTACATGATTCTGAAAAACACACAACCCCCTACGGGCATTTTTTTTGTTTTTTTTCTTTTAAACCATGAGACCGCAAACCATCTCGCTAACCTCTGAAGGGTTATCAAGCGGCATTCCGTTTATCAGGCAGGCCTGCGCGTAAAGAATGCGGCTATAAGTAGCAAGCTTATCCTTATCCTTCTCAAAAAGCTCTCCGAGCGTTTTTGCAATGGGATGATTTACATTTACCTCAAGTACTGTTTCTGCCTTTATCTGCTTATCATCTGCATCCGGCATCTTGCTTAATACCTTCTCCATCTCCACGGATATATCACCCTCAGAAGAAAGGCACACAGCGTGATTTGTAAGAGAGTTTGTAAACTGAACCCTTGCAACCTTATCGCCTATGCTCTCCTTCATGAACTTGAACATATCGGCCTTGCTTTCGTTCTCTGTCTTTATCTGTTCCTTCTCTTCCTCAGTGGAAAGATCAAGGCTGTCCTTGCATACATTTAAGAATTCCTTTTCATCATAGTTCCTAAGCATCTGCATGGTAAACTCATCGATATCCTCGGTCAGATAAAGAACCTCATAGCCCTTAGAAGTTACAGACTCTACCTGTGGCAGGAATTTTATTTTATTTACGCTCTCTCCTGATGCAAAGTATATCTTATCCTGACCTTCCTTCATACGGGAAACGTACTCTTTAAGGCTTACCAGCTTATTCTTATATTCTTTTTCTTCGGAATCCTCTTTCTTTTCATCCTCAGCCGGCTCATATGAAGACTTAAACAGGAGAAGATCCTCAAGAAGCTCCTTGTTTCCGCCGTAGCTTGAGTATATACCCCACTTAAGCTGCGTTCCGAAATTCTCAAAGAATTTCTCATACTTTTCTCTCTCATCGGTAAGCATCTTTGAAAGCTCGCCGGCAATCTTCTTTTCAAGTGCCTTAGCAATTATCTTAAGCTGCCTGTCATGCTGGAGCATCTCTCTGGAAATGTTAAGAGAAAGATCTGAGCTGTCTACCAAACCGCGGACAAAGCTGAAGTAATCGGGAAGCAGGTCTTTACATTTATCCATGATCATAACACCGCTTGAATACAGCTGAAGACCCTTTTCAAAATCCTTGCTGTAATAATCAAATGGCGCTCTTGCCGGGATAAAAAGCAGCGCAATATACTCTGACGTACCCTCTGCCTTCTGTCTGATTATTTTTAACGGATCCTCAAAATCAAAGAATTTATCCTTGTAGAAGCCTGCATACTCCTCATCTGTCACATCGGACGTATCCTTCTTCCAGATAGGTATCATACTGTTTAGCGTTTCATCCTCGGATATTTTTTCGTATTCGTCCTCACTGCCCTCTTTAAGCTTTTCATGCTCTGTGATCATGCGTATAGGATAGCGTATATAATCACTGTATTTCTTGATCAGATTTTTAAGAGTATACTCCTCAAGGTATTCGGAGAATTTATCATCCTCCGTATCCTCTTTCAAATGTAATACGATCTGAGTGCCCGGCTCTTCCTTTTCACAAGCCTCTAAGGTGTAACCATCCGCACCCTCGCTTTCCCATTTATAAGCCTCATCCGCGCCATAAGCCTTACTGGTCACGGTTATCTTGTCAGCAACCATAAACGCCGAATAAAAGCCGACGCCGAACTGACCTATTATATCGATTTCCTGCTCTTTTTCGTCCTTTGCATTTTCCGGGTCATTTTTAAACTCAAAGGATCCGCTCTTTGCTATCGTTCCGAGATTGTTCTCTAACTCGACCTTAGTCATTCCGCAGCCGTTGTCGGTTATGGTAAGGGTTCGCGCATCCTTGTCCGGCGTAAGTCTTATTTCATACTCATCACTCTTAACTGTCACCGAATCATCCGTAAGCGACCTGAAATGAAGCTTATCTATCGCATCCGAAGCGTTAGAAATAAGCTCGCGAAGGAATATCTCTTTGTGCGTATATATAGAGTTAACCATCATATCAAGAAGCTTTTTTGATTCTGTCTTAAATTGTTTCTTATCCATTATATTTCTCCTGTTCTATATTTGTTGCAGTTTTATTAGAGAGTGTGTCAGATGGGGACAGACCAAATGTGTCAGTTGGGGACAGTCCCTTTGTGTCAGGATTGACACAAAGGGACTGTCCCCAACTGACACATTTGGTCTGTCCCCGCGTCACACTGTAATTTAAGAATTATACATACAATCCCACCTGTCCGTCAAGGTCTGCTGTCGAGATCTTTTTTGAGCGCCGCCAGATAATGCACCAAAACCCCTTCAGACGCCGTTATGATATAATCCTTATCTATCTCATCATAGCAAAAGCTTTTTCTGCCTCCCTGCCCGGCTCTGTCCCAAAATTTCTTGATATCCCTAAACGGTATATAGTAAATCTCATCCCTTTTTGTAAAATGAAGGATAATAAAAGAAACACCTTTTTGTGCCTCAAACCCCTCCATAAAATCCACCTGGTGTTCATGCAGATTTTGCAGCGCAAATGTATCCGTTGCACATTCTTTAGCATCAAAGCATACCGGCACGCCCTGTACCGCTCCGATATAATCAACCGTACTTTTCTTATCAAAATAAGCAAGGGTTATCTGCCCTCGCTCCTTATCCATGCGCATCGGCTTAATAGGCGTCGGCACCTTTTGAATAAGCGCGAGCCCTGCCGACTGATACCTTTCATTACTTATATTGATCAAATCCTCGAGAGCTGAGCCGCGAAGACCTCTCGTATTCCATGTACCCATAAATCCTCACCCTTAAGCAATTTCTCAAAGTTATCCGGTATATCAGCAAAAAAGGTCCCTTTGCCGGGAATATCTAACATAAATGCGTGTAAAAGCTGAAACTGGCTCTTGTACAACCGTTTATAATGTTTGTTAAATGCCTTGTCACCGTACTTGTCATCTCCCAAAAGCGGATAGCCTGCCTCTGTCATCTGTGCCCTTATCTGATGTGTTTTCCCCGTCATGAGCCTTACAAGGCAAAGGGTAATCTCTCCGTTTGTTTTCAAAGGCACAGCCGTGGTCTGTACAGGGATATTCCCCTTTACAAAGTACTCTCTCGGAAAACCTCCTTCCGGGTCCGTTCCGACATTTTTTATAACCACCTTATTGCCGTGCGATGATTTTGACCAAAGACCGTTAAGCTTTAAGTTCACCTCAAGCCTGCCCTTTACGACGCACAAATAAAACTTTTCAAATGTACGTTTCTTAAAGCCTTCTGATAAAAACTTAAGCCCTGCAACACTCTTTCCCGCAGCTATTATTCCGCTCGTATTTCTGTCGAGTCTGTTGGTTACGGCCGGCTTAAAGCCTGTCGCGTCCGAAATGTCATATTCCTTCTTTTCCGAAAGATAACCCGTTATCATCTCAACCATACTGAAGTCTGTACTTTTAGCCTTTTGGGAAAGCACCCCGACCGGTTTATTGCAAAGTATTATATCCTCATCTTCAAAAATAATACTGCTTTCATTCAAGGCAGGCGCTTTTTTATCAGCATTTTCATAACCGTCTTGTTCGGATAATTGTTTTTCAAAACAAGCATTTCCCGCAAATTTTGCATAAGTCTCGTCACTGAAATAAAGCTTAATACTGTCTCCGTCTTCGAGCAGCTCACCTCCTGATGCTTTCTTATCATTAAGCGTTATATTTTTCTTACGCAGCATCTTATATATGAAATTTTTATCTGCCTCAGGCAATAACTTGACCAATATACGAAGGAGCTTAGTTCCTTTAGTCTGCCTGTTTATTATTATTTCTTTCATAATCTTTTTTCGATTTTTGTTAATGTGTCAGATGGAGACAGTCTCATCTTACATCTTCCTCCACCCCGGCAGATACTTGTTTTTCATCTTACCCCCCGAAAGCTTACCCCAACCCAGCGGAAAGTCATCCACACACAGCAGCAGATCACATTTTCCGGGCAGCCCTTTGACAGTCTCAAGTTCCGAATCCGAAAACTCAATTCCCTCGCCTCTTAAATACTTTTCCGTCCTGGAATCGTCCGCCGATAAGCTTATGCTGTAAGGGTACTCATTTTTTTGAAGATTCATGGCCAGCGCCTGTGACGGCTCAAATCTGTTCTTTTTCTCTTCGCCGAGCAGCAGTCCATTTCTTAAAAATCTTACTTTCTTGTTATGTAGGTTCCCGAAAAAAGAACGCTCCGGCATATAAAAGACCTTACCTGAGCTGACTCTGAATCGAGACGGATCAAACTCCCTCCTTATCAGAGATAAAAACTCATGCGTTTCGGGTGCTATCCTATCGCCTTTATCATAAGCACCCGGTGATATAAACCCTTCATAGGCATCAGGAGTGGTACCGGCTCTTTTTAACAAAGCAACAAAATGACCCTCTCCGTCAAGAGCGAAGGGGAAAAGTCGAGCGCATCTCTCAAGATGATACTCCCTCTCTTCTTCAGTATCGGTAAATCCGGGTCTGAAACCGTGTTTTTTCGGAATATCAACAAGCTCTAAATCGGGATTCTCCTTAATAAGCTTTATTATGACGTCTTCATTCTCAAACTTGTTAAAGGTGCATGTTGAATAAAGCATATATCCGCCGGGTTTGAGCAGCTTCGCCATATATCCCGTAATTTCCTTCTGGATTTTTGAGAAAACTTTTGGTCCGTTCTGCTCCCAGGCGCTTATAAGCTTGGAATCCTTGCGAAACATCCCCTCACCCGAGCAAGGCGCATCTATAAGTATCTTGTCGGGTCGTATATCTGCAAGCTCACATATACGATAAGCCTCCTCCGAAACAACAGTCAGCTCTCCTAATCCGAAAAGCTCTGTGTTTTTAAGAAGCGCAGCAGCCCTTGACGCGCTAACGTCATTTGAAACAAGCAGTCCTTTATCATGTATATTCAGTCCGAGCTGTGTTGACTTTCCTCCCGGCGCCGCACAAAGATCAAGCACGGTATCCCCTTCATTTACCGGAAGGATAGCGGCGGGAGCCATAGCGCTTGGTTCCTGCAGATAATAAAGACCTGCGTTATAATAAGGATGCAGTGCCGGCCTGTCATCCTCTTCGTAATAAAAGCCGTTATCAGTCCACGGAACCGGTCGTAGCTTAAAAGGAGATATCTTTAAAAAATCAGATACACTGATCTTGGATGTATTGATACGCAAACCAAAAAAACGCGGCAATAAAAGACTTTCCTCATAAAGAGGAAAGTCTTTCTTTAAAAGCCGCTCCATGTATTCCGAAAACTTACCGGGAAGCCTCATTATTCCTCGCCTTCATAGGAGTTCTGAAGAAATGCCTCTCCCTCCTCTTCGGCGTCATCTATACGCTCAAATCCGTCAGCCGGAAGCTCATCTTCTGCTGCCGCTGCAGTATCCGGATTTGTCTCCTGTCTGTCTCTTGCTATCCTCTCCTCGATAGCCCTCAGGTGAGATATAAGTGCTGCATGTCTGTCCTCCTGCTCCTGAATAGCATCCTGAACAAGACTCTGTAGCTCTGAAAGAGTTTCATCCGCGTAGCTGATAATACCTCTCTGATAGCTTTCTACCTCTTCCTGTGCTTCAGCCTTGAGTCTCCCGGCATCTTCATTAGCGATACTGATAACCTCTTTAGCTTCAGCCTGTGCCTGCTGCATGATGGAGTGCTCATCCACCATCTTCTGGGCATCCTTCTTTGCCTCAGCTATAAGTGCATTGGACTGACTCTTTGCGTCGGCAAGTATCATATCCTTCTGGCTTATTATCTTCTGGTACTTCTTTATCTCTTCGGGAGTGGAAAGCTTAAGATCATCCAAAAAATCCTCAAGCGCAGCCTTCTCGCATATTATCTTACCGCTCCCGCCGAAAGTCGGGCTTTTGCACTCACTCACATAACTCTGTAAATCCTCTATAATCTGCTCTATCTTGCTCATCGTAAACCTCCCAAAGTCTATATATACATTGCTTATTTACTCAATTTATCTTTAATCTGCTTTTGAATACACTCAGGTACAAATTTCGAGATATCACCGCCATAGGAAGCTATCTCCCTTACTATACTTGACGACAGATAGGCATACTCAAGATCTGTCGTAAAAAAAATAGTATCAATGTCCGGATCCATAACCCTGTTGGTCTGTGACATCAAAAGCTCATATTCAAAATCAGTTACGGCGCGTAAGCCTCTGACTATTACCTTCACGCCGTGTTCTTTTGCAAAATTTACCAAAAGACCCGAAAAGCTCATGATCTCAACATTTTTCAAGTCTTTGGTGACTTCCTTTAACATATTAACACGTTCATCAACTGAAAACAACGGTGTTTTTCCATTGTTTTTAAGCACCGCAACTATCAAGTGATCCATTACTGCCGCTGCTCTTTTTATTATATCGATATGTCCGTATGTCACCGGATCGAAGCTCCCCGGGTATATTCCTGAGTACATTTTATCTCCTGCTCTGAATTATTATTTATATTTTTTGTGTATCAACTCAAGACTCTTCTTAAAAACAAATGTCTGTTGTGCCTGTACTTCTTAATACGCACAAGCTTAAAGCCTGACACCTCATCTCCTTCGGAAAACTCGTCACTTAAGTCTTCTTCTGCCACAACCAGTGTGTTTTCATCGGCAAGACCTGCCCGCCCGATGGCTTTAAGAACCTCCGGCACATAGCCTTTTCCGTACGGTGGGTCCATAAATATCACATCAAAGGCTCCCTTTCCCGACAGTTCAAAAATCGCATCACCGACATCTCTGCGGAGTACAGATGCCTTATCATCAAGATGTGTAAATTTAAGATTGGCCTCTGTTACGTCACAGGCATCCTTTGATTTATCTACAAGAACCGCTTCTGCGGCGCCTCGGCTCAAAGCCTCTATTCCTATGGCTCCCGCGCCCGCAAAAAGATCAAGAAAACGGCACCCCGGGATTTCCGGCATAAGTATATTAAATAATGTTTCCTTTATTCTGTCAGTCGTGGGACGTACCTCGTCTGATTTTACTGTCTTAAGCGGAAGCGATCTCGCCGTTCCTGCTATTACACGCATACGCATACTCCTCTTTTTGTAAATTACGGAAGTGTGTCAGGATGGGGACAGTCCCTTTGTGTCAAAATGAGCAAGCCCATTTTGACACAAAGGGACTGTCCCCATCCTGACACACTTACAAGCTGCTCCAGAGTATATCCTCAGACTCTGCCACATTATCTCTGAGCATCAGATCCTTCACTGCTGCAGCCGGACTCTTTCCCTCAAAAAGAACCTTATTTACTTCATTAACTATCGGCATCTCTACGCCGTACTTATCTGCCAGCTTTTTTGCTGCTTTGGCGGCATACACGCCCTCGACTACCATCGACACCTCAGCTCTTGCCTCTTCAAGACTCTTACCCTGACCTATAAGTATGCCGGCTCTGCGGTTTCTGGAGTGCATACTTGCACAAGTTACGATCAGATCACCGATGCCTGTAAGCCCTGCAAATGTAGAATGATGCGCTCCCATAGCAACACCCAGTCTTGAAATCTCTGCTATGCCTCTTGTTATGAGAGCAGCTTTAGTATTGTCACCGTACCCGAGTCCGTCCGCTATACCTGCCGCAAGAGCAATAATATTTTTAAGAGCTCCGCCCAGAGAAATACCTAGCATATCCGGGTTAACATACACCCTGAAGGTGTCAGACATAAAAAGGTTCTGTAAAAACAGAGCCGTTTCCTTCTTTTTCGCTCCTACCACACAGGTAGTGGGAATTTCTCTTCCAACCTCTTCAGCATGGCTCGGTCCGGAAAGCACCGCCACATCCGCCTGCGGTATCTCATCCTCTATAATCCCCTCCAGCATAAGAAGGGTATCTTCCTCGATACCCTTGCCGACCGACACTATGATCTGTCCCTCGTCTACATACGGCTCCATACGCCGCGCTATCTCTCTGGTGTATACAGATGCCACACTGAATATGATACAATCGGCACTTTTAACAGCCTCTCCGATATCCATAGTATAATGAATATTTTCCGGAAGCTTAACGCCCGGGAGCGCCGAAACATTTTCATGATTATCACAAAGCTCTTTATACTTTGACTCTGTCATGCTGCAAAATGTAACATTATGACCTTTCCTTGCAAGAAGCACCCCAAGCGCCGTGCCCCAGCTTCCCGTACCGATTACGCTGATATTAATCTTCTTCTCACTCATCAGTTATCCGAATCCTTAAATCTTACATAACACTGCTTTTCAGCATCCCATATAAACTTTCTTTTGGGTGTATCTTCCGTAATCTCATCATCCTGTATCTTTCTAACAGGAGATGTGTCTTTTTTCAAAGAGGATGCCGCTTCAGCCGCAACAGACTCTTCGGAATGATCCGCTTCATCCGGAATATGCAAATCATCTGCTCCGGCAGCATCTCTTTCATAATCCTCATCGTAAGCATAAGCCTCTTCGTCTTCAATAGTCTCAGACTCCGATCGCGCAAATTGCTTATCACCGGGATAATTTAAAATCTCCTCATCCTCATACGCATCATCATAACTGTAATATTTCTCTTCCTCGGGTTCTGTATCCTGTCTTTCCCTTCTCGCACGAGGTGAAAAGTCGCTTTCAGCTCCGTGCACAGGCGTTTCCTCATGTTCCTCATCCCTTTCGCTGACACGAGGTCTGCGGACAGCTTCTTTCTTATCACCGAATCTGCGCTCGTTGCCGTCAAGCAGCCTCTCGATATTTCCGACATGTCTGAGATAACAAAGCGCAACAATTATTATGACCAGACATATGCCCTGGGCAAGCTCTCTTCCCCGGAGTGCAGTATTTCCGCTTCCGCTCCATATGATGAACTCTATAAGAAATTCCGTCACAAGCACAAGTGAGGCCAGCGACACATATCTTGTAAGTATAAGCACACCGAAAAATGTAATCACACCTATCAGTGTCATTACCCATAAAGCATTAGGCTGGAAAAAAAGTGATATAATTACTCCCGCAGTCGTTGCAATACCTTTGCCGCCCCTGAATTTCATAAAGAACGGAAAATTATGTCCTAAAACGGTTCCCAGACCGCTGTACAAAAAGATAAGTATTGTAGACATGCCGGTTCCGCGAAATATCGCCCAACAGATAAGCGCAGAAAGAAAAACTTTCAGTATATCTCCTACGGCGGTGATCACCCCTGCCTTTTTCCCCAGAGTACGCATAGCATTGGTCGTACCGGCATTTCCGCTTCCGTAATTTCTTATATCTACATTCTGACGCTTGCCGTACCAGTATGAGGTCTGGACAAGCGCACCTATAAAATATCCTATTATCAGACTGAATATCTGAGCCATTATCCCTTCTCTCCCCGCTCTCGATACAGTAACACTATGTCAGTTCCCCTGAATCCGAAAACTTCTCTTAGGCGATTCTCCAAAAATCGGGTATAGGAAAAATGCGTAAGCTGCTTATCATTTACAAATAAGACAAAGGTAGGTGGTTTTACAGATACCTGAGTCATATAATAAATCCGCAGCTTCTTCCCCTTATCCTGAGGAGTCTGCTGAACCGTCAGAGCCCTCGTAAGAATTTCATTGCATACCCCTGTGGGAACCCTTACTGTCCGGCTTTCGGAAACTATATCGATGAGCTTAAATAATTTATCTATCCTCTGACCCGTCTGCGCCGAAATAAATATCATCTCGGCGTACGGTATGAAAGAAAGAACCGCTTTTATCTCTTCGGTCATTTCCTTCATCGTCTTATCGGTTTTATCTTCTACTGCATCCCATTTATTAACGGCTATTATGATGCCCTTGCCCTTTTCATGAGCAAGACCTGCTATCTTTGCATCCTGCTCTGAAACGCCCTCCGTCGCATCTATCATAATAACAGCTATATCACATCTCTCAACCGCGGCGAGTGTTCTTATGACGCTGAAGCGCTCTATCTCTTCCTTCACCTTGCTTCTGCGCCTTAAGCCCGCGGTATCTATAAACGTGTATTCCTTTCTGTTATACCTTACTGTCGAGTCAACAGCATCCCTGGTGGTTCCCGCTATATCGGAAACTATCATGCGGCTTTGTCCGAGAAGCTTATTTACAAGAGATGATTTGCCTACATTGGGCTTGCCTACAACAGCTATCTTCGGTATATCATCCTCATCTTCAGCATCTTCATGCTCAGGAAAATGTGATATCACTTCGTCAAGAAGATCACCTATTCCTGTCTTTGCTGTTGCCGAAACAGGAAAAGGATCGCCCATGCCCAGATTATAGAACTCATAAACATCAGCCTGCTGCTTAGCGAAGCTGTCCACCTTATTTACCGCCAGAACGCAGGGTTTGCCTGACTTTCTGAGCATAGATGCCACTTTATCATCGGCATCCGTGGCTCCTTGTCTTACATCCGTCACAAAAATGATGACATCAGCCGTCTCAATTGCTATCTGAGCCTGATCTCTCATCTCAGAAAGAATAAGATCCTTGCTTTCCGGTTCTATCCCCCCTGTATCAATCAGCGTAAAAGCCTTGCCCGCCCAGTCGGTCTGAGCATATATACGATCCCTGGTAACTCCCGGAGTGTCCTGCACTATAGATATGCGCTCACCCACAAGTCCGTTAAAAAGGGTCGATTTTCCTACATTCGGTCTTCCGACTATGGCTACTATCGGCCTACTCATCTTATCCTCCGCAATCTGATGCTGAAAAATTTCACACACGAAATTATTATATATCATATTTGTGCAAAAAGCTATATTTTTTTTAGTGTGTCAGGACGGGGACACTTTCAAAACGCGTCTCTTACCCAGTACTCCCGTAAAACCCTCCCCCTTGCATCTGCCTCTATCCCGTACACATCAAACCTGCATGGTGTATCCTGCTTAAGTCCGTATCTCAACAAAAAAAATGCAGCGACCTTTCTGATAGTCCTCTGCTTAAATGCGTTAACCGCTTCGAGCGGATTTCCCGCAGCCCTGCTTTTTCTGCACTTTACCTCAGTAAACACCAAATAATCACCGTCGCGGGCCACTATATCTATTTCTCCGAGTCTGCATCTGAAATTAAGTGTAATTATTTTTAAGCCGGCTTCCCGAAGCCTTGCAACGGCATATTTTTCCCAGATACTTCCGAGTTTTCTTTTATTCCTTCCGCTTCCTTCGGTTTTTCCGTTACTGATACTGTTCTTTTCCTCTTCCAAGCTTATCCCCCCTCCTTACCTCAAAGCCGTTCAAAAAATCTCTGACACTCATTCGCTTCTTACCCTCAAGCTGAACCTCTATGAGCCTCAAATCCCCTTCTCGACATGAGATATCTATATAATCTTTACCTACAGCAGTGACAGCTCCGCAATAATCAATTTCGGTATCCTGCGGCGTTTCAACTGCGCTGCACTTCCATATCGAAAGCTTCTTTCCGTCTATGTACGTGAAAGCCCCCGGCCACGGATCAAGTCCTCTTACAAGCCTTTCAAGCTCCCTGCTGCTTTTATTAAAATCAAGCTCTCCCATAGCTTTGGTAAGAAGGCCAACCTTACTTGCCTTTGAATCATCCTGCGGAATAGGAGTTATTTCACCGTTTTCAAGTCCCGTAATAGTTTCAAGCATAAGCCCGGCGCCTATGCTGCTTAACCTTTCAAACAACGATCCGCCGGTTTCGTCGTGTTTAAGTTCGACTTCTTTTGCAAGTAATATATCGCCTGTATCAAGCCCCTCGTTCATAAGCATTGTCGTTACGCCTGAAACCTTATCCCCATTAATAACTGCCCACTGAATCGGCGCAGCGCCCCTGTATTTCGGAAGAAGGGAAGCATGTACATTTACACAGCCGTACTTAGGAATCTCAAGTATTTCTCCCGGCAATATCTGTCCGTAAGCAATCACGATGATCATATCCGGGTTAAGAGCTTTAATTTCGGAAATAAAAGCCTCATCCCTTGCCCTTTCAGGCTGCAGCACCTTTAGTCCCAGCTCAAGCGCTTTTTCCTTTACCGGGCATGCAATAAGCTTTCCGCTTCGTCCCTTTGGTTTGTCCGGCTGAGTAACAACTGCAAGCACCTCATGCTCATCATTTAGCTTTTCAAGCGCCGGCACACTAAAATCCGGCGTACCCATGAATATAACCCTCATGGCTGCCTCCTGTTATCTTAGTCTTTATCTTCCTCTATCATAATATCCGTAAACACGATTCCGTCGAGATGATCGATCTCATGACAAAGAGCCTTTGCAAGCAATCCGTGAGCATCTATCTCTATATCCTTAAAGTCTTTGTCCTTTGCCCTTACGATCACATGCTCAGGTCTTATTACCTTACCCGAAACTTCAGGAACGGAAAGACACCCCTCGCTCGTGCATTGCTCTCCCTCTGAAAATACGATTTCCGGATTTACGAGGCACATTTTTTCAGAATGATCCTTACTTATATCTATGACGATAATACGCCTGAGCACCCCAACCTGTACCGCAGCAAGTCCTACTCCGTCCTCAGCATACATAGTCTCAAACATATCCTCTATGAGCTCTGCGATTCTCGGAGTAATTTCTTCTACCGGTCTTGAGGTCTTCCTGAGTATCTCATCACCTATTAACCTAACTGTTCTTGTAGCCATTCGTTTAAACCTTTCTTAATATAGTTTTTTGATTCTAACAAAACGCCATTCAAAATGCAATAGTTTTTACTCTCTGTCCCACCTGGTAAATACAGACCTGAATACCTGCTCGCTTCGTATGTAATCCCCGATACACTTCATCATCTGATCAAGTATATCCTTATCACGCGATTTTATAAAAACCGCCACCCTGAACTCATCCGCAAGTCTGTATAATGGTTCTTTAGCCGGTCCTATAAATGTAACTCCCATTTCCTCAAGACTTCCCGAAAAAAACTTTTCTTTTAAAAGTGACACTGCCCTGTTTAAAATATCTTCATCTCTTGCTGTCAGGGAAAGCTTAAGCATATGAGAGACAGGCGGATAATTCATCATCCCCCTGAAATTTATTTCATCGTTAAAGAATCCGATATAGTCCTGATCCTTTGCGTGTTCTATAACATAGTTTTCGGGAGCGTAGGTTTGTATAATCATCTCACCCTTTCTTTCTCCTCGCCCTGCCCTTCCGGCAGCCTGAACCAATAGTTCAAATGTATTCTCTCCCGCTCTGTAGTCTCCGGCAAAAAGTGACATATCCGCCGCAAGCGCGCAGCAAAGAGTCACCTTCGGAAAGTCATGCCCCTTAACTATCATCTGAGTACCTATGAGTATATCGGCGTTCCCGGCGGCAAACTCACGAAGCACCTTCGTATGACCGTCCTTGCCTGATGTGGTATCACGATCCATGCGCAGCACACGTGCGTTTGGGAATATCTGCTTTATGCTGTCTTCTACCTTCTGTGTTCCCGCCCGAAGCCCGTAAATGTATGTTGAGCCGCATGAGGGACATTTTTTCTCTATATGCTCTTCATAACCGCAATAATGACAGACAAGCTTGTCACCTTTGTGAAAGGTAAGAGAAACATCGCAGTGGGGACATTTGAAAACGTGACCGCAGGATTTGCAGGATACAAATCCTGCATATCCCCTTTTATTTATAAAAAGCATAATCTGCTCTTTTTTTTCAAGTCTCTCTGCAATTGCCCGCAAAAGCCTTCTTGAAAACATCCCTCTGTTTCCGGCTGCCAGCTCTGCCCTCATATCATCGACAAAACATGTCGCAAGATCAGCGCCTGTCGCTCTTCTGGTGAGGGTAAACAACCTGTACTCGCCCCTTTTTGCCCTGTAATATGATGTAACGGAAGGTGTGGCAGAGCCCAGCACAAGAGAAGCTCCGTGAAGCCCCGCAATAAACCCGGAGACCTCTCTTGCGTGATAGGACGGTACATTTTCACTCTTATATGAGCTCTCATGCTCCTCATCGATTATTATAATCCCGATATTCTTAAACGGCGTAAAAAGTGCCGAACGGGGACCGATAATCACATCCATTTCACCTCTTGCCGCACGAAGGAACTGATCGTAGCGCTCGCCTCTGCTCATACGCGAATTAAGTATGGATACGCGCTCACCGAAACGCGCCTGAAAGCGTCTTACTGTCTGCCATGTAAGCGCGATCTCAGGAATCAGTACTATAGCCTGTCTGCCCTCCTTAACCACATGATCTATCATTTCTATGTAGCATACAGTCTTACCGCTTCCCGTTATACCGTGTACAAGCAGCGGGCGCTTCTCACCGGCATCAAGCGCCGTTTTAAACTCCGCAACTAGCGCCGCCTGTTCTTCATTTAAAATGATATTTTCTTTCGGTGCTTCACCCGCACCCTCTATGGGATTTCTGTATGTAAATGTACTTTTGACAGTAAGAACGCCTGCCTCGGTCAACTCTTTTACTGTTTTTAAAGTAAGTTTAAGGTCCTTCTTTGCTGCTGCTTCATCAAGCTCGCCTGCGACTAATAGCGCCTCCAAAAGACGTACTCGTGCCTTTGCGTTTCTTTTTCTCATTCGCTCAAGATAGCCCTCAACCATCTGAGTATCATCCGAGAGCTTAAGAAGCCTTGTTTCCTTTTTTTGCACCTTTTCCTTCACCGGAAGCACCGTCTTTAAGGCCTGACTCATGGTACAGCCGTATTCAGCCTTCAACCAAGCAGCTATGGTTATCATCCGGCTTTCCGGAAGCTCGTTGTCTGATACGAGCTTAAATATCGGCTTGATTCGCGCAGGATCAAAGCCCGGCTCATCCGAGAGATCGGTAACAAAGCCCGTGATCAGGCGGTTACCGCCCCCGAAGGGGACCTTAACCACCGATCCCGGGCTTATTATTTCTGTCATTTCTTCCGGAACTCTGTAACGAAATGGTTTATCCAGTTGTTCATGTGATATTCCGGGTATAACATCGGCATATAAAGCTGACAAATTAAAACCTCTTTTCCGCTTAACGCACAGTAAAATCAGAACAGCCCCGTAATCTTTCCTGTCTCTTCCTCATAATCTATCGAATGCGCTGCCGGCACCGTAGGCAATCCCGGCATGGTAAGCACCTTTCCTGTGAGCATAACCACAAAGCCTGCTCCCGCACTGACATACACGTCCCTTACATGGATCTTAAATCCTGACGGTCTGCCGAGCTTAGATGCATCATCCGAGAGTGAATACTGCGTCTTAGCTACACATACCGGCAGCTTTCCGAATCCCATATCAGTCAGGATTTCTACATTTTTACGAGCTTCACTTTCAAACTCCACATCATCGGCGCCATACATTTCTCTTGCTATGGTTCTTATCTTTTCTTCAAGAGGAAGATTATCGGTATAGAGCATATGGAAATCGCTGTTCTCATTCTCAATAACCTTAAGAACCTTTTCGGCAAGGGCAATACCGCCCTCTCCGCCCTTTTCCCACACATTTGAAAGGGCTATTTCGCAGTTTTTATTCCTGCAGTGCTTATCTATGAAATCAAGCTCCTCTTTTGTATCTGTTGCAAAAGCATTTATCGCAACCACTACAGGTACTCCGAAGCGCTGGATATTTTCTATATGCTTATCGAGGTTCACGATACCTCTCTTAAGTGCTTCAAGATTCGGCTCACTCGTATCTTCCTTTGCCACTCCGCCGTTATACTTAAGAGCTCTCAGTGTACATACAAGAACAACTGCATCAGGCTTAAGACCTGCCGCGCGGCATTTGATATCAAAGAATTTCTCCGCACCTAAATCGGCTCCGAAGCCGGCCTCCGTCACGCAATAATCACCGAGTTTTAGCGCAAGTTTTGTAGCGCGCACGGAATTACAGCCGTGAGCAATATTGGCAAACGGACCGCCGTGTATAAGAACGGGCGTATGCTCCAAGGTCTGTATCATGTTCGGAAGCATGGCATCTTTAAGAAGAGCCGCCATGGCTCCGACCGCCTTAAGATCTCCTGCCGTTACCGGCTCTCCGTCTATATCAAAGGCTACTATTATTTTTTTAAGTCGCTCCTTTAGGTCTGCCATATCCTTTGCCATACAAAAGATAGCCATGATCTCGGATGCGGCCGTTATTATGAAATGATCCTCACGGATTTGACCGTTTGCCCTGGACCCAAGTCCGATGACCATATCCCTGACAGCTCTGTCGTTCATATCCATGCAGCGTTTCCAAATGATGCGTTTAGTATCTATACGAAGTGCATTTCCGTGCATAATATGATTATCTATAAGAGCCGCAAGAAGATTATTTGCGGCAGTTATAGCATGAAAGTCACCCGTAAAATGAAGGTTTAGATCCTCCATGGGAACCACCTGTGAGTAACCGCCTCCGGCCGCACCACCCTTTATACCGAAGCAGGGTCCCAGCGACGGCTCTCGAAGAGCTGCAACACACTTCTTTCCTGAAAGGTTAAGCGCCTGAGTAAGACCTATGGTAGTGGTCGTTTTACCTTCACCGGCAGGTGTCGGGTTTATGGCTGTCACCAATATAAGCTTTCCGTCCGGATTGTTCTCAAGGCGCTTTTCAAGATCCGGACTTATCTTTGCCTTGTATTTGCCGTAGAGCTCAAGCTCCTCTTCCTTTATGCCAAAGCCCGCCGCAACCTCTGTGATAGGCTTAAGCTCGGCCGCCTGGGCTATTTCTATATCGCTGAGTATTTTATTGCTCATTTTTTTCTCCTATTGATTGGTTGATCATACATAGTTTATACGGTGTGTCAGAACTGACACAAAGGGACTGTCCCCGTCTGACACACTTCTACAATATACCTGCAAGCTCCTCCTCCGTCATCAGAACCTGACGAGGCTTCGTTCCTATATCCGGACCTACCACCCCTGCTTCAGAGAGCTGATCCATAATACGCCCGGCTCTGTTAAACCCAATTTTAAAGTTCCTCTGGAGCATACCGATAGACCCTCTCTCCTTCTGTATAACAAATCTTGCCGCTTCCTCAAACAGCTCGTCTCTGTCATCATCTCTGGGCGCTGCAAATGCATCCGCTATATCAGTAAGCGTGCCGGCGCCGGAGGAGGCTGTGCCTTCGCTCTGGACGCCGGTCTCTTCCGGTTCATCTTCATCTGAAAGCTCCTCATTTCTTACTCTCAGAAAATCAACAACCGCCGCAACCTCTTCGTCAGATACAAATGCACCCTGAACACGCTTAGGCTTTGCAATTCCCGTAGGGAAGAACAGCATATCTCCTTTGCCGAGAAGCTTTTCTGCTCCGTTCATATCAAGTATGGTTCTCGAGTCAACGCCGGAAGCTACTGCAAATGCGATTTTTGACGGTACATTAGCTTTGATGAGTCCCGTTATTACATTTACAGAAGGACGCTGCGTGGCGATTATCAAATGTATGCCGGCAGCTCTTGCAAGCTGGGCCAGACGGCATATGGCAGTTTCCACATCACCCTTTGCTACCATCATCAGATCGGCAAGCTCGTCTATAATCACAAGCAGCTGCGGCATAGGTATTGCCTCGGGATCTTTACTTCTCGCCATGGCATCATTATATCCGGCTATATTCTTAACACCCGTTTCTTCAAAACGCTTATAACGCGCTTCCATCTCTGCCACAGTCCAGTTAAGGACGCCAGAAGCTTTCCGGGGATCCGTAACAACCGGGAACAGAAGGTGCGGGATACCATTATAGGCGCTTAGCTCTACAACCTTAGGGTCAACCATGATCATCTTTACCTGATCCGGTCTTGCCTTGTATAACACACTCATAATAAGTGAATTAATGCAGACGGACTTTCCGGAGCCTGTCTGACCTGCGATCAGGATATGAGGCATCTTTGCTATATCCGCAACGATCGGCGTACCTGTTATATCTTCTCCGACCGCAAACGAAACAAGTGATTTCGCTTTTCTGAAATTGTCGCTGTCAAGCAGCTCAAAAAGTGATACGCTGGAAGGATTCTTATTGGGGATCTCTATTCCTATCGCCGGTTTTCCGGGTATAGGCGCCTCTATCCTGATATCCTCCGCCGCGAGATTTAACTTGATCTCGTCTGAAAGACTTACTATCTTGCTTACCCTCGTTCCTATAGGTGGTTGTATCTCAAATCTCGTCACTGCCGGACCGCAGCTTATATCTGTAATCTCAGCCTTTACTCCAAATGTCTCAAGCGTCTGTAAAAGCAGACCGGCGGTTCTTCTGTTTTCATCACGCGATACGCTGTTTCTTGAACCTGTGTTATTAAGAAGTGATAATGGCGGAAATTCATACTCTGTGGGTATATAACTTTCATGACGATCCTCTGCCGCTTTAGTGACAGTCCTTTCTCCGGTACCGACGGTTACGGAAGCCTTTTCCCTGACAGATGTGTGACTCCTTACGACCTCGGGGGCATCGCCCTGCCTGTTTCTTTCTTTACTTCTTCTGAGCCTTTCTTCACGACGTTTTCTTCTGAGCTCTTCTATCTCTGCTCTGTCACTTTCGTCATCCGGCAAAGCTACGCTGCCCGGTATGTCGGTGAGAACTTCATCCTGCACCGGTTCGTCATACGCTTTGAAAGACTCATCGTCATAAAACTGTGTATCCTCATCATATCCGGCAAATAATTCCCGAGCCCCTGCCTGAGTCTTTTCGGAGCTTTCAGTTCTGTGCCTTACACCTTTATCACTGCCGCTCGAACGCTTTCTGCCTTCATCAGGATTATCGTAAAATATCTCCCTTTGAGGCTTTTGAATTACTGAGTCCTCCTGTATCCTTTCATCCCCGCTTCCGGCGCCCGGTATGGAAAAATCTCCTACTCCCCTGTATTTTTTGGATGAGCGCACAAGATTTCCGTAATCATAGCTGCGGCCGGTTTCTTCTTCATACATAATACGGTTCACGCCGGCTGCAAGCTCTGCCATCTCCTGCTGCTCTCTTAAGAGCTCCTTTTCCCGCTCTATACGCTTAAGCTCTCTGTCATGAGCCCGCGCGCGTTCATTTTCCCTGCGCTCCTCACGCGCCTGAAGCTTTGATTCTCTTTCAAGCTCCCTTTCTCTTCTTAAATGCTCACGATGAATTCTTTCTTCTTCTCTAAGCTTCCTTTCAGCCTCCCTCTCCTTCTTTAGCTGAGCCTGTGTCGGCTGTTTTTCACCCTTTTTATCAATATAGTACTTCTTCGAATCGACAATTCCGATCACGCAAAGCGCCATAAGTCCTAAAAGGATTATTATGGTACCGGCAAGCAAGGTCGGCGAGAGCGCTTTATCTATCAATCCTCCAATAAAGCCGCCGCCTGTCTTGTTTACTGCGCTGTTTAAGAAAATATCTCCCGGCGTCGCTGTGCGTATATCGGGAACATTTATAACTCTCTGTGTAAATGCATCGATAAATGCCATAAGCAGATAACCGAGACCCACTTTCTTCCTCAACTCACCGGACGGCTTTTTATCAACCATGCGCCATATGATATGGGCTCCGCAGTAAAACGGAAGAAGGTAATCCATCACTCCGAAGATACCGAAAAAAAGCCACTTAATGCCTCGGCCTACAACGCCGAGCAAACCGAAATTACTCAAAGCAAGCACAACAAGAAAGGCAAGCACGATAATGCGTACTACCTGCTCTTTATCTGTAGTATTCTTTTTTTTCGTTTTAACTTTACTTGTTGCCATGTTTTATCGATTCCTGTTTTTATTCGGCGTCCTAAGCCGGATTTGTGCCTGACACACTCTTATTCTTCCTCTGAAACCTCAGCCGTCCCCTGTCTCTTACGCGCCGACGCATCAGTCTCAAGATACTCATCATACGTAGTCATCTTATCTACAAGCGTTCCGTCGGGAAGTATCTCCATGATCCTGTTAGCTATCGTCTGGATAAACTGGTGATCATGCGATGTAAATATAACTACTCCGTTAAATTTAATGAGCGCATTATTAAGCGCCGTTATCGATTCCATATCCAAGTGGTTCGTAGGGTCATCAAATACGAGTACATTAGCGCCCTCAATCATCATGCGGGATAAAAGCACACGTACCTTCTCGCCTCCTGATAATACATTTACCTTCTTAACACCGTCTTCACCGGGGAAAAGCATACGTCCCAGAAACCCTCTTACATATGTAGAATCAGGGTCCGGCGAGTACTGTGTAAGCCACTCTACTATTGTCTCATTTCCCGTAAACTGTGCTCCGATGTCCTTGGGGAAGTATGCGACCTTTGTCGTTACGCCCCACTTAAACTCCCCGCCGTCAGCTTCTTCGACTTCATTTAAAATATTAAAAAGCGCAGTAGTTGCTATCTCGTTTGACCCCACAAAAGCAATCTTATCCTCGCGGTTTACAAGGAAGGAAATGTCGTTTATCACATCCTGTCCGTCAATGCTCTTCTTAAGACCTTTTACCTCTAACACTTCATTTCCGATCTCACGCTCAGGCCTGAAATCCACATAAGGGTATTTCCTGCTTGAGGGCTTGATATCGTCAAGCTCAATCTTTTCAAGAGCGCGCTTACGCGATGTTGCCTGCTTGGACTTTGAAGCATTTGCGGAGAATCTCTGGATAAACTCCTGAAGCTCTTTTATCTTTTCCTCCTTCTTTCTGTTTGCTTCCTTTCTCTGCTTTATAATAAGCTGGCTGGATTCGTACCAGAAATCGTAGTTCCCGGCGTAGAGCTGTATCTTAGCATAGTCGATATCCGCAATCTGTGTGCAGACCTGGTTAAGAAAATGTCTGTCATGAGATACAACTATCACAGTATTTTCAAAATCAGAAAGGAACTCCTCAAGCCATGCGATAGCATCAATATCCAGGTGGTTCGTAGGCTCATCCATAAGCAAAATATCGGGATTTCCGAAGAGAGCCTTTGCAAGAAGCACCTTCACCTTGTCGTTACCTGTGAGCTCATTCATAAGCTTTTCGTGAAGCTCTGTTTCAACTCCGAGCCCGTTTAGGAGCTGTGCAGCATCCGATTCAGCCTCCCATCCGTTCATATCCGCAAATTCCGCCTCAAGCTCACTTGCGCGGTTTCCGTCTTCCTCGGTAAAATCCTCTTTTGCATAAATAGCTTCCTTTTCCTTCATGATCTCATAAAGCCGGGAATTCCCCATAACTACAGTATCAAGCACCTTGTAATCATCGTACTTGAAATGATCCTGCTCAAGGACAGATAATCTTTGACCCGGCGTTATTGCTATCTCACCCTTCGACGGCTCTATCTCGCCTGAAAGTATCTTAAGAAAAGTAGACTTGCCTGCGCCGTTCGCTCCTATAAGACCGTAGCAGTTGCCTTCGGTAAATTTTATATTAACATCCTCAAAGAGGGCTTTTTTCCCTATCCTGTATGTAACATTATTTGCGCTGATCATTTTAAATCTCTTAAACCTCCCGTATAAATCAATAACCCTTATCATACTATAATTATTTTAAAAAATCAAAATCAAAAAATTAAATAAAAAGTTAATAAAAAATATAGACAAATATTTTATTTTTTGTTATTATTTTTTTTATAAATAGCATCTGCATTATTATGTATGCAGTTTGCATTAGTTCGTGATTTTTATTTTTCCGCGTGGGTGTGCATTTCGGACATGCACTTTAAACTCCCGATCGAAAGCGCGTGGCGATGACCGGTATGAACGGAATCGCATTTATTCCTTATGATGCTATACAAGGATTTTTGTTTTTGTACGTCAAATATGCCGGTGTGTGTCAGTCGGGGACAGTCCCTTTGTGTCAGTTCTGACACAAAGGGACTGTCCCCGACTGACACACACCGTATAAATCAGGGCAATGAGCTGTGGGAGGCCGTTTCTTTTTGAACGGCTATGCTCATTGCCACCAAAACATAAAAGTAACAATTAAATATCAAGATGATCTTCATATTTTTTCATATGTAAGGAGGTGTTGTATATATGGGAAAAAAGAAGGTACTGACCGCTGAGGAGAAGCTTGCCAAAAGGCAGCTTGAAAAAAAATCCTGGACCGGTAATATCGTCGGAGATCTTTGGGGCGGTGCTGTTACTACATTTGCACTGCTTCCCGAAACTATCGGATTTATGATCGCCGCCGGCGTACCGCCTTACATCGGTCTTTACACATGTATCATCCTTACCATCACTCTCGCCATAACCGGCGGACGTCCCGGCGTTATTTCAGCCGGCGCCGGCTCCACGGCGATGATTACGGTAGGGCTTGTTGCCGCTTACTGGCAGACTCATCCGGAGTACCTGTTTGCGGCTGTTGTACTGGCAGGTATCATACAGTTCATACTCGGTATAGTAAGATTCGGAAGCCTGATAAAATTCATACCTGACTGTGTAATGCACGGCTTCGTAAACGGCCTTGCCATACTTATCTTTATCTCTCAGGTAAAGCTTATATTCAGGGATTTTGCTACACTTCCCGAAATGCTTATACTGGTAGGTGTCGGAGTTGGTATCATAGTGTTCTATCCTTTTCTTAAGAAGGTATGGAGCGGGTTCGGAAGAATACCTTCGTCACTTATTGCTATTATCGTAATCGCTATTTACGGTTTTGCATCAAACAGTCCTGTACTCAGGATCCACGATATGGGAACCATCACTCCCAGCTTTGAGTATGTCGGCATGGTATTTACCAGACTGCCCAATATATTCAGCGGCGAGTGTTTTGCCAATATAATACCCGTTTCCATATCACTTGCTATGGTAGGTATTATCGAAACCATGCTTACCTGTCGTGTCGTTACGGAAGAAACAAACACTCCCGAACAAGAGGATCTTAACAGAGAATGCCGCGGTCAGGGTATAGGAAATATGATCTGCGGTGTACTCGGAGCCATGCCGGGATGCGCCATGATAGGACAAACTAAGGCTAACTTAGGTGCCGGCGGTAGAGGGCGTCTTTCATCTCTGTTTGCCGGCGGACTTCTTGCGGCACTGCTGTTTAGTGTCTCAGGAGTCCTCGGTGGGATACCGGTTGCCGCACTTGTGGCAGTCATGCTGGTCGTATGTTATGACACATTTAACTGGGGATCGGTGTTTAAGGCACATAAGGTTCCTATAAAAGAAACCATGTCGATGGCCATAACCGTAATCGTGGTTCTTGCCACCGACAACCTGGCATACGGTGTCGGCTTCGGTATAGGTCTTTATGTAGTCATGATGATATTTAAGATGTTTATCGTAAGCGAAAAGGTTATGATGGGTATCTCACTTGTTGCAACAGGCGTTGCGATCGCTTTGATGTGTACCGGATTCTTCGCGGTAGGTATAAATTCCATGGCACTTATCGTGTTCATGATAGCTATATTTGCCCTTACAGTTGCCTCCCTGGTACGAAACGAAATGATGGCAGGCACGGGACTAAAGGCATTTGCAACAATCATTATGATAATTAATGCAGCGATGGCTGTACTCGGCGTGGTATTCATGTACATCACGGTTTGATATATGCTTGCCGGATATTAAATAAGGCACTGCGAGGTATTCGCGGTGTCCTTTTTATTTACAAAAGTGTGTCAACGGGAACGGTTCTGCTGACACACTTTTTTTACCCTTGCACCCTCCGGCTATCACCTGTCCTGTAGTCAATCTCTATCCCCGGCTGCACATTATAACAAAACACATTAAAGCTTATCTCATCATCCTCAACTGAGAGCGCCTGCATCCATACACCGTCTGCCACAAGATTATTGCCCTTAAATACCGGCACAACCTTGTAAAGCACATGATGACCGGTTTTTTTAACGTAATCCGCGACGCGAATCTCAAATGGCAGCATTCCTTCTGTATTCATATATCTCGTGCCCGTTATGAGGTTCCTCTCATTTGCGTTCTCTCCCGTAAGCTGATACGCAATCAGGTGGCACCGGTTAAAAAGATAATTTCCGTCTATACCCTCATATTTCACAAGATGCCAGCCGGTGGGCTTTACCGCTCCTATGCTTTCCCTTTCTTTATAGGGCATGGTATATCTTGAAACGCAAGCGTAGGCCGCGCTGCATCTGCCCAGACCATCGAGGGCTCCGTACTTTTCAAACTCGGTAAGGCCCTCCTGCTTTTCAAGCTCCGGAATATTTCCGTTTATAACCCCGTAAGGCTCTCCGCAGTATTCCGGAATCAAATCCGGATCGATATAGGTACCGCTTATCTTCTCCTCCGCTGCGATCTGCTCAGCCCGCTGCATCACATTTTCAAAAAAAGGAATTAAACTGTCCCGCTTTACATATCCGATAATAACAGCCGCCGTAATTATAAGCAGGGCAAATATAATACCCGGTGCTTTACTTCTTTTTTTGCGTCTTTTTCTTCTGCCTGACAAAACGACCTCCCTCAAATGTAATAAAACGAAAAAATGATCGCGAAAATTCGTTCGTGTTGATAATAACATACTTTCGCGATCATTTAAAGTGTTTTTTTATTTTTTATCCTGCTATGTGAACTATATTTATCAGAAATGCCCATGCAAGGCCGTAATAGGTTATAACCGCAACAAGGTCATTTACCGTGGTAATGAGCGGCCCTGAGGCTACCGCAGGGTCTACCTTTATCTTATGGAAAAACATGGGAACTACAGTACCGACAAGACTTGAAACAACCATAGCCACCAACAGTGCCGCAGCTACGCAGCCGGCTACTGCGCAGGCATAGCCCCAGTCGGCATTTTTCGTAAGCGCCACATATATGCTTACAAACGCAAAGGACAAAGCACCAAGTATTATTCCGTTTATAAATCCTATTCGTATTTCTTTAAATACAAGTCCGCCCTTTGCCTTACCCGGGAGATTCTCATCCATGAGGACTCTTATGGTCACAGCCAACGACTGTGTTCCTACATTTCCCGCCATATCAAGAATAAGTGACTGGAAGTTAACCACAAATGCAATAGAGGCAACTACCGGCTCAAATATTCCGACCACGGTGGAAACTCCGATACCGAGAAACAACAGGATGATAAGCCACGGCAGACGCTTTTTCATGCTCTGTCCGAGTGTTTCCTTAAGATCCTCTTCGGAAGTAAGACCGGCCAGCTTAGCATAGTCATCACCGAGCTCGTCATCGACAACCTCTACCATATCCTGGGCGGTTATAATCCCAAGCAGCTCCTTTTCCGCATTAAGCACCGGAATCGAGTCCTCCTCGTAATCCTTTATCCTGTCGATACAGTCGCTTATCTTTTCATGATCGGTTACATACGGAAACGAAGTACTCATAAAGGACTGCAGATCCATATAATCCCTGGCAGTGATAAGGTCTTTAAGATCAAGCGCTCCGTAAAACTTATTACTTTCATCAGTTACATACAATATAGAAATGTTATCATTTTTTTCTGCCTGGCTGATTAGCGCCTTCATTGCCTGACGGACGCTCATACCCTTATCTATGACGATGTAGTTGGTGGTCATCTTGCTTCCGATCTCATCGTCATCATAAGACCTGATCATTTTGATATCATCACTGGTCTCTTTATCGAGCATCCTTGTAAGCTTTTTCCTGGACTCTTCGTCCATTTCCTCAAGGACATCAACGGCATCATCAGAGTCCATGCTTCCGATGACCTTAGCAGCGCTTGAGAGATCAAGCTCTTTCATGTATTCATCAACGTCTTCGATAAATGTAAATATCTCCGACACACGTTCGATACCAAGTATGGGATACAGCCGTTTACGTTCTTCAGGAGTCATCTGCTCCAAGGCTCCGGCCATATCATTTTCATGGTAATCACTGAGCTTTTCCGTTAACTCCTCTGGAGGAATATCACTCCTGAAGAGTTCTAACAATTCCTTGGTATAGTCGTGCTCAGCTATATCCTCCACATCTGTAACTATGGTCTGCGTATCATCCTTTCTCTTGTACTCAAGATCCTTTTCGTCACTCATGCGGCTGCACCTCCTTTCTTTTCAATATTCGAGTATTGCATTTTCTGTATCAAATGGGACTGTTCTGCACTATACCCTTCTTACGGCAGCTATATTGTATTTATCATACGTTTCTTCCACAACTGCGCACTTATTCAGCAAATTCGCGGAAATCTCACCTTCGCTGAAAATATCAGGCATATTTCCGCTGAATATACTCTCACCAAGCATTTTTACATAACTCTCTTTTATCGTCCATGCCCGCAAAAACCTCTGCTGACAAAGGTCCTCATCCTCTGCCGACAAAATCCAAGCCGCATCGGACTCAGAAAAAGCTTTTTTTATCATAGCTTCACTGACCGCTCTCTTTCCCTCTATATCTATCCCCACGGGAGAGTCGCTTATCACTACAACCGCCAGGTTATCCGTATGACTGATGCTGAAATACGGCGCGCCCGGCTCGGCAAATACGGGTTTCCCCTTATCGGACCACGTTATCGTATATGCAATACCCGGCGCACCGGCGGTTAGCTTTCTCCACTTAACCGGACGAAGCGTAACTCCTCTGTCGGGTTCCCTGTCAGTAAATAAAGAGGCGCCCGACATAAGCTGTTCATCTATGGCAAATGCAAGAAGCAGCTCTGCAGCAGCTGATGTCACTTTATCACTTTCATTTTTATAATTTGCCGTTTTTTCCCTGCGCTCCTCGGTAAGCAGCGGCATCGCCTCTCCAAGAAACTCGTCAAAATCAGCATTTTCAACTTTTGTTATATATATCTTCATATTTTTGTCCCTTTTTGTTTATTTCAAAGCTTGCCAAGATCAGATTATGTTGCCGGCAGCAATACCCCGGACAATCAAATATTATCCTTTATAATGTCAACCATCGCTCTCAGCGCCTCTCCCCTATGGCTTATTGCATTTTTCTCGTCCGGTGAAAGCTGGGCAGAGGTTCTTCCGTACTCGGGCAAAAAAACTATAGGATCATATCCGAAGCCGTTTTCCCCGGCCGGCTTATCGGCAATAATACCTTTCATCTCACCACTCGTCACGAACTCTCTCCCGTCCGGCATCACAAGAGCCATACAGCACTTAAACGCCGCAGTACGCTCATCCCCATCAACTCCTGAAAGCTTTTCTATGATGGCGGCATTTTTTTCGCTGTAAGGAGTATCCTCTCCCATGAACCGCGATGAGTATACACCCGGTGCCCCGTCTAAATAATCAACACAAAGACCGGAATCATCCGCAAGCGCAGGTTTTCCCGTCATCTTGCATATAGCACGTGCTTTTATAAGGGCATTCTCTTCAAATGTATTTCCCGTTTCCTCTATATCAGCATCTATACCTGCTTCCTTTAAGGGTAAAACTTCTATATCACCCCCGGCAAGCATCTCACGGAATTCACGGACCTTATTGGTATTATTTGTAGCAAGTATAATGGCTTTCATCTTTCTCTCCGAAATTTATTTAATACTCAAAACGTCAATTTTATATTATACACAAATATATACTGTTTGTCATTTTTTATTCTGTGTGTCAATATTACCGAGCACTTGAAAAAAAAAGCAAAAAGTCTATAATAGTGAAGGTATTAATTTACAGGTGTAAATATTACCTGTCGTTAGGAGAAACAGTAAATTCATGTCAATTAAGTCACTGTATAACAAACACAAAGAGGTAATAAATTACCTTATCTTCGGAGTTCTGACTACAGCGGTCAGTCTCGGTGTATATTACGGATGCACTCATACATTTTTAAATCCCGAGCACCCGGGCGAGCTTCAGGCGGCCAATGTTATTTCGTGGATAGTCTCCGTTACATTTGCATATATAGTAAACAGGAAATATGTATTCCAAAGCAAAAATAAAAATATCCTTGCCGAAGCCGCCGGTTTTTTCGGAGCCAGACTCGTTACTCTCGGTATAGATATGGGGATGATGTTCGTTTTCGTTACTGCCATGGGCATGGACGACAGAATTGCAAAGATCATAGTCCAGATCATCATCATAGCATCGAATTATGTTATAAGTAAATTCCTTATTTTCCGTAAAAAATAGTGGACATTTTGCGTTATTTTTCATAAAATAGGAGATGTAATCCGTAAATAAAAATACTTGTATTTAAGGAGGAATTTTCTTATGGCTGATAACGTAGTACTTGCAAGAAACGTAGACGGTGCACCCAAGTGTGACCTCAGCTCACACAGTGTTGCATTTTCCCACTACAATCATTTTTCAACACAGCTTCCTATCGATCCTGCTACAGGCGAGCTTGTTGCAGGCGGTATCGCAGAGCAGGCTGCTCAGGTATTTAAAAATATCAAAGCAGTTATCGAAGGTATCGACCGTAAGGTTGAGCAGACCGTAAGGATCTCCATATTCTTAAAGGATATCGCAGATGCCGACGCTGCTATAGAAGCTTATAAAGGTGTTTATACAGATTATCTGCCCACACTGACACTCGTTGCAGTAGACGCACTTCCCATGGAAGGAGCTCTCATCATGGCGGACGCAGTGCTCTCACATGGTCTCGGAACTATTCCCGATGCGCCTCAGGCAGATGATCTTATTATTTTGGCAAGAAATTTCGACACTGCACCCCAGTGCCCGAATTCCACACAGACATGTGCATTTTCACATTACAACAACATCACTACACAGCTTCCCCTTGATACAGACGGAAAGCTCGTATCCGGCGGAATAAAAGAACAGGCTGATCAGGCTCTTAAGAACGTAAAAAACATTCTTGCCGGCATAGATGTATGCGTAGACGATATCGTAAAGATCACTATCTTCCTTAAGAACTTAGGAGATCTTGAAGCAGTAAACGAGGTATATAAGACATATTTCCCCGACACTGCGATCGCAAGGGCAGTTAACTACCTTCCCGCACGCAGCGTTGTAAATGTAAAGGATCTCCAGTTCGGCGCAGACATCGCTGTAGAGGCTGTTGTTTCCCACGGTGACGGTACTCCTCCCCAGCTCGTTGAGGACAGACACGGACTTATCCTTGAGGCAAACAACACA
>CACZTL010000063.1 GCA_902784165.1 uncultured Lachnospiraceae bacterium | reverse complement strand
CTGGCTGCGTACGGGCTGGGTACAGTTAGGTAAAGGCACTTCAAATCCGGATGGCAACTCAAACAGGCATTGGTCATATTTCGGAGAAAATGGCTGGCTGCGCACAGGCATGCAGACCATGGGAACTGCATCAAACCCGGATGGCGGCAGCAAACAGCATCTTTCTTACTTCGGCGGAAACGGGTGGCTTGTGGTAAATAAACTCTTTACGGAGAAAAATGTACAGTATATAGCGGATTCAAGAGGTTGGGCTACTGCAATAAAAACCGATCAAGAAAAAGCACTTGCAAAAGCACAACAACTCATTGATAAGTTAACGAATAGCAACATGAGTAGAGTTGAAAAGCTTATTAAATGCTATCAATACATACAGACTAGTGCATTTAAGCGACCATGGTTTCCTCACTATACCGGGATAGATTGGCCTCAAAAATATGCCAATAATTGGTTCGATACTAATTCAGGTAATTGCTTTAGTTATGCAGCGGCTATAGGTTATGTTGCCAAGGTGCTCGGTTATGAAAATGTATATTGTTGCAATGGAAAGATTCATGGTTGGACCGAGATTAACGGTATGATATATGATACTTCAAAGAATTACAGAGGAATATCTTACAATCAAAGCGCAGCTTATGATTATAAGGGACTGATCTCCAAAGGCGAGCCTTGGATGCGAGTAAAAATATAAGGTGAAAAATGCACTGTTGTTTTTTGTGAATCTTTTATTACTTTTGAAAGCATCTTTTTATGATCCTTATGGTTGCAAATGCGTAGTAGTATGTGAAGATAATATTTCAGTCAGGAACCGTTCGCGTTGCCAACTGATTCTTTGTGTTCGGTTTCTGAAAAAACCTCTTTGATATAATAGCAAAGGGCATGAGTCAGACAAAGTGTCTGACGGTTCAAGTTTGCCAAATGTAGACGATGTCTCTGACTGACACATTTTTCTCATCTTTACTTTTTTATGTTTTTTCTGACAAAGATTGAATTTTTGTTTAAAGTGAGATAAAAATTTCAAACATAATTACGATGAAAATGTTTATACCATCAGCGCAAACAGATATATACTTAGCAGTTCCTGATGCAAAAAACGGAAATGCGATGAGTGGTTTATAAGAATAAAAGGCATAGCTGTAGTAATCCCGGCTATGCCTTTTATTACTTAAGCTTGACCTTGCCTGTATCAGAGATATACTTGCTGCCTTTAGCATCTTTTATTTCCTTTAAAAACCCGGTCGTAACCAGTCTGTTAATAACTTTACTTCTGAAATATGTCGAGGGCGTCACGCCTATCCGGTCAGCAATCTCTCTGACAGAACGTTTGTTGTTATAACAAAATGCAAGTATCTTAAGATCGTTTTTACCTTCTGTTATCTCATCAATATATACATCATAAGAATCCTGGGGCATCAGGCTTTTGTCTATTATCCCCTTTTCAAATGTCAGATCCGGCAATGTAAGTGTAAAAGAATTAGCGTCCGCAGTGATAAAAGGGGCGAAGGTTTCTCCGGTACCGGCATAATCTGATTCGATGTTATCAAATCCGGAGACCTTTTTTTCCATCAGCTTACACACTTCCAGTAAATTACAAATGACTTCATTCCGTCTTCTTGGAATGATGGAAGAAATATTCTTTTCTTTGTATAATTTCCTTACTCCGAGAAGAGAACTTGGTGAAGTTATCTCGAGCCTGTCTTTGAAGATATTTATCTCTATTTGTGTTCCGGACATATAATAATTTCGATGCCCCACTGCATTTACGACACCCTCTGTTATAGATCTTGGCGGGAACGATATGTAGGGTATAGTCATTGAATCTTCTTTTTTGAACCCGTTTGCCGAATGTGACTTAATAAAATTGATGCTCTTTTCTATAACGTACAGAAGATTACCGACATACTCTTCAGAAGCAGTTACTATTGAGCCTCCATTTGTAAGTCCAGGCCATTCCGTAGCAACGACCTTCGTTCTCAGATCATCGCAATCATCGGCAAAAAGAAGCATTCCGCGCGTAACTTTATTCTCAGGAGTAATTGCACCCATAGATATCAAAGCTTTTTCCGTAACCTTAGTTTTCCGCTCTGCAAGTGTATCATAAAGCATCGTGAAGCTTTCTTTTTTATATTCAATATCAGCAGCAGCTGTATCAAAGGGCATATTATCACTCATTAAAATAAGATCTCTGATTTGTTCAGGCGTAGCGATATCTGTTCTTCCGAAGTTTCTTACGTATATACCAAGCATCCCTTCATCATGAAGTGTAACAGGCAGATTCTTACTTTTTTGTACCGAAACGACCAAGACAAAGCGTTTTCCTTCCTTTGCAGGTATTACGATATTTTCTATATCGTAAGAAATAGAGGGCTCTATTCTTTCACTTATCTGACGATGAATCATAAGTATTGTTTTGTCGGCAGTTTTTTTATCAAGTGCCATTATTCTGTGAGTGTCGTTTTCAACACCTATGATAAGCTTTCCGCCTTCGGTATTGGCAAATGCGACAATAGTGCGTAGCCATCCTATTTCATAATTTCTTCCTTTATCTTTTTTTCCCTCTGTAATAATCCCTTTGAATTCTGTTGTCTTGCTTTCCAGACTTAATTCCGGAAGTTAATCTTTTTATATACATAAAGCCAAGTCTCCAAGAAGTAGTTTTTAATAATTATAGGGGATAATTACCAACTGTCAGGCTTTTTTAGTGTTCGCTTTTTTAAAAAACCTCTTTGCTATAATGCAAAATGTATCGAAAGTATTGTTTTTCGTATGGGAGTATTAAGCAAGATACAGTAAGAGTCAATACCGTTGTTTCCCAAAAGGAAATTTGCTTTTAGTGACTATCAACATTAAGTCGCACTATCAGTTTTTTAAGGAGGATGTCAGTTATGAGGAAATTGAGATTGACGAAAGGAGTATTTACAGGAGGGGGAATTGTTGGTCTTGCTCTTGTTGCGCTGACGGGAGCCGGTTCTGTATTTAGCGAAGCTGTTTTGGCCGTTGAGAGCAGGAATGATATTGTTTCAGAGGAGGTTTCTGATAAACAATTAAATGAAGTATCGCAGGATGGCTTGTATAGTGATACAGGTAAAGATAAAGAGAAAGATGAAATTCCCGTATCCTTTGAAAGTGCAGATGTTACCTCAGACACGGAGGTAACAGGTCTCAAGTCTGCAAGTGAGAGTGGTAACGGCACCGATAATATCGAGGAGGAGTTTAAACAAAGCTCAGGTGTCTCTGCTACGCAAAGTTATCAGGATGAAAGCAATGATCCCTCTGTAAAGGCTACGGAAATTCATACGGATACAGAGCTTAAGGCTGCTCCGGCGGAAGATACACAAGTTAAGGAGGATGTGCCGGTCAAAGAAGGCTGGAT
>CACZTL010000062.1 GCA_902784165.1 uncultured Lachnospiraceae bacterium | reverse complement strand
TGACACAAAGGGACTGTCCCCAAACTGACACACTTAAGGTTGAATATTAAGATAGTTATCAAAGGAGTTATGATGACGGAAGCAGAAATAAAGTTGATCGAAGAAATAGTGGGAGAGTCACATTTGCAGACGGATGCCCCCATGAGCGAGCATACCACCTTTAAGATAGGGGGACCGGCGGATGTGCTTTGCATGCCGCAAAATAAGGAGCAGATACTCAAGCTTCTTAAGGCTTTTCGGGAGAACGATATAGACTATTTCTTTATGGGAAACGGCAGTAATCTTCTCGTAAGTGATGAAGGCTTCAGAGGGGTCATCGTAAAGCTTCTTGATGATTTCGGGAAGGTAAATGTGGCGCAGCACGGAAATCACCTTATTGTAAATGCGCAGGCGGGAGCGCGTATGTGGCGCCTCGGCATGACTATCCTTGAAAATAACGGTGCGGGCTTTGAGTTCGGTACGGGAATTCCGGGAACCATAGGAGGTGCCGTTATGATGAATGCCGGCGCTTACGGCGGAGAGATGAAGGATGTGGTTTCGGAAGCAAGCGTTGTTACTCCTGACGGCAGGATACTTGAGCTTTCAAACAGTGCGCTTGATTTCGGATACAGAAGAAGCGCAATCAGTGATAAAGGGCTTATAGTTCTGGATGCGACGCTTGAGCTTGAGCTTGGTGAAAAAGACGAAATCAAGGCAAGGATTGATGAGCTGACGGCAAAAAGGAAGCTAAAACAGCCCTTAGATGTGCCCTCCGCCGGCTCTACATTTAAACGACCGCCCGGATACTATGCCGCAGCGCTTATCGAAGAGGCGGGGCTTAAGGGCTTTGCAATCGGAGGCGCCTGTGTGTCCGAAAAGCATGCCGGATTTGTTATAAATCAAGGCGGAGCTACGGCGGCAGATGTGGTGGCGCTTACTGATGAGATAAAGCGAAGAGTTTTTGAAAATTCAGGTGTTAAGCTGGAGCTTGAAGTAAGAAAATTAGGATTTTAAGGATGTCTTTTTCTTCAAATGTAAAAAAAGAACTGAGAGGACTAACGGATATACCGAAGCACTGCGCGATAGCGCAGCTTTCGGCGATGGCAGCCTTTCTTGCGGATACGGACGCGGGAGGGCTTTATTTTCATGGCGATGAAATGCAGCTTGAGGTTGTAAAGGAGCTTGTGCGGGGCTGCTTTAAGACGGGTGAAGATGCATTTGTCACGGGAGAGGATGAGCTGTTTATCGCGGACGCAAAGCTGCGAGATGATATACATATGGCGATACGTTGGAAGGATACCCGCACGGGAGAGAGCAGGCACAGGTTTTCGTCCGGGGTTCTCCTAAAGAACGAGTGCTGCAGGAAGGCTTTCCTTAGGGGCGCATTTCTTTGCGGCGGCTCGGTAAATGACCCTCACGGAGCATATCATCTTGAGATAATATGCAAAAACGAGGAGGAAGCAGAAGAGCTTCTTAAGATTATGCGCGGCTTTTTGCCGGAAGCTAAGTCTACGCCCAGGAAGGGAAAGGTGATCTGCTATATTAAAGAGGCTGAAGGGATTACCGATATGTTAAATGTGATGGGCGCGGTCGTTTCCCAGATGGAGTTTTTTAATACCATGATCCTTAAGGATGTAAGAAACGACCTTAACCGCAAGGTGAATTGCGAGACAGCCAATCTGAAAAAAACCGTTTCAGCAGCGGTGAAGCAGATCAGGGATATAGAGTTTATCAGGGATACCAAGGGGCTTTCTTTTCTTAAAGAGAATCTGCAGGAGATGGCGGCGCTTAGGCTCGAGAATCCGGATATGAGTTTAAAGGATCTCGGTGAGCTTCTGGATCCATCATTGGGACGATCCGGGGTGAATCACAGGCTGAAGGCTATAAGCGAGGTGGCTGAGAGCTTGCGGAAGCAGGCAGATAATACAGGAGTATTTTATGAAGATAATAGCAGGTCTGGGTAACTACGGATCGGAATATGATAAAACAAGGCATAATGTGGGCTTTGATACCCTTGATGAGCTTGCCGGAAGGCATGGTATAAGCGTGACAGGCTTTGAGCGGCACTCCCTCGTGGGGAAGGGTGTCATAAACGGTGTTAAGGTTATCCTTATGAAGCCCCAGACGTATATGAATCTGTCCGGCGTAGCTATAAGAGCTATGGTGGATTATTATGACTGTGATACAGAGGATATTATCGTTATCAGCGATGATACGGCCCTTGATTGCGGTCGTATAAGGGTGCGCCCTAAGGGCAGCGCCGGTGGGCATAACGGTCTTAAGAATATTATAAATGAGCTCGGAACCAATGAGTTTACAAGGGTTCGCATAGGGGTTGGTGAAAAACCGCCGGAGTGGGATATGGTTGACTGGGTGCTGGGCCGGTTTCCGGATGATCTGAGACCGGAGGTTGATGAGGGTATTAAAAAAGCGGCAGATGCAGCGGAAGCGCTTTTAGGTGAGAGTGTGGAAACGGTCATGAACCGGTTTAATTGACACACGCATTAACAGGGATAGTAATTATGGATAATCTTCTAAATGCAGCTTTAAAGCTTCCGGGGATAGCCGCAGCGAAGGAGTGCTTCGACGCATCGGCAGAGGTTTGTGTTTATATCACGGGCTGCGTGGAATCGCAGAAGGCGCAGGCTGCCGAGGCGCTGCGCTCTGAAAAAGGAATACATCTTGTAATAAGTGACGATGAGAGGAGGCTGCCTGCGCTGGCGGCAGACTGCTCGTTTTTCGGTGCAAAGACATATATATATCCTGCCAAGGATCTTATTTTTTACAGCGCAGATATGCACGGTAGCCAGATCAGCTCTAAGCGGCTTGCATGTATAAATAAGATTATAGAGGCAAGGAACGGCGAAGAAGAAGGAGTGACGATAGTTACGACCGTGGGCGCGCTCACTGACTTTCTTATCCCCCTGTCCAAATACGAGGAACGTACCTTTTTTATTAAAAAGGATGATGAACTTGATCTTGATAAATTGAAGTCTGACCTTGTAAATGCGGGCTATGAGCGCAAGGATATGGTCAGAGCTCCGGGTGAGTGGGCGATGAGGGGTGATATCCTTGACATTTACACGGTAAATGAAGAAAATCCGGTGCGTATCGAGCTTTGGGGAGATACGGTTGAGACACTTCGTGAGTTTGACGTATCAAGCCAGAGAAGTCTTGAAAACCGGGAGGCGCTTAAGGTGTTTCCGGCAAGTGAGGAGCTTTTCAGTGAAGACGAGATCGAGAGCGGCTTAAAAAAGATACAGTCGGATTATAAAAAGAGACTTGCGCAGCTTGGAGATAACGATACAAATAAGTCAAAAGAAGTTTATGAGGCGTGTAACCGTCTGACAAAAGAGATATCTGCGCTTTCACGCACAAAATCATACGGTAAGTTTTTTACATATTTTGAAAAGGAACCGTGCTCTCTTGCGGATTATCTGACGCCTGATAGTCTGATTACATTTGAAGATGCCGGAAGGGTAACAGAGGCTCTTGAAACGATTGAAAAAGAATTCAGGACAGGAATGGAGTACCGTTATAAGCACGGTTATATCCTGAAACAACAGCGCGACATGATAAGGGGCTGCGTGAAGGTGTCGCTCTTACTTAAACAAAAGAGGCTTCTTTTGCTGTCGGGCTTTAATATAAAGCTGACGATTATCAAGCCTGATCTTCATACTCATGTGGATGCGGCAGGGATTAATGCGTATAATAATTCTTTTGATGCTTTGGTTGATGATGTTTTAAGCTTTAACCGGCAGGGCTACAGAGTTGTGATCGTAGCGGCGTCGAAGTCCAGGGCAAGGAGGCTTGAAGATGAAATGAAGGAGAAAGTGTGTCAGAATGGGGACAGTCCCTTTGTGTCAGGACTGACACAAAGGGACTGTCCCCATTCTGACACACCTTCCCCTTTGATACACATCGTTACGGGCAGTATAACCCGCGGCTTTTCTTACCCCGAGATAAAGTTTGCGCTTATCACCGAAAATGACATTTACACCGCCGGTCACATAAAAAAAAGCAAAAGAAAAAAAAAGAAGCCGGCGCTTGATGAGCTCGCACTTGAGTCCGGAGATTTTGTAGTGCATGAGAATTACGGGATCGGGATATACCGCGGAATAGTAAAGCAGACAGTGGATGATATCGAAAAAGACTATATAAAGATAGATTATGCCAAAAACGCCAGTGTATATATACTTGCGACGCAAACCGATATGATACAGCGCTACGCCTCCGCGGATACGGATACACCGCCTAAGGTTCAGAAGATAGGAAGCGTTGTCTGGGCAAAAACAAAGGCTAAGGCGCGGGCAAGCGCAGAGGGGGTGGCGTCTGATCTTGTGCGGCTTTATGCGACGCGCATGAGCATGAAGGGCTACCGTTTCAGCGCAGATACCGTCTGGCAGACGGAGTTTGAGGAAATGTTTCCGTATGAGGAAACAGGGGATCAGCTTGATGCTATAGCCGATGTCAAGAGAGATATGGAAAGTGAACGCTGTATGGACAGGCTTATCTGCGGTGATGTGGGCTTCGGAAAAACGGAGGTTGCGCTGAGGGCTGCATTTAAGGCGGTTCAGGATGGCAAGCAGGTGGCTGTTCTGACGCCGACCACCATACTTGCGGGTCAGCATTATGAGACATTCAGTTCAAGGCTAAGGTCTTTCCCTGTAAATGTGGAGCTTATGTCGGGGATGCGTTCGACAGGCGAGAATAGGCGAGTCGCAAAGGATCTGACGGCAGGTGTTGTCGACATAGTTGTCGGAACGCACAGGATATTGTCTAAGGATGTGACCTTTAAGGATCTTGGGCTTCTGGTGATTGATGAGGAGCAGCGCTTCGGGGTCGGTCAGAAGGAAAAGATAAAAAAGCTTAAGGAAAATGTAGATGTCATCGCGCTTTCCGCAACACCTATACCGCGTACGCTAAATATGAGCCTTGCCGGTATCCGCGATATGAGTACTCTTGAGGAGCCGCCCGTGGACAGGCAGCCGGTGCAGACATTTGTCTCGGAAAGTGATACGGGGATCATAAAGGAGGCAATTCAAAGAGAAATAAACAGAGGCGGTCAGGTTTACTTTGTGCATAACCGCATAAATACGATGGATGAGGTTGTAAAGGACTTATCAGAGCTGATGCCTGATGTGATATTTGCCGCGGCGCACGGACAGATGGAAAAGAAAGAGCTCGACCGGATCATGACTGATTTTATAAACGGAGAGATTGACGTGCTTGTTTCCACAACCATAGTTGAAACCGGTCTGGATATCCCGAATGTAAATACGATAATCATTGAAAATGCCGACAAGCTCGGGCTTTCGCAGCTCTACCAGCTCAGAGGCCGCGTAGGCAGAGCCTCAAGGATTGCTTATGCGTTTCTTTTGTTTTCAAGGGAGAGGATACTTACCGATGTAGCGGAAAAAAGACTGCATGCTATAAGCGAGATGACTGACTTAGGCTCCGGATACAGGCTTGCCATGAAGGATCTTGAGATCAGAGGAGCCGGAAATCTCCTCGGAAAAGTCCAGTCCGGTCATATGGAAGCGGTGGGCTTCGAGCTTTATACGAAGATGTTAAATGAAGCGGTGGCGCGCCTTAAGGGCATAAATATAGAAGAAAGCTTTGAAACAACCGTTGATTTCATGATCCCCGCAAACCTGCCTGACAAATATGTGCCGCGGGAGAATCACAAGCTTGAGCTTTACAAAAGAATCGCCGCCATAGAAAGCGAAGAGGACAGGCAGCAGATAGAAGACGAGCTTCTTGATATGTACGGTAAGCTCCCCGAGCCTGCAGTAAATCTTCTTAAACTTGCGCTTATAAAAGCTTTGGCAAATAAAGCGGGCTTTACGGAGGTAAGGGGCGGTAAGAAGAACGATCTGTGGATTACGCGTATGGAGGTCAGGATGAAGGACGGCGCGGCTGTAATGTCTGATGAAATGATAGAGGCATTGGCTGAGAGGATGGAGATGCGTGTTGTGAAAAAGGACACGGCGCGTGTGCTGGTAAGAACCGATGAGGGGGATGCTTTTGAGGGGGCAGGGGAGTATCTGGAGATGATAGAGGGATTGTTTTAGATAGTATGTCAGAATAGTTACCGATTTTCATTTCTTCCTGTTTTTTCTTTGTATTTTTAAGTTTTTTCTAAAAAAACAGTAGATTTTTTCTTAAATTTATTATAAACTGTCCTAATATCATTGTATTTTTTTTAGTACAAAGTATAAATTAGTTTGGAGGTTGTGTAATGGCAAATACATTCAAAGGGGGCTTACATCCCTTTGGTGGAAAGGAGCTCACGCAGGACATGGCACCTGTAGAGCTTAAGCCTAAGGGCGAGCTTGTATTTCCCTTGAAGATGCACGCGGGCGCTCCGGCAGTGCCGGTGGTTAAGCCCGGGGACACGGTGCTTGCCGGTCAGCTTATAGCTGAGGCGGGTTCTACGGTTTCGGCCAATATACACTCATCCGTTTCAGGCAAGGTCAAGAAGATAGAGATGCGCCCGTTCCCCACAGGAGGAAAGGCGCAGGCTATCGTTATAGAAAATGACGGCGAGTATACGGAAGTTGAGTATATAAAATCCGACCCGGAAGCGCTGTCAAGGGAAGAGCTTCTTGAAAAAATAAGAAGCTCGGGCGCTATCGGTATGGGCGGCGCGGGATTCCCCGTAGACCAGAAGCTCTCTCCCCACGGCTGGGAGGATATTAAGTATCTTGTTATAAACGGCGCGGAGTGCGAGCCCTATCTGACATCTGATTACAGGGTTATGGTAGATGACGGCGAGAAGCTTATAAGCGGCATAAAGATCGCTCTTAAGCTCTTGCCGAATGCCGCAGCGGTTATAGGTGTAGAGGATAACAAGCCGGAGGCGATAAAAAGACTTACCGCGCTTGCTGCCGGTGAGCCGAAGATTACGGTCAAGGCAGTAAAAACAAAGTATCCGCAGGGGTCTGACAGAACTCTTACGTATGCGACTACCGGACTTAAGATTAAGTCTACCGCGCACGCTAATGAGTACGGAGTTGTGGTCAGCAACGTTACATCTTTATATAATGTACACGAGGCTGTCGTGGAGGGTCGTCCGCTGACAAGGAGGATCGTTACCGTAAGCGGCGACAGCATAACAAACCCCGGAAATTTCAGGGTATATATAGGAACTGCATTTTCAGAGCTGTTAGAGGCAGCGGGTGGCACAAGTCAGGATCCCGAGAAATATATTAACGGCGGAACAATGATGGGCTTTGCGATGTATGACTTGAGCGCGCCTATCACGAAGACGAGCGCCTCGCTTCTTGCGTTTAAGAAGGATGAGGTGTCTGCCGTTAAGAGAGGACCGTGCATAAAATGCGCATCATGCATAGGCGTATGTCCTATGCAGCTTATGCCCAACAAGCTTGCTAAGCTGGCGGAAAAGGGTGACGCAGAGGAGTTTGAGAAGCTTTACGGCTCGTACTGTATAGAGTGCGGCTGCTGCTCATACGTCTGTCCCGCCAGGATACCGCTTAAGCAGTCCATAAAAGCAATGAAGGCTGCGGTAAAAGCGGCGAAGAGAAGAGAAAGGCGGTGATCGGAGTATGAGTAATATTTTCAAAGTATCCGAAAGCCCCCATGTAAGAGGCAAGCGAAGCACGCAGTCTATTATGATAGAGGTGTTCATTGCTCTTATGCCGGGCGCGATATTCGGAATTTATAATTTCGGTGTAAATGCTCTGATACGCCTTTTGGTGGGCGTCGGAGTCTGTATAGCCGTAGAAGCCATTTATCAGGCGGCTATGAAAAAGAAGGTTACGGTATCGGATATGAGTGCGGCTCTTACCGGACTGCTCTTGGCTATGAACCTTCCTGCGGAGTTTCCGATATGGATGGAGGTAGTAGGCTGCGCATTTGCGATAATCGTCGTCAAGCAGCTGTTCGGCGGGCTGGGGCAGAATTTCATGAACCCGGCGCTGGCGGCAAGGTGCTTCCTTATGCTTGCGTATACGGCGCAGATGACAAACTACGTGATCGATGGGGTGTCAAGTCCCACGCCTCTTGCGATCCTTAAGCCCGGTGGTGAGGCTGAGGGAGTCGTCAATCTGTGGGATATGTTTACGGGAAATATAAACGGAGTTATCGGAGAGACGTCGGTAATATGCCTTATGGCAGGTGCGACATATCTCCTTATAAGAAGGATAATAAGTCCGAGGATACCGTTTATTTATATAGCGACATTTGCAGCATTTACATTTTTACTAACGCCGGGACATAATTTTGACTTTATATATCTTCTGGAAGAGATTTGCGGCGGCGGTCTCATACTCGGAGCCTTCTTCATGGCTACGGACTATGTGACAAGCCCCACAACTCCTAAGGGACGATTGCTTTACGGAGTCGTGCTCGGAGTGATCACATTTATTTTCAGGATGTTCGGCGGTTCACCTGAGGGAGTATCATATGCGATAATCTTCTCAAACCTTCTTGTGCCGTTCATCGAGAAAGCGACCACTCCCAAGCCGTTCGGATGGGAAAAACCGGCAAAAAAGGAGGCGCGTCATGAGTAAACAGGTAAATGACGCACTGCGTCTTTTCATAATAACAATCATAGCGGGCTTTGCGCTTGGCGGAATCTACATGGTAACAAAGGAGCCGATAGCAGCCCAGGAACTGAAAGCCCAGCAGGAGGCGTACAGAGCCGTGCTGCCAGATGCCGGTGATTTTGAGGAGCTGGAGGGTGAGCAGTATGTGCCTGAGAAAATCGGCGAGACATTTGCAGAGCTTCTTGCAAATGACCCGGAAGGCTATACAAATGACGAGATAACAGGCATCGTAGCCGGCATAAAGGACGGAAAATATGACGGACTTGTGGTCACGGTAAATGCTCACGACGGCTACTCCGGAGATATCCGTTATTCGGTAGGAATCGATCCGGAAGGAACCTTAAAAGGAATCTCGCTTCTTGAGATATCCGAGACCGCGGGACTTGGTATGAGAGCCAAGACGGATCCGTCCTTCCTTGCACAGTACAAGGATGTTAATGTAAAAAAATTCAGCGTCGTTAAGGACGGCTCGGGTGCCGGCGCCGATGATAAGGTCGATGCCATCGGAGGTTCTACTATAACCTCTAAGGCTATTACCCGCGGCGTAAATGCAGCATTGCTTGCCGCAGAAAAGGTTAAAAACGACGGAGCCTCTACAGTGGGAGGTGTTGTGATTGAGTAAGTTTTTTGAAAGAATATACAACGGAATAATCAAAGAAAACCCTACGCTTATGCAGACCTTGGGTATGTGTCCGACCCTTGCGGTTACGACCTCTCTTATCAACGGTATAGGTATGGGGCTGTCTTCGACGATGGTGCTGATAGCATCCAACATACTTATTTCTCTTTTAAAGAAATTTATACCCAATACGGTGCGTATCCCTGCGTACATAGTAGTTATCGCATCGTTGGTTACGGTAGTGCAGTTTGTGCTTCAGGGCTTTGTTCCGGCTTTGTACAGTTCTCTCGGTATATATATACCTCTTATCGTTGTTAACTGTATCATTCTCGGGCGTGCAGAGGCTTATGCAAGTAAGAACGGCGTGCTGCCCTCGATAGGCGATGCCATCGGCATGGGGCTCGGTTTTACCATGGCGCTTGCTATACTCGGATTTATCCGTGAGCTTATAGGTAACGGAACTATTGCTTCAGACGGAGCTAACGCTCTTGTAACTATTCCGGGATACACACCGGCAAGTATCGCTATTCTGGCGCCGGGAGCGTTCTTCGTTCTTGCGTTTATGATAGCTGTAATGAACAAGATAAAAAAGGCAAAAGGCATGAAGCCGGCGGAGGTTCCGGATTATACCACTTCAGATGGCTGTGCAGGATGCGCGGCAGTCGGCATATGCCGACCTGATAAGGCGCCTGCGGCAACGGAAGCGGATGCTAAAGCTAAAGCGGCAGCAGCAAAGGTGGCGGCAGCTAAAAATGCCGGCGCAAAGCCCGCGCAGGTAGAGCAGCAGGAGAAGAAGAGTGTCGGTGAGGTTACGGCAGAGGCTGCAAAAAAGACACCGGCAAAGGCAGAAGCAGAAGAGGTGAAAGAAGCTGCGGCTGATGTCAAGGCTGTAGAGGTAGAACAACCGGAGCAGCAGGAAATTATATCAGCCGGAGAGACAGCTAAAAAGGCTGTCGCTTCAGCAGAAGACGACTTGAAGGAAATAAAAGGAAAGGAGGACGTGTAAATGAGTTTATTACTACTTGCCATAAGTGCAGCACTCGTAAATAACGTCGTTCTCAGCCAGTTTCTCGGACTGTGTCCTTTCCTCGGCGTTTCTAAGAAGATAAATACATCTACCGGTATGAGTATGGCGGTTATAGTCGTTATCACGGCAGCTTCTGCCATTTGCGGAGCCATATATCAGTTTATACTCGCTCCGCTCGGACTTACATATCTGAACACAATTGTGTTTATCCTTGTTATTGCATCACTTGTGCAGTTTATTGAGATGTTTTTAAAGAAGTCAAACCCGGCTCTTTATGAGTCACTCGGAGTGTTCCTTCCGCTCATCACAACAAACTGCGCGGTTCTCGGTGTAGCGCTTACAAATGTTCAGAAGAATTATGATATTCTTACTGCTACGGTAAACGGCTTCGGCACGGCTATCGGATTTGCGCTTGCTATCCTTCTTCTTGCATCGCTCAGAGAGAGGATGGAGAACAACGATATACCGGAGAGCTTTAAGGGAATGCCCCATGTGTTGCTTACGGCGGGACTTATGTCTATAGCATTCTTCGGTTGGGCGGGGGTATTGTGATGTATCAGTAATTATATCAAAGACAAATGACATTTACATATGTGGAGGTAAATATGTCAGGAGTGATAATAGCGGCGATCGTGGTCGGTGCAGCAGGTATCGGCCTCGGATTCTTCCTCGCCTTTATGAGTAAGAAATTTGCCGTGGAAGTAGATGAAAGAGAAGAACAGGTTCGCGAGCTTTTGCCCGGAAATAACTGCGGTGCCTGCGGTTATCCCGGCTGTGACGGTGCGGCTGTTGCCATGTGTAAGGGTGAAGCGCCTGTCACTGCCTGTCCTGTAGGAGGACCTTCCGTTGCTGACCAAATAGCTGCGATACTCGGCGGGTCAGCCGGCGCTACGGAAAAGAAAGTAGCTTTTGTAAAATGCGCCGGTGATTGTGATAAGGCGAAAGACCTTTATGATTATGACGGCGTAAAGACTTGCGCTATCGTATCGTCGGTGCCCGGTGGCGGAGCAAAGGGCTGCTCCTACGGCTGCCGCGGGTTTGGCGATTGTGTGGAAGCCTGTGATTTCGATGCTATACACATAGTGAACGGTATCGCAGTAGTGGACAGGGAGAAGTGTGTTGCCTGTGAGGCATGTGTTAAAGCCTGTCCTAAAAATCTCATAGAGATGATACCTTACAAGCGTACAGCCGCAGTCAGCTGTTATTCAAATGATCCAGCAAAGGATGTTATGGCTGTCTGTAAAGCGGGCTGCATAGGCTGTAAGATATGCGAGAAGGAATGTCCGATACCGGACGGCGCTATACACGTAGAAAATAACCTTGCAAAGGTAGACTACAAAAAGTGTGTCGGCTGTGGTAAATGTGCAGCCAAGTGCCCGAAGAAAGTTATCGAGATGTTTGCTGTGAAGAAAAAATAAGTTAATATTTACAGACAGGAAAAATGTGTCAAACGGAGACAGTCTCCGTTTGACACATTTTTTACCTACGAGATAAGGAGACATGCATGTCCAGACAAAAAAGCGCTTTAAAAAGAAAAGATGCCCTCCTGCTTATTATGATCATAGTAGGCGCTGCCATAGTCGGCACCGTGATGTGGTTTATGAGAAATGCCGAGAAGCCTGAACGGGTAACGGTGAAGGTTGACGGAAATGTGGTTTATTCGGAGTCGCTTAGTAAAGACACTGAATATAAGGTCGACGGATACGATGGCGGCTACAATATAGTTGTGGTACAGGATAGCAAAGTATCCGTAAAAGAGGCTGACTGTCCGGATAAGGTATGCATGAACAGCGGGCAGATAAGTAAAAGCGGAGATACGATAGTATGTATGCCGCATAAGGTGGTTGTAGAAATTGAAGGCGGCGAGGGTACTGTAGACTCCGTGGCAAAATGATACATTAAAGAGCAAGCGAAAAAATATTTTTGAAAAATTTAAAAAAAGGTGTTGACAAGGTATTCTTAAAGTGATAGTATAGCAAAGTCGCCCGCAAGAAACGGGGCTCACGCAAAGTGACGTGAAAGC
>CACZTL010000061.1 GCA_902784165.1 uncultured Lachnospiraceae bacterium | reverse complement strand
TAATGAGAACAAACGAGTTCTTGGCAGAAGCATCGAGGAACGATCGGCCAGCGTCGATGACCGTACGGAGTTCGGACACTGGGAAGCAGATCTGGTCATCGGATCAAAGAGTGAAAACGATGACGCCCTGCTTACGATGATCAAGCGGAAGACATTTATAAGAGATAAATATGTTACAATGAGAAGGTAAAAAAAATTGTCCGTCAAAGTGTGAGAATTATTTTAGTGTATCTGTATGGAGAGTTAAATAATGAAGATCTTATTTGTTAATCATTTTCCGCTTACTGGTTCCGGAAGCGGTGTGTACACAGCCAATCTTGCAAAAAGCTTAAGGGATAAGGGGCATGAGTGCGCAATCATCTTTCCTGATAACAGGAAGGAATATGAAAAATATGACGGAATAGAATTGTATCCGGTTTTTTTCAAGAATAAAGAGACTATATTCGGAGTAGGACAGGCCGACTTTAATTTCCCGTGCTTTACCACACATCCCAGGAGTACATTTACCTACAAAGAGATGACTGATGAGCAGTGGGAAATCTATGAGCAGATGTTCAGGGATAAGATAAATGAAGTCATAAACGAGTTTAAGCCGGATATAGTGCATGCGCAGCACATATGGGCGCTTGCCGGTATAAGCGCGGAGTGTTGTAAGGAAAAAGGACTTCCTATGGTCGTAACTTGTCACGGCACTGATCTTTTGGGGATCATGAATGAGATAGAAAGAGGAGTGCACCGGGGAAGTACTCTAGCTGCAGAGGCCGCTGATTATTCGTTCAGGATAGTAAGTATCTCTACAGATAACACGGCTCTGATGAATGAGCTTCTGCCGGAATATAAAGACAAGGTTGAAATCATCAGAAACGGCGCCGACGGTTCTATCTTTCATAAGGACGATGGCGTTACAAGGGAATCCGTGCTTAGCGGACTCGGTGTTGATACAAAGTATAAAAAAGTTGTCTGCTTTGTCGGAAAGCTCACACCAATGAAAAATGTAGAAGGTCTTCTTCGTGCGGCTGTATATTACGAAACTCCCGAGGTCGTAACGCTGATCGCAGGCGATGGGGAGCTTCGTGAAAAGCTTGAAGCATTGACGGAAGAGCTCGGGCTGAAGAATATAAAATTTCTGGGCAATCAGCCGCATGATATCCTCAGTAAGATTTATAACATCGCGGATTGTTCAACTATATTGTCAAAGCGTGAAGCTTTCGGTCTGGTGGCTATAGAAGCGATGATGTGCGGAGCGCCGCTCATAGCATCCGATCACGGAGCATTACCCGAGTTTGTAACAGAGGATGTCGGCATTCTTGTAGACGCAGACAAACCGAAAGATATAGCGGATGCAATTAATACCGTTTTAAAGGGAGACAAAGTTTTCGACCGTGATCATGTTGCGCAAAAAATATCAGGGATTTTCTCCCAAGATGCTATCATTCATGAGTTTGAAAATGTGTATGAGCAGGCTATAAGCGGATGCTAAGTGTGTCAAAATGGGGACAGTCCCTTTGTGTCAGTACTGACACAAAGGGACTGTCCCCATCTTGACACACTCAACCTAAAATGTAACCCTTGCGCTTGCTCCGCAAGGCAGTAAAAGCGGGGAATCGCCTACGGGAATGGCGACTTCTTCGCTTTTTATATTTATATCCGAGCTAAGTTTTAACTTCAGCATGTAAGTAAGAACACCGGGAGCCAGTCCGGTTGTGTAAGAATTGATCAGAAAAAACAAAGGCTTATCAGAAAGCAGGCTTACACATTTGCCGATAAGGTCATAAATACAGTCTTCTATCTTCCAGATTTCACCCTTGGGGCCTCTTCCGTAAGATGGCGGATCCATTATTACGGCGTCGTAGGTATTTCCGCGGCGTATTTCACGTTCAACAAATTTCATGCAGTCATCAACAAGCCATCGTATCGGTGCATCGGCAAGCCCGGAGTCGGCGGCATTTTCCTTTGCCCATGTAACCATACCCTTGGAGGCGTCTACGTGAGTCACAGAAGCTCCGGCAGCTGCGCACGCAACTGTTGCGCCGCCTGTATAGGCAAAAAGGTTAAGAACCTTTACCGGACGTCCGGCTTTGTCGATAAGAGAACTCATCCACTCCCAGTTTGCTGCCTGCTCGGGGAAAAGACCGGTGTGCTTAAAGCTTAAGGGCTTAAGGTTAAATGTAAGCTTTTTGCTTATAGATTTCAGGTCATAGCTTATCTGCCAGCTTTCCGGCAGGTCGAAAAACTCCCATTCACCACCGCCTTTACTTGAGCGGTGGTAGTGGGCGTTTCTTTTTTTCCAGCCGGGATTTCTTTTTTGACCAGACCATATTACCTGCGGATCCGGGCGAACGAGTGTATAAGTACCCCAGTTTTCAAGCTTCTCGCCATCTGATGTTTCGAGTATTTTATAGTCTTTCCAATTATCTGCAACAAACATAGTGATCTCCTGTCTTAAATTATTTAAATTATGTGCATTGTATCATACATTAGTTATCGCTGTGTAGAATTGTTTGTTAATTATTTGAAATATGTCAACCGGGGACTATATCCCGTTTGACACACTATTTAGCACTTATCGGATAGTAAGCTTTATGCAGTAGTTCTTATATCACATCTGTTATTATAGTTGTAAATTCATATCGTATTATGTTAAAGTGTATCCGTAAATAAAAAAAATAAAGGAGACAGATCATGAAGAAGACGGGTATTTTAGGAATTGCGGCGGCAGCTGTATGTTCGGCTGCTGTTCTTGCGGCTTGCGGCGGTAATACCGGAGGAGGAAGTGCAGCTAATGATAAATTTGTAGGGCACTGGGACATCAAAACGATGGAAGCAGGCGGCGAGGCGCTTGACATACAGGCTCTTATGAGCGCTGCCGGTACAGAAAATCCGGAATCTGTAGGAATGGATATAAACAGTGACGGAAACTTTACTCTGAACATATATGGAGATGAGGAGAGTAAAGGTACATGGAAGACCTCAGGTAATGACAGTATTGTTCTTACCGTAAACGGTGATGACCAGACCGCGACAATAAAAGACGGTAAGCTTGTTATGACATACGGCGAGGGCGACCAGGAGCTTGCACTTTATTTTGAGAAAGGAAGCACCTCAACTACAGAGGCTGCAACTACTGCGTCAGAGACAACGCAGGCTGAATCGACAACTGCAGAGACTACTGCGGCTGAAACTGCACAGGAAACAACTACAGCTCAGTAGATATTTTCCTGACAGCACACTTTAAGACGGATAACGCATTTATCCGTCTTTTTTAATGGAAAATGCATAAAAATACATTTTTATGCAAAAAAATGCATAAATACTCTTTACATAAACAGAATAACTGCTATAATAAACAAATATTATCGTTTATTTATGCAGTATTTAGAAATACACGGAGGATGGATATGATTAAAGTCGGTATTATAGGTGCAACCGGTTATGCCGGAAACGAGCTGGTGCGCATACTCATGAATCATCCTGAGGCAGAAGTGATCTGGTACGGTTCCAAGTCTTATGAGGGTCAGAAATACGCCGATGTTTACCGTAACATGTTTGAGATTACTGATGATATCTGCAAGGGTGATGATCTGGATAAGCTTTCGGAGGATGCGGATGTTATATTTACCGCAACTCCTCAGGGATTTCTTGCGGGCATACTAACTGACAGTGTTCTTGATAAAACAAAGATAATCGATCTGAGCGCGGATTTCCGCCTTAAGGATGTAAGTGTTTATGAGGAGTGGTATAAAATAGAACATAAACGCCCCGATCTATTGCCTGAGGCGGTCTACGGGCTTTGTGAGATAAACCGTGGTCTTATAAACAAAGATACCCGACTTATTGCCAATCCCGGTTGTTACACGACCACATCGATTCTTGCGCTTTTCCCTGCCGTGAAAGAAGGACTGATCGATACCGCCTCTATAATCATTGATGCCAAGAGCGGTACAAGCGGTGCCGGCAGGGGTGCAAAGACGGATAATCTTTTTTGTGAGGTAAATGAAAGCATAAAGCCTTACGGAGTCGGAACCCACAGGCATACTCCCGAGATAGAGGAGCAGCTTGGATATGCAAAAGGTGATGATATCAAACTTATATTTACACCGCATCTTGTACCTATGGAGAGAGGTATACTCGTAACCGCATATGCGGATCTAAAGCCGGGAACAGATGAAAAAGCAATTCGCGCAGCTTACAGCAAATATTACGAAGATGAGCGGTTTGTGCGTTTGCTTGAATCAGGGGTATATCCTCAGACAAGATTTACAAAGTGTTCAAATTATGTGGATGTAAATGTGCAGATCGAGCCTCGAACCGGCAGACTGATAGCGATGGCTACTCTCGATAATCTCATAAAGGGAGCTGCGGGACAGGCGGTGCAGAACATGAACATACTCTTCGGATTGCCGGAGGAAACAGGGCTTGAAGCAGTACCGGTAATTATGTAACTTTGATATGACGGATAGTGTGTCAGATGGGGACAGTCCCTTTGTGTCAGGACTGACACAAAGGGACTGTCCCCATCTGACACACTATCCCTTAAGAATAAAGAGAAATGAGGTAAGAATATGAGTATAATAGAAGGCGGCATCACTGCTGCGAAGGGATTTCTTGCCGGCAGTGTGTGTGCTGAGATCAAAAAGACCGACAGTGATGATATGGCTCTTGTATACAGTGAGAAGCCTTGCGTTGCTTCAGGTACATTTACACAAAACAAAGTAAAGGCGGCTCCCGTAAAATGGGATAAAAGAATCATTGATGAGTCGGCCTTTGTACAAGCTATAGTTGTTAATACGGGAATTGCAAATGCGTGTACGGGTGATGAAGGACTTGAAAGCTGCGCTGTGATGGCATCGGAAACGGCGGGGCTCCTTAATCTTGCACCGGAGAATGTATGTGTTTGCTCGACGGGTGTTATAGGACCTCAGCTTCCTATAGAAAAAATAACAGATGGTATAAAAAGACTTCCTGCTATGCTGAAGGAAACACGCGCAGCAGGCACTAAAGCGGCTGCGGCAATCATGACGACAGATACTCGCCCGAAGGAATACGCCGTTACCTGTGATATCGGAGATAAGACGATTACCATAGGCGGCATGTGTAAAGGCGCCGGCATGATTCACCCGAATATGGCTACCATGCTGTGCTTTATTGCAACCGATGCAATGATCAAAAAGGAGCTTCTTCAAAAGCTTTTCAGTGAAATAATTGATGACTCCTTTAATATGATCTCGGTTGACGGAGACACATCTACCAATGATACTGCAATAGTATTAGCAAACGGCATGGCTGAAAACGAATTGATAGATCGTGAGGATGAAAAATGTGCGGTTTTCAAAGAAGCCTTAAGACAGGTTGCGACGGAGCTTGCTAAACAGATTGCGGGAGACGGCGAGGGCTGTACTTGTCTTTTTGAAGCGCAGGTACATAATGCGAAAACCAAAAAGGACGCGAAGGTACTGGCGAAATCAGTCATTACGTCCAGTCTTACCAAGGCAGCCATATTCGGACATGATGCAAACTGGGGGCGTGTGCTTTGTGCTCTTGGGTATTCCGGAGCTGATTTTGACCCCGAAAAGACTGATCTGACATTTGAAAGCGAGGCAGGAAGCATTGTGATCATGAAGGACGGCAATGCTGTCGATTACAGTGAAGAAAAGGCTACGGAAATACTGTCAAAGAATCCTGTAAGGGCCATAATAGATGTAAATGACGGCGAACACAGTGCGACTGCGTGGGGATGTGATCTGACGCTTGATTATGTGAAGATAAATGCGGATTACAGGTCGTGAGGCGTGCCAAAATGTGTCAAAGGGGGACAGTCCCCGTTTGACACACTTTGACACTGTGTTGACGTTTGATGAGGTGTATCATGAGTGTTATATATCGTGGAGAAAATGAAATGAGCAATGATAAATTATGTCCGGCAGATGTAAGAGCTCAGGTGCTTATTGAAGCGCTTCCTTACATACGCCGTTTTCATGAAAAAACTATAGTCGTAAAATACGGCGGAAATGTGATAAATGACGAGGAGCTTGCAAAAACAGTTATTGAAGATATCGTGCTACTTAAGCTGGTTGGATTCAGACCTATAATAGTACACGGGGGAGGTTCCGAGATTACAAAATGGGTAGAGTTGAGCGGTAAGAAAGCTACATTTGTGGATGGTCTCAGAGTTACGGATAAGGATACCATAGAGGTTGCTCAGATGGTTTTAAACCGTCTGAACAAGAATCTTGTGCGTGAAGTTCAAAAGCTTGGTGTAAATGCATGCGGTCTTAGCGGAGCCGACGGCAATATGCTTCTTGTGGAGCAAAAAAAGCCGGGTGGACGAGATATAGGCTTTGTCGGTGATATTAAGCATGTTAATACGGACATCATTGATAAAATGCTTGATGATGATTATATTCCTATCATATGTCCTATAGGCTTTGACAGTGAATATAATCCTTACAACATAAACGCAGACGATGCGGCTTATGAAATAGCTACAGCCGTACAAGCCGAAAAGCTTGCTTTTCTTACTGACGTAGAAGGGCTTTATAAGGATTATCATGACAAAGACACCCTTATATCCGAGATAACCGTAGACTCGGCAAAAGAACTGCTTTATTCCGGAGATATAAAGGGCGGAATGTTTCCCAAGCTTTCAAACTGTATACATGCGGTTGAAAACGGCGTTAAGCGTGTTCATATACTTGACGGAAGGATAAAACACAGCCTCTTGCTGGAGATATTTACCCACAAGGGAGTCGGTACGGCAATAATACAAAATGAGCAGGAGAAATTTTTTAAAGACTGATAAATGACAAAAGCTTCCCGTTTTGACAAACTAAACGGGAAGTTTTTTGTAATTAAAGTTTTCACTTATTTTTCTTAAAAAAAACACAATATTTTTTGTATCCTAATAAGTACAAACGCAGTATATCCTTATTTTCTTAAGCCTGTTTTTCGTTGAAGTTTTATAGAAAAAATAGTATTATTCAAGTAGGTTGTCCTTGTGTATTTTAAAGGTTTTTTAGGACATTTACCCGAAGCTTTGAAACATGGATAGTATCAAGAAAGGAGAACGCGGCATGGGTTTAGGAGATAGTACTAATACAGGGTATAAGCCTGACTGGAGATATGACATGACAGGCGGAGGGGTAAAGAAAAAGACAGAGGAAACTAACGCTTTGGATAAAGCGTCAGAAGAGTCTTTTTCAGACAGCAGTTATGAGCCGGATTGGCCTTATGACATGACAGGCGGCAAATCAAAGAGCCATAAGACGGATACGTCAGAGGTTGCTGATGAGTCTGCAGTTCCGGAAGATAATTCTGATTATGAGCCGGACTGGCCTTATGATATGACAGGCGGCAGATCAAAGAATCATAAGAAGGAAACAGCAGAGGCAGAGCCTGAGGAGACACCGGCGGAAACAGCCACGGAAAAGCCGGAGACAAAAATCGAACCGGCTAAGTTTACTCCGGCCGAAAAGAAATCTTCCGATAACGGTTACTGGCCATACGATATGTCCGGCGGCAAAGGCAAGAATAAGACGGCGGCTTCTTCCGGAAGCAGTGATGGATCAGATGCGCCGTGGCCGTATGATATGAGCAGCGGTACTCCTAAGAGTCATAAGAAAACAACAGAGGAGCCGGTGTTAAAGCCGCAAGAGGAGGTTGAAGCTCCGGCTGCTGAGGAAAAGCAGGAAACAAAGATAGAGCCTGCTAAGTTTACGCCTGCTGAGAAGAAATCCTCCGATAACGGTTACTGGCCATATGACATGACCGGTGGAGCCGGCAAGAGTAAAGCGGCGGCTTCTTCCGAAAGCAGTAAGAGCACAGACGCACCGTGGCCGTATGATATGAGCAGCGGCACTCCGAAGAGCCATAAAAAGGCTGCAGTTGAAGCTGCGCCTGAGCCGGTTCCGGAGGCAGAGGCAGCAACGCCTGCTGAAGAAAAGCAGGAGACAAAGATAGAGCCTGCAAGGTTTACACCTGCTGAGAAGAAATCTTCCGATAACGGTTACTGGCCTTATGATATGACCGCCGGTACCGGCAAGAGTAAGGCAGGTGCTTCGTCTGCCGCATCAGGAAGCGCTGAGAGCGCAGATGCGCCGTGGCCTTACGATATGAGCAGCGGTACTCCCAAGAGTCATAAGAAGACGGCAGAGAAACCTGCGCTTGAGACGGCTGCGGAGGAAGAGACTGAGGCGGCAACAGAGATTCCTGTTGCTGAAGAAAAGCAGGAAACAAAGATAGAGCCTGCAAAGTTTACACCTGCCGAGAAGAAATCCTCCGATAACGGCTACTGGCCTTATGATATGTCAGGCGGCAAAGGGAAAAGCGGCGGTGACGGCAGTTGGCCCTATGATATGAGCAGCGGAACTCCTAAGAGTCATAAGAAGACTGTAGAAGAACCTGTTTCCGAACCGGAACCGGAGGCAGAGCCCGAAACTAAAGAAGCAGCGCCTGTGGAAGTTTCGGCTGGGGAAGAAAAGCAGGAAACAAAGATAGAGCCTGCAAAGTTTACTCCTGCCGAGAAGAAGTCTTCGGATAGCGGCTATTGGCCCTATGATATGTCTGCCGGCAACAAAAATAATGCTGCAAAAGATCCTGATTACTGGCCCTATGATATGTCCGGGAGTTCGACCAAGGATAAGAGCAAATCCGCTACCCCGGCGTCGGGTGCGGAGACCGGAAATGAGAAGGCGGGTGAGGAAGCCGGTACCGCTTCAGATGCAGGTACTTCTGAAAAGAGTGACGGAGGAAATACAGCAGCTGATAAGTCGGGAGCTAAGAAGGCTGAGGAAAAAGAAGCAAAGAAAGCCAACAAGGAAAAGGTAAAGTCTGAACCTAAAGAGCGAAAGGTTAATAACAATCATTATGACAGCGATGGTGTCGGCTTCCTGAAATGGCTTCGCAGAAAGTCACAAAAGGATAATTGATTATAAGAAATATATGCTTAAAGATCACGGGGGATAGTCCAGTGGTCTTTTTTTATGTCAACGGGGACGGCCTTTATATAATTTGCATACTATAGACTGATTGACCGGTAATAACAAATGTTGACAAATTTAATATAATAAAAGACAATATAAAAGTTAGTGATTGATTTGTGTGTCAGTCGGGGACAGTCCCTTTGTGTCAGGAGTGACACAAAGGGACTGTCCCCGACTGACACACAAAGCGCAATCTTTAATAAATGATAATGAACAGGGAGAAAACCATGAACGCAACAGATACAGCTGCCATCATGCAGATGGCTGAGGAACATATAATACATACATACAACCGTTATCCGATAGTTCTTGACCACGGGGAGGGGGTATATCTGTATGATACTGAGGGAAAGAAATATCTGGACTTCGGAGCGGGAATAGCGGTATATGCTTTCGGATATAATAACAAGGAATTTAACGATGCGCTTAAAAACCAGCTTGACAAGCTGATTCATACATCCAATTATTTTTATAATGAACCTATGGCGGAAGCCGCAAAGAAGCTTACTGAATGTTCCGGTATGGATAAGGTGTTCTTTACAAACAGTGGTACCGAGGCGATTGAAGGCGCGCTTAAGCTTGCCAAAAAGTACGGATATGAGAAAGACGGACGCACGGACCACGAGATCATAGCTATGGGTCACTCCTTTCACGGAAGATCCATGGGGGCACTTGCGCTTACAGGAAACAAGCATTATCAGGAAGCATTCGGTCCCATGATACCCGGTATCAGGTTCGCTGATTATAATGATCTTGAAAGTGTAAAAAATCTTGTAAATGATAAAACGATTGCCGTAATACTTGAAACTGTTCAAGGTGAAGGCGGCATCTACCCGGCTGACCAAAAGTTTCTTGAGGGAATTCGTACTCTTTGTGATGAGCGCGGAATGCTGCTTATACTTGACGAAATACAGTGCGGTCTGTGTCGTACGGGATCTCTTTATGCTTATATGCAATACGGAATTATTCCCGATGTTATGACCACTGCAAAGGCTTTAGGACAGGGCGTGCCTGTAGGTGCTTTTATGGCAAGAGGTAAGGCGGCTGATGTTTTAGTTCCCGGTGATCACGGCTCCACATACGGCGGTAATCCTTTTGCTGCCGCCGCTGTATGTAAGACGATTGATATGATAGAGTCCGAAAAGCTTACGGATCATGTAAATGAAATAACTCCTGTTCTTGAGAAAGCACTTGATGAGTTAGTAGAAGCTTATGATTTTGTAAAGGCTCGCCGCGGTAAAGGACTTATGCAGGGCATTGTTGTCACAGTACCTCCTGCAGAGGTTATTAAGAAAGCGCTTGAAGAGGGACTTATACTGTTTTCTGCGGGAGCTGATGTGATACGCTTTGTACCGCCGCTGATCATCAACGAAAGTCATGTTACAGAAATGAAGGATAAATTATGCAAGGTATTTAATGCGTTTTAATAACTAAACATCTGACTTCGTGTGTCAAACCTGTACCGTAAAAATGTCATTTGCTTAAGACATTTCAGGGATTCTGTTCCTGTTAAATAGTACAGATAAAAACGTATAATTAGTCCTATTTAAATGACCTTGCCGTCAGTAGCGTAGTATCACATACTGACACATGTATGATATGTAAAGATTTTGAGGTAAATAATATGTTTGCAGTGGTCGCCGGTATAGCGGGTCGATTATTTATAATAGCGCTCCTGACAGGTGCGGCAGTTGTCGGCTTAGAGCTTTTGTGGTACAGAATTCCGAAGCGGAAACAGGATCGGATCAATACACCTGTAAAAAAGAATATTGCCGTAATTACGGGTGCATCATCAGGGCTGGGTCGGATGTATGCTTGTCTTGTGTATGAGAAACTCAAGGACTTAGATGAAATCTGGCTTGTAGCGCGTAGAGAAGATAAGCTGGTTGAAACAGCCGGGCTTGTTTCGGGTACTACTCGCTGCATTTGTTGTGACTTAACTGATGAAGAGGATATGTCTGCCTTTGGCAAAGTCTTAAAAGATGAAAATGTAAGAATAAGAATACTAATTAATTGCGCTGGCAAGGGGCTCATAGGTGACCACGGCTCACTCTCCGATAAAGAGCAGACAGGCATGACGGAATTAAACTGCATTGCGGCAGTAAAAACCGTAGATATGTGCCTGTCCTATATGCATTCAGGTGACAGGATTGTAAATGTTTGTTCAACGGCCGGATTTCAACCGCTTCATAAGCTGGGCGTATATGCTGCAACAAAATCGTTTTTACTCAAGTATACACGGTCTCTCAGGATGGAGCTATTGCCTAAAAAGATTATGGTTACAGCTGTATGTCCGTACTGGATAAAGGATACAGAGTTTATACCTGCTGCAGTCACAAAGGATAGAGGGGTTAAGCGCTTTTTGTTTGCGTCAGATGTCTATTCTGTCGGAAAGCTTTCTTTAACAGGCGCTATGATAGGTTTTCCTGTTGTTACTCCCGGAATTATATGTACGATACACAGGTTTTTTTCTAAACTTTTATCGGATACGGTGCTGGTGTATTTATGGGAGGGTATTCGGCGGATATAGTGTTGGCTGACACACTATTGATATTTGTTTTTGTAATGTGTTAATATTATCAGTAATTTACCCAAAACAAAAAAAGGAAGCAAAGCTATGTTTGATTTAAATGAGATCAGAAAAAACATCGATGCCACCGACAGAGAAATAATAAAGCTGCTTGAGCGCAGGATAGGTTTTTCAAAAGAGGTTGCAGCTCATAAAAAGGATGTAGGAAAAAAGGTTTATGATGCCGAGCGTGAAAAGCAAAAGCTTACCTCAGTAGAGAAGCTTGTTGAAAAGGATGAAAATGCTGCGGATATCCGCAAGGTTTTCGAGCAGATCATGCTTGACAGCCGCAAGATTCAATATAGGGAATTGGAAAAAAACGGCATGTCTATGCTGGATCCGTATGATACATTTGAAGATGTACCAAGAACCGGTGTAAAGGTTGTATATCAGGGCGTGGAAGGAGCGTATGCTTATATCGCTATGAAGCGTTTTTTCACAGGAGATATCAAAGCTTTTAATACGGCAACATGGCGGGAAGCGCTTGAGCACTTAATGAATGATGAGGCTGATTATGCGGTCCTTCCGCTTGAAAATTCAACAGCCGGAAGCGTAACAGAGGTTTATGACCTTCTAAATGAATTTCCGGTGTATATAGTCGCAGAGGAATTTGTGGAGATAGAGCATGCTCTTCTTGCTCTTCCCGGTGCAGGAATGGATGACATAAATAAGGTCTATTCACATGCCCAAGCGCTTTTCCAGTGTGCGGGATTTCTTGAAGAGCATAAGGGATGGGAGCAAATAAGCACACCTAATACGGCAGCAAGCGCAAAGAAGGTAAGTGAAGACGGTGATAAAAGCTGTGCCGCTATAGCAAGTACTGAGGCAGGAGAGCTCTACGGTCTTAATGTGCTTAAAGAGCGTATTAACGATGTAAGCGGGAATACTACGAGATTTGTTATTGTTTCAAAGGAACGCCGATTCTTAAAAGATGCAAAAAAGGTCAGTGTTATATTTGAAACACCGAATGAAACAGGTACGCTTTATAATCTGCTTAGTCCTATCGTGTATAATGATCTTAACATGATGAAGATAGAATCAAGACCGCTTAGATCAAAAAAATGGGATTCAAGATTTTTTGTTGAATTTGAGGGTAATTTATCAGATCCCGGAGTGAGATATGCGCTCAGGGGTATGTATGAGGAAGCAAAGAGCATGAGGTTGCTCGGGAATTATTAATTTTAATTTACATTTTAGTGTGTCAGTCGGGGACAGTCCCTTTGTGTCAGTACTGACACAAAGGGACTGTCCCCGACTGACACACTCCAAGCGTAATATCAAGTGATATAATAAAGTGAGGATAAAATATGAATAATTTAAAAGAAGAAATTTCAAGAACATCTTACCCCGGACGCGGGATTATCATTGGTATGTCGTCTGACGGTAAAAGCGTTGTTACAGCTTATTTTATCATGGGTAGAAGTGAAAACAGCAGAAACAGAGTGTTTGTTGAGGATGGTGAAGGCATCAGGACTCAGGCTCATGATCCTGCAAGATTAGAGGATCCGAGTCTTATTATTTATGCTCCTGTAAGAGTTTTCGGTAATAATACTATAGTCACAAACGGAGACCAGACGGATACGGTATATGATCTTATGAAGGCCGGGAAGACTTTTGAAGAAGCCTTGTTTACACGTGAGTTTGAGCCGGATGCTCCCAATTACACACCTCGGATCAGCGGTATAATCACTCTTGAAGATGGTAGTTTTACTTATAAGCTGTCTATACTAAAAAGCGCGAACGGTAATCCTGAATGTTGCGAGAGGTTTTTCTACACATATGATAAACCGTTTGCAGGAAAAGGGCATTTTATACATACTTATCAACAAGACGGTAATCCGCTTCCGAGCTTTTGCGGTGAGCCCGTTGGTTTAAATATTTCCGGAGACATAGATGAGTTTGCTGCCGCCTGCTGGGAGAGCTTGGATGATGATAATAAGGTTTCGCTTTTTGTGAGATACATAGACATTGAAACCGGAAAAACAGAAAGCCGTATCATAAATAAGAATCAATAATAATACACAGCTATAATTTTAAGAGGATAAAAATATGAACGAGATTGAATTAAAATACGGATGTAATCCGAATCAGAAGCCTTCAAGAATATACATGGAGGACGGCAGCGATCTTCCTGTGACTGTTTTAAACGGCAGACCCGGATATATAAACTTTCTTGACGCTTTAAACGGTTGGCAGCTTGTTAAAGAGCTGAAAGAGGCAACAGGCATACCGGCTGCAACATCCTTTAAGCATGTGTCTCCGGCGGGAGCGGCCCTTGGAAAACCTTTGAGTGATGTATTAAAGAGTATTTACAGGATAGATGCGGATAAGGACCTTAGTCCTCTTGCCTGTGCATATGCAAGAGCCAGAGGCGCGGACAGAATGTCTTCTTTCGGTGATTTTATAGCGCTTTCGGATGAATGTGATGCTGACACCGCTAGACTTATACAGCCTGAAGTATCAGATGGAGTTATAGCTCCCGGTTATTCCGATGAAGCCCTTGAAATTCTTAAGTCAAAGAAAAAAGGTAATTATAATATTATAAAGATTGCTGCGGACTATAATCCACAGAAGATTGAGCGAAAGGAGGTATTTGGCGTTACATTTGAACAGGGAAGAAATGACTTGCCGCTTACGGGTGAACTCCTGGGTGATATCGTAACAAAGAATAAGGCGCTTTCAGACGAAGCCAAGAACGATATGCTTGTGGCATTGATCACTCTTAAGTATACTCAGTCGAATTCCGTTTGTTATGTAAAGGACGGACAAGCTATTGGTATCGGAGCAGGCCAGCAGTCAAGGATACATTGTACAAGGCTTGCAGGCAGCAAGGCTGATAACTGGTATTTAAGACAAAGTCCGAAGGTTCTGGGGCTTCCGTTTAAAGAAGGGATCGGCAGAGCGGATATGGACAATGCTATCGATCTTTATATCGGTGAGTTTTATGAGGATATACTTGCTGATGGGGAGTGGGAGAGAGTATTTACCAAAAGACCGGAGGTATTTACCGATTCGGAAAAGAAGGAGTGGCTCGCGGGAAATACCGGGGTAACGCTTGGCTCGGATGCATTTTTCCCTTTTGGAGATAATATAGAAAGAGCCGCAAAAAGCGGCGTTAAATATATCGTTCAGCCCGGGGGCTCTATAAGAGATGATCAGGTTATAGAGACATGCGATAAGCATGATATGGTTATGTGCTTTACCGGAGTCAGACTGTTCCATCATTAATGCGACACACTGCCCCTTTTTTATGTGATACCGATTATTTAACAGATCGGCATCTGATCGGTTCAAGAAGCTCATAAGGTACTTTAAGTCCACCCATGCCTGACCCTACCTTTATGAGCGGCTTGGTCCGTCCGTGGTAATCAGAGCCGCCTGAAGGCAAAAGATCATATTTTTTGCAAAGACTTAAGGACTTGTCGGTAAATGACTGAGAGTTTGTTGAATAATAAACCTCCATGCCGATGAGTCCGTTTTCTTTTAATGTGGAAACAAGCTCGTCAAGCTCTTTGTCGTCCATCTTATATGCAACCGGGTGGGCAAGTATAGGCACCCCTCCGGAAGCGCGTATAAGGCGTATCCCTTTTATGACATGGATCTTTTCCCATTGGATAAAGGCGGGGCAGTGAGAGCCGATGTATTTTTCAAAGGCTTCCTTTCGTGTTGCTATATATCCTTTGTTTACTAAAAAGTCAGCGATATGAGCCCGTGTGATCATATTGCTCTTATATATCTCAACCATATGGTCATAATCTATGTCAATGCCGAGCATATGAAGCTTTGCGCACATCTTTCGGTTTCTCTCCTCGCGAATGAAACGTATCTGGTTGAGCTCGCCCTTGAAATATCTGTTGTTGTAGTCTATAAAAAGACCGACGACATGAATTTCGTGCTTTTTGTAAAAGGTGGATAATTCTACGCCGGGGATAATCTCAAGATCGGAGCCCTTCGCCGCTTCTATGGCTGATTTAACTCCTGACACAGTATCATGATCGGTAAGAGCAAGCGCCGAAACACCGGCAGCCTTTGCTATTTCAACCAGAGCAGCCGGCGTGTCAGATCCGTCAGAATAAGTTGAATGTGTATGCAGATCTATTATCTTGTTCTTACCGTTCATAATGACCTCCCTGAAAATGTTATTAATTTTTGATTATAAAGGATTATCGGGATAAGGTCAATTGAAGAGTTTCAAAGGTTTTACACAACATACCCTGTACACCTGTATATTATTTTCTTACACCCAAAAAAGTCTTTATTTGTTATATAAAAAGTGATATTATATACAAATTATATAAAAGATGAGGAGCTTGAAATATGTCTGAAGAAAAACATTTGCATAAACATGATACGGACGATGAGCAGAGATTGCTGAGTGAAAAAGAACACGCACAGATGCACAGGGATAATCATGCACATGTGCATATTAGGAATCACGGTCATGTCACGGTACGTATTGCTACGGATGAAGAGATTGAGAAAGGGATACGTTATATAGATGAAGATGAGAAGCACTCGCATGACGGTCATGTTCATGCGCATAAGCATGACCCCGCTCATACAAAGAAGATATTAAACCGTTTCAGCAGAGCTATAGGTCATATGCAGCATATAAAGCTTATGGTTGAAAATGAGACTGACTGTTCTGAAGTTCTTATACAGCTGGCAGCGGTTAAATCGGCAGTAAATAATATAGGGCGCGAGCTTTTAAAAGAGCATGTAGCACATTGTATAGTGGATTCAGCACATGGTGATGATTCCGATGCGCTTGATATGCTTAATACAGCACTTGACCAGTTTATGAAATAATTTAATACTAAGATACTGTTTCTTTTTACACATATATAAATTACCGGCGGGAGCCGGTTTTTTTCTTGACTTTTACCGGCAAGTTTTATAGGATAAAAGGAAACTTATTTAATGATATAAAGGGACTGTTCCCGGCTGAAACACTTACAGCAGGAGACAGAAGGTAACTATATTAAAAAAACAAGAAAGGGCGTAAAGATGGTTTATAACAAGGTATCACCGGATATGAAATTCTCAGAAAGGGAGCAGGAGGTTGAGGATTTCTGGAAGGGAAATGACATATTTGAAAAAAGTCTTAAAAAGAACGAAGGTAAGGAAACCTATACATTTTATGACGGTCCCCCCACTGCAAACGGAAAGCCTCATATCGGACATGTGCTGACAAGAGTAATAAAGGATATGATTCCGAGATACCGTACTATGAAGGGGTATTATGTGCCCAGAAAAGCCGGATGGGACACTCACGGACTTCCTGTTGAGCTTGAGGTGGAAAAGGCACTCGGACTTGACGGCAAAGAACAGATTGAAGAGTACGGTGTAGAGCCCTTTGTAAAAAAATGCCGTGAAAGTGTATGGAAGTATAAGGGTATGTGGGAAGAGTTTTCTTCAAAAGTAGGCTTTTGGGCCGACATGGAAAATCCCTATATAACATATGAGAATGACTATATAGAGTCAGAGTGGTGGGCACTTAAGGAGATATTTGACAAAGGTTTATTGTATAAGGGTTATAAAATAGTTCCTTATTGCCCGCGTTGCGGTACCCCTCTGTCTTCTCACGAGGTTGCGCAAGGGTACAAAGAGGTTAAAGAGCGTTCGGCTATAGCAAGGTTTAAGGCAAAAGGTGAAGACGTTTACTATCTTGTATGGACTACTACGCCCTGGACTTTGCCTTCTAATGTTGCACTTTGCGTGAATCCAGATGAGGTTTATATAAAGGTTAAGGCGGCTGACGGTTTTACCTACATACTTGCAAAGGCTCTTGCAGATAAGGTACTCAGCGGTCTTTTCGAAAAGAATAATCCGGAAGCACAAGCGGATAAAGATACCTCTGATTATAATATAATCGAAGAGTTTACCGGACGAGACCTTGAGCGAAAAGAGTATGAGCCGTTATTTGAGGGTTCCGGAAGAGTTTGCGAAGAAAGCGGCAAAAAGTCACATTTTATCACATGTGACGGTTATGTAACGATGTCAGACGGTACGGGAATTGTACATATTGCGCCTGCGTTCGGTGAGGATGATGCAAGAGTTGGAAGGGATTATGATCTTCCTGTTATACAGTTTGTTGATGCTGCGGGAAATATGACAGCCGATACTCCTTATGAGGGGATGTTTGTTAAGGATGCCGATCCTGAGATCATAAAGGATCTGAAGACAAGCGGACGACTTTTTGATGCACCGAAATTTATCCATGATTATCCATTCTGCTGGCGCTGTGACACACCTCTTATATACTATGCAAGGGAGTCATGGTTCATCCGTATGACAGATGTTAAAGAAGATCTTATCAGGAATAACCAAACAATAAACTGGATCCCTGAGTCTATAGGAACCGGCAGATTCGGGGCATGGCTTGAGAATCTTCAGGACTGGGGGATCAGCCGTGACCGTTACTGGGGAACTCCTCTTAACGTATGGAAGTGTGATGACTGCGGAAATCTCACCTCGGTAGGAAGCATAAAGGAGCTTAAGGAAAAAGCAGATGATTGTCCTGAAGCTATAGAGCTGCACAGACCTTATATAGATAAAATACATTTTAAATGTGATAAATGCGGCGGAACCGCAAAGAGAGTGCCCGAGGTAATAGATTGCTGGTTTGATTCCGGATCCATGCCGTTTGCGCAGCATCATTATCCGTTTGAGAATGAAGAAATCTTTAAAGCCCAGTTCCCCGCGCAGTTTATTTCAGAGGCCGTTGACCAGACAAGAGGATGGTTTTATTCTCTCCTTGCCATCTCAACCCTGCTTTTTAACAAAGCGCCATATGAGAATGTAATCGTTCTCGGCCATGTGCTTGATGAAGAAGGTCAGAAGATGAGTAAGTCAAAAGGCAATGCTGTCGATCCTATGGAAGCGCTTGCCAAGCACGGAGCAGATGCTATCCGCTGGTATTTTTACGAAAATTCTATGCCCTGGCTGCCTAACAGATTTTACGATAAGGCTGTGAGTGAGGGTCAGAGGAAGTTTTTATCGACACTTTGGAATACGTATTCATTTTATGTGCTATATGCCAATATTGACAGCTTTGATCCTACGAAGCATACATTAGATAAAGAAAGTCTTACTGTTATGGACAGATGGATTCTTTCGAGACTTCAGACGGTTATAAGCGAAACCGACGGACATCTGTCTAATCTGCGCATTACCGAAGCTGCCAGATGTCTTGAGGATTTTACGGACGAGCTTTCAAACTGGTATGTGCGCCGCTGTCGTGAAAGATACTGGGCGCCCGGTATGGAGCAGGATAAGGTAAACGCGTATATGACACTGTACACAACGCTTACAGAATTGATAAAGCTTGCAGCACCCATGATACCGTTCATGTCCGAAAGTATATATCAGAACCTTGTGAGAAGCGTAGATAAAGGAGCACCGGAAAGCGTTCATCTTTGTGATTACCCTGTAAGCGATGCTGCATTTACAGATAAAGAGCTTGAAAAAAATATGGACGAGGTTCTTAAGGTGGTTGTTCTCGGACGCGCATGCAGAAATTCTACGGGAATAAAAACCAGACAGCCTATCGGAAAGATGTATGCTTGTGCGCCGTTTGCGCTTGATGATTTTTATACCGACATAATCAGCGACGAGCTTAACGTAAAGGTTGTAGAGTGGAAGACGGATGTTTCCGAGTACACAAAATATACCTTAAAGCCTCAGCTTAAGACACTCGGACCTAAGTTCGGCAAGACGATAGGAAAGATCAAGCAGACGCTTGAAGAGCTTGACGGAAATAAAGCCGTGGCTGAGCTGAATGAGAGCGGTATACTTAAGCTTATGATAGACGGTAATAATATCGAGCTTGCAAAAGATGATCTTCTTATAGGTATGACACAGGCTGAAGGATTTACCGCTGATTCCGATAACGGCATCACAGTAGTCTTTGACACACAGCTTACAGATGAACTTATATCTGAAGGTTATTTCAGGGAAATAGTAAGCAAGCTTCAAACGATGCGCAAGGAAGCAGGGTTTGAGGTGATGGATAAGATACGCGTCTGGATAGATACGGATAATGAAGAACTTAAAAATGCTGTTAAATCGTTTGAGGATAAAATAAGACAAATTGTTCTTGCAGGGGAGTTTACGCTCGGCGCTTGTGATTCCGCCGATGCTTTTAAAGCAAACAAAGATATAAATGACATAAAAACGGATATTGCCGTAGAACGGATTTAACTGCCTTTTGTGCCTTACGGCACACCGGAGAAGATATGGAAAACGAAAGATTACGAACTTTAAAAATACTTTCAAAGGAATACCCTGATATATCAAGTGCCTGCGCCGGCATAATAGAGTCGGAGGCTAAGCTTGAACTTCCTAAGGGAACGGAGCATTTTATTTCTGATATACACGGTGAACATGAAGCTTTTTTTCATGTTATAAAAAACGGTTCAGGAGCTGTGCGCAGGAAAATAGGTGATGCTCTCGGCGATACCGTGTCAGAGGCTCAAAAATGCGAGCTTGCCACCATTATTTATTATCCTAAGGAAAAGCTTGAGCAAATCAACCGCCTGGGCGGATTTGGTGATGAAGAATATAAAGATATAATAAATAAGCTAATTCTTGTGTGCAGACAGGCAGTTGCAAAATACCCGCAAAGCGAGGTCAGAGAAGCTATTCCGGAGGAATATGCCGTAATTTTTGAAGAGCTTATCGATGCTCCGTCTGCTGCGGCTGACAAAAAAAAATATTTAGACACACTTGTTGAAAGCGTTGTAGCTACAGGAAGAGCTGATGATTTTATAAAAGCTTTGTCATATCTTATCCGCAGGATGGTTATAGCCAGGCTTCATATAGTAGGTGACATTTATGACAGAGGACCGGGTCCACACTTTATCATGGATTTTCTTGAAAATTATCATTCGTTTGATGTTCAGTGGGGTAATCATGATGTTGTATGGATGGGAGCGGCCCTCGGGCACGCTGCCTGTATATGCAACGTGCTTCGCGGTTCCTTAAGATACGATGCTTTGGATATCATAAATGAAGGCTACGGAATAAACACAGACCCGCTTCGCGAATTTGCATACAAGTATTATAAAGAAGATCCTTGTGAATGCTATGCAATAAAGGATCGGGAAATTGCCTATGATGAAGAAACCCAGATGACTATGAAGATGCATAAGGCTATTTCTGTTATCCAGTGGAAGATTGAGGGCAAAATTGTTATTGATAATCCCGAATTTTGTATGGATGACAGGAGGATACTTGAAAATATAGATTACGAAAAGGGTGTGCTTCTTCAGGACGGAAGGGAAATACCACTGAAGGACACAGAGTATCCTACCATAGATCCGGCTGCGCCTTATGAGTTAAACGATGATGAAAAAGAGCTTATAGGGTATCTTGAAAGAGTGTTTAAAAACTGTCGCAAGCTTAGAAGGCATGCGGATATACTGGTCAGAAAGGGGGATCTTTACCTGAAATACAACGGAAATCTTATGTTCCACGCTTGTGTTCCTCTTAATGAAGACGGGTCGTTAAAGTCGGTTAAGATATACGGTCAGAGCTACAAAGGCAAAGAGCTTTTCGATAAATTAGAAAGTTTAGTAAGAAAAGGTTTTACATCTGATGAGTTTTCGGATATTATAAGAGCAGGGGATATACTTTGGTATCTTTGGAATGCGCCGGGATCGCCTCTTTTCGGTAAAGCAAAGATGGCTACATTTGAAAGGTATATAACAGATGATAAAGAGGCTAAGAAGGAAAAAAAGAATCCTTACTATAAATTGATAAAGGACAGCGATGCTGCTGTTATGATTCTTAAAGAGTTCGGACTGGATCCGGACAAAGGCATAATAATCAATGGTCACGTTCCCGTTAAGCAGCGTGACGGTGAAGAGCCTGTTAAGGCTGACGGTAAGGTCTTTATGATAGACGGAGGTTTTTCCAGGGCTTATCAAAAAGAGACCGGCATAGCAGGTTATACACTTATATTTAATTCTATCGGAAAGTATATATCAGCTCATAAGCCTTTTACGTCAACTGAGGACGCCGTAAGAAACGGATACGACATTATCTCGGATAATGTCTATTCGATTTTGGAAAAAGAGAGGATATTTGTAAAGGATACCGATCAGGGAAAAGAGATAAAAGAAGAAATTCAGGATTTGAAAGATCTGATAGCAGCTTACAGAAACGGTGATATTAACGAAAAACGCTAAGGGGAGACCGGATGGACAAACATGAATATTATGATCTGCATACACATTTCCTACCCGGGATGGATCTGGGCTGCAAGAATACTGACGAAGCTATGCAGATGATCAAGATGATGGTAGACCAGGGCTGCATGGGCGCTGTGGTTACTCCGCATTTTTATCCTGACGAGACTGTAGAGTCGTATCTTACCCGCAGGGAAAATGCATATTTATCTCTTTGTGAAGCCTTAAAAGGCACGGAATATGAATCGTTTATGCGCACAGTGGTTTTAGGTACGGAGGTCGGATACCATAAGTCGCTCATCTTTAACAGCTGGATACCTAAGCTTTGTATGGGGATGTCTGACTATATTTTGTTAGAGCTTCCGTTTGCAAAGTGGAATCATGAAGTACTTGAAAATGTACAGCGACTCATGGAGGTTCGCAATGTAAAGGTAATCATTGCGCATCTGGAAAGGTATTTCGAGTACGGAAATAAAAAGCTTATTAATGAATTGCTTCAGATGAATGTTATGATACAGATGAACACAGAGCATTTGCTTAAGTTCGGTGCTTTTCGTCATGCGCTTGATATGATACAGAATAAGCGTGTTGATATCCTGTGCACTGATTGTCACGGCACGTTCTTTTATCCTCCTAATATGGAACAGGCAATTGCCAAGATGGAGCGAGCCGGTCTGCATGATGATATACAACGAATGCTTGAGAATAATTATGTGATATACAGTGAATGTTCCCGCATGGCAGGCAACTAAACCTGTTGTTTAGTGTAAAGGAGAAAACAGATGAAAACAATAGAAGATTATATCAGAGAAATACCTGATTTCCCAAAGAAAGGTATTATTTTCAGGGATATCATGCCTCTTTTCGGAAATGCAGAGGGACTTAAGCTTTCCACAGACAGCATAAAAAACATCCTGTCTGATGTTGATTTTGATCTGATCGCCGGATCAGAGGCAAGAGGCTTTCTTGTTGGCGCCCCTGTGGCTTATGCTATGAATAAGGGCTTTGTTCCCGTGAGAAAAAAGGGTAAGCTTCCATATGAGACTATAAGTGCTGATTATGAGCTTGAGTACGGAACGGCAACCGTGGAGATACAAAAGGATGCGATCAAACCGGGTCAAAGGGTAGTTCTTATAGATGACCTTCTTGCTACAGGCGGAACCCTGGGTGCTATGATAAAGCTTGTTGAGCAGCTCGGAGGAGAGGTTGTAAAGATAGTTTGTCTTATAGAGCTGTGCGGACTTAAAGGACGTGAGCAGTTTGATGATTATGATGTAGAGTGCATCCTTAAGTATCCTGATGCCTGAAAAAAGTTAAAGTGTGTCAGATGGGGACAGTCCCTTTGTGTCAGTCCTG